>CAZJWF010000099.1:0-5157 GCA_964549375.1 uncultured Neomegalonema sp.
GTCAGATTTTCCGCCTTCGATGCAAAACCGGGTGCATTCCCAGATCAGAGGGCTTTCAATGACAGTATCGTCAAATACGGATGCGAAAACATCTCGCAGCATCGTGTCACCGGTGGTCGGTAAAAGGCGCAGCGAGCCTAAATGTGATCCTCGTTTATCGGTGGCAATTAAGTAGAGAGGGTGAAGCGGGTCATATTCGTCGGTTTCCCAGCCTCGTTCATCAACATTTACATCCCAACCGAGGCGATCAGCAAAAAGCCGCTTTCTAGCGCGGAACATCTCATCGAGTAACGCTTCATGAGACTCAAGATCCATTCCCGTAACAAGTTTGATTTCCATTGCAGCCTCACGACAGTTGTCAGCGACATTGCTTGTGAGACACTTATAAATTGCGGGTAAATTATTATACAACCAACTATTGGTTGCAATTAACACTTGATTGCGAACTGGTCGTGTTTTCAATGTAGTGGGATCGACGGACAGACCGACTCCACACGGAATCGGCTTTCCCAGCTCTTGATTTTCGGAAAGGAATTAATCCGGCGGATGGATAAGGCCGGTGCCCAACGCGCGTGCAACGGCATGGGTTCGGTTCGAAGCCCCCAGCTTATGCCGAGCCGTGTCGAGATAGACTCGCACGGTTCGTTCGGCGATCCCCAAAATCGTCGCGATTTCGTCCGTTGTTTTTCCGGCTGCGGCCCATTGCAAGACATCACGTTCGCGGACAGAAAGACTTACAACCTCTAGCGGTTTACGAACGCCTTCAATACGCACAGTGGCTTCGTGCAAGTGATGCGCGATTGTATGAAGCTCTGGCATCTGCTCGGATAATTGACGTTCCCATGACTTTTCTGATCTGCTGCTCGATAACGAAAACAGAGCGTGCTGCCCGTCCGGCCCTCGGATCGGAACCGTCAGCCCTGAGATGCCAACCGAGTGGCCTGTTGCATCCTCAGCAAATTCAGCACGCTTTTTTCCCGACCAGTCCAGAGCAGACCAGTTGAATGGCATGAAAGCGCGGGTACCTTCTTCAACGACCGGATCAATAGAAAAATAATCTTGCGTGTAGTAACGATTGATCCATTCGTCATCGTAGGTAAGCCGCAGGAAAGCCCCATCCTTCGTCAACCCGCGAACATTGACGGCGTGGTAGACGAGGTTGTCTACTCCGTATGTTGCTTTTATTGCATCAAATATAGCAGACAAATCGTCAGAATTTTGCGCTTCCCTGAGCTTGTCCAGTATTTCGAGTGCCGTCGTTCCCCCTGCCATAGAGAAACGTTACTGCATAGAATGCCGACTTTCGAGCAAAGAATTTTCCGAAAGCACGCTATCGTCTGAAAGCGAGATTTCCTTCTGTAATGAACTCGCAGCAATTTTCAAAAAGTCAGCTGAATATTCATAGCCCGAAGAACGCGCCTCTTCTTCGAGCAACACAATTATGTGTTGCAATTGTTCGCATTGCACGATTATGTTCTCCTAATCCTCACCTTATTCCCTGTATAAAAAAGGTCTTTATCGACCAAAAGTGCAATAGCCTTTACTGACTAGCCTAAAACGACGAGTGAACAATTAGCGAACGATCCCTATGGTTCGATTTCTAGGAGATCGTATCGACCCACCAACTGATTGGTTTCGGTATTCCGCTCCAGAAGTCTGCGTTCTCCGGTTTCGGTTCTTTGCAGGATGAGGAATAGGCTCGATTGGGAGCGTGATACAGCGATGAGGTCGAATCCAGCGGGGATCTCTAGATTTCCTCGCATAACCGACTGAGTCACAGTAGCGGGGGACTGTATCAATTTCCAGACTAGAGCCCCCATGATTCCGAGCATTCCAATCATCATTGTGACCATTGTAAAACTTACAAGACGACGAAACCGCCTGATCTGAGGCGGTTCAGGAGCATCTTCTTCGCGGTCGCGAGCGGTGTTCGATTGGTGTAAGTCGCGTTCCATGACAGATGCAGACGCTCCGATTGAGGTTATCTTGCCGATGACGGCGAAGGGTACTCGGCTTGATAAAGCCCTGACCGAAATCGCTGATACCCCGGGACTCAGCCGATCTCGTGTCCGGGCCCTTATCGAGGGCGGAGCCGTTCGACGTCTTTCTGAACCTGCCGGGACGGTCACGGACGCCTCCGGTAAAGTCAAGGGCGGCGAGTTGTATCGCATCGCCGTTCCACCACCCGCTCCTGCAAAACCAGAACCCGAGAATATTCCCCTCGATGTCGTCTTCGAAGATGACCACTTGATAGTTGTAAACAAACCCGTCGGCATGGTGGTTCACCCAGCACCGGGCGCTTACACGGGGACGCTCGTAAACGCGCTGCTCTGGCATTGTGGGGACAGCCTGTCAGGTATTGGCGGTGAGAAACGTCCGGGGATCGTTCACCGGATCGACAAGGACACATCCGGCCTCTTGGTTGTGGCAAAGTCAGATAGCGCTCATCAGGGCTTGGCAGCACAATTTGCCGCCCATGACTTAGAGCGCAGTTACGTGGCATTAGTTTGGGGTCGGCCAGATCGCTCGGATGCACGGATGGCGGGCCTTCCGGCGGTGTCGTTCGAGCCGGGTTGGGTGCGGGTCGAGACCACGATTGGTCGTTCACGGTCAGACCGAAAGAAGATGGCTGTAAATGTCAATGATGGTCGTCATGCGGTCACGCGCTTCCGGCGGATTGCGTATCTTGGCCCATGTTCGTTGGTCGAGTGCCGCTTGGAGACAGGGCGGACGCACCAAATCAGAGTTCATCTAACCCATCTCGGCTTCCCGCTCGTGGGTGATCAGACCTATGGTCGTCAACGCACGCCACCGATGCACCTTGATGATACGATCCGCCAAGCATTGTCAGGGTTTCACCGCCAAGCGCTCCACGCGCAAACTCTAGGTTTTATTCATCCGGTAACCGGAGACGGCTTGCGGTTTGAAAGTGACCTTCCTGGTGACATTAGTTCACTGGTTACTGCGTTGGATTCTAAAGGCAGTGAGGGCAATAATTGATATCAAAAATTCAAAATTGTAATTTTAAAACAATATGGTATATATTTTTTTGAATGCATAATATTGCTAAGTGTCCTAAATCCTTTGGAGGTTGTGATGATTTCACGACGCGAGATGTTGAAATCATGCATTGGCGCGGCAGTGATCGGCGTTGGCTCGACCTCTCAAGGTATTGCTCAGACGGGTGCGCGGCTGTTTTCGCCGAGGCCGTTTTCCGAGGTGTCAGAGGTAGCTGCACGATTAATCGCAGCGGCTGAGGCTCAGGTTGGACGTACTGTCCAGTACGATGGCTCATACATACCGTTAAAATACCCAATGGGTGACATTCCTCTGCAACGGGGTGTTTGCACGGACGTCCTGATCCGCGCCTACCGCGATGCGTTTGGCCTCGATCTCCAGAGGATCATTCATGAAGATATGTCGCAAGCGTTTAGAGAATATCCTCAAATTTGGGGGCTAAAAGGACCGGATAAGAATATCGACCATCGCCGTGTGTTGAATTTGGAACGGTTCTTTGTACGTCAGAACGCGAGTCTGCAGATCGGGAGAAGAGGTTCTGACTTCCGTCCCGGTGATTTGGTTTCGCAAAGGCTTCCTCGCAACTTGCCGCATATTGGCATCGTTTCGCATTACGCCAGCCATGACGGGCAACGGCCTTTGCTGATCCACAATGTTGGTGCCGGAACACGGGTGGAAGACCGCTTGTTTGATGCAAAAATTGTCGGGCATTTCAGATTCCTGCCCGATGAAGGATGATGGTAGATCGACACATGCGATTTGCGCCAAACGCAATCCTCAAATCGCGCTGCTTTGCTGATTAATTTCGCAAAGTGCAGTTTTCTGTTTATTCAGCGTCAAAGGGCTTTTGCCACCTTCATCTCCTCAAAACTGTATCTATATTTATCATGACTTCGCGCCGGAATCCTTGGGTTTAAGCGTAACAGTCACAATGTTGACCAAAACGTAATGTACTAGGTCGTCAACGATAACAACTTTGGAGAGAATTGAATGGCAGTCGCCACTGGTAACGTCCCAGCTCTTAATTCTGAAAACGGCCTGAGCCGGTATCTTTCTGAGATCCGGAAATTTCCAATGCTTGAGAAGGACCAGGAATTTCAGCTTGCGAGAGATTGGATCGAACGTGGAGATACCGAGGCCGCACACCTTATGGTGACATCACACCTGCGCCTTGCTGCTAAGATCGCAATGGGTTACCGCGGTTACGGTTTGCCTATTTCTGAAGTCGTCTCTGAGGCAAATGTTGGTCTGATGCAGGCGGTAAAACGATTTGATCCTGATAAGGGGTTCCGTTTGGCCACCTACGCCATGTGGTGGATTCGGGCGTCTATCCAAGAATACATCTTGCGTTCTTGGTCGCTCGTGAAAATGGGAACGACCGCGAGCCAAAAAAAGCTGTTCTTCAATCTCCGCCGCGCCAAAAATCGGATTGGTGCTTTGGAGGAGGGCGATCTGCGCCCAGAGAATGTGAAAACTATCGCCAAACAGCTTTCAGTTTCTGAAGATGATGTCGTCTCGATGAACCGTCGCATGGGCGGCGGCGGCGACGCTTCTTTGAATGCGCCGCTCAAAGGCGACGGCGATGGCATTGCTGAATGGCAGGATTGGTTGCCGGATGACGATGTCGATACGGCGGGTTCTTACGCTGAGACCGAGGAACACGCTAAGCGGATGGACTTGCTCACTCGCGCAATGGACGCGCTGAATGAACGTGAGCAGCACATTTTGACCGAGCGCAAATTGAAAGAAGACCCGGTTACGTTGGAAGACCTGTCATCGGTCTATAATGTCAGCCGTGAGCGCATCCGCCAAATTGAAGTTCGGGCTTTTGAGAAACTGTCCGAGCGTATGCGCGAATTGGCGGCGGAAGAGGGCATGATCGAAACTGAGCCGGCGTAAACCGGCTCCGCACGAGGGATCAGTCCACTTTGAGCGTCTTGGTTGGCCATTTGGCCTCCCAATCGTCATGGCTGCGCGAGTGCTTCGTTTACGTCCATTGATACGGCACAGGATCAGACTTTCCTGCGCGAAGTGCGGCAAGCGCTTCGGCGACATCAGCAACGAAAAACCCGGCACACAATCACGGCTGGCAAGTCCTCATCAGGTTCGCGCGATTACGAGGACGGCTATCCAGCTATC
>CAZJWF010000099.1:5257-11610 GCA_964549375.1 uncultured Neomegalonema sp.
TGAAGCTCATGAGTTAAAACGCCCTCGGAGGCGTTAAAGCGCACAGGTTCGTGAGGGGTTAGGAGCTCGTGTGCCGTTTTCGCTTTCCTCGGCTATGCTAACCCTTCCATTTTGCGGCGCACTATGCTGAAAACCGGCGCAGGACTTTGGAGGCCGATATGAGCGATCTACGCAAGCTGGTGATTGACGGGGCGGAGTATGAGTTGGACCCCAATCTGACTGTGCTCCAGGCATGCGAAGAGGCAGGAAAGGAAATTCCGCGGTTTTGCTATCATGAACGCCTCTCGATTGCTGGTAATTGCCGGATGTGCCTCATTGAGGCGGTAGGTGCCCCAAAGCCGATGGCTTCCTGTGCGATGCAGGTGAAGGATCTACGCGGCGGCCCAGACGGGCAACCTCCTGAAATTAAAACAAACTCCGAGCAGGTGAAAAAAGCGCGTGAAGGCGTGATGGAATTCTTGCTCATCAATCACCCGCTCGATTGTCCGATCTGCGATCAGGGCGGCGAATGCGATTTGCAAGATCAGGCAATGGCTTATGGCGCTGATTTTAGCCGGTTCCGCGAAGCTAAGCGTGCGATGGACGAGATCAATCTCGGGCCGTTGATCAAAACACATATGACGCGGTGTATCCAATGCACCCGCTGTGTCCGTTTCGCGACCGAGGTCGCGGGTGTGCCAGAGATGGGCTGCACAGGTCGCGGCGAAGATGCTGAGATTGTCAGCTATCTGGACGCGGCCCTAACCTCGGAAATGCAAGGGAATGTGATTGATCTTTGCCCTGTTGGTGCGCTCACGTCGCGTCCCTATGCGTTCAACGCGCGCCCTTGGGAATTGCGGAAGACCGAGACGATTGACGTCATGGATGCACTCGGCTCGAACATCAGAATCGATGCTAAAGGCACGGAAGTCATGCGGGTGATGCCACTGAATCATGACGGTGTGAATGAAGAGTGGATTTCCGACAAAACCCGCTTTGCATGTGACGGCCTCGCACGCCAACGCCTTGATAAACCTTACGTGCGTAAGGACGGGAAGCTCGTTGCGGTGACTTGGGACGAGGCATTTGCTGCGATCCGTGATAAGGTCACGGCAACCGCACCTGAAAAAATCGCCGCTTTAGGCGGTGATTTGGTATCCACGGAAGCTCTTTTCGCGCTTAAGGCTTTGATGCAGCAGGTCGGCTCAACAAATCTGGACTGCCGTCAAGATGGGGCGAAGCTGCCGGCTGATAATCGTTCGGCTTGGCTTTTTAATTCAACGATTGAAGGCATTGAAGACGCAGATGCCATTTTGCTGATCGGCACGAATCCGCGCAAAGAAGCGCCAGTGCTCAACGCCCGAATCCGCAAAGCTTGGCTGACCGGAACGGAAGTCGGTTTTATTGGCGAGGCGACAGATCTTACTTACGACACCCATCATTTGGGCGATGGTCCAACAGCGCTAAATGCGATTGAGGATAGCAATTTCTACAAAGATATTTTGTCGAATGCAGAGCGCCCCTTGGTCATTTTGGGTGTTTCGGCAACGGCACGCGATGATGGAGCAGCCGTATTGGGTGCTGCCATGTCACTCACGCAAAGGATCGGTGGACAGTTTTCCCTGCTTCACACGGCTGCGGCCCGCGTTGGTGGTATGGAAATCGGATGCGTGCCCGGAAAGAACGAAGCTGGGGAGTTGGGCCGCGATACGGACGGTATCTTGGTCGGTGCCGCAAGCGGCGCAGTGGAGGTGGTTTATCTGCTGGGCGCGGACGAAATCGACATGGAGACGCTCGGTTTGGCCTTCGTGATCTACCAAGGGCATCACGGTGATGCTGGCGCGCACCGAGCTGACGTTATTTTACCATCTGCTGCGTATGCTGAGCAATCGGGCCTGTATGTGAATACAGAAGGCCGCCCGCAGCTTGCTTATCGGGCGGCATTCCCGCCAGGCGAAGCCAAAGAAGATTGGGCGATTATCCGCGCATTGTCCGAGCGGTTGGGTGAGCCGTTGCCGTTTGATACGCTGGATCAACTGCGCGCGCTGATGTTCGAACAATTTCCGCATTTGCAGACGATCAACGCGATCACTCCGGCCGATTGGAAAGCTGAAGCAGCCGGTAATTTGAATGAAGCAGCCTTTACCCCTGCGGTTCAGGATTTTTATTTGACGAACCCGATTGCCCGCGCGTCAGAGACGATGGCGGCGTGTTCTGCGCTTGCTTCGCAAAAAACGGCTCCGCTCGCGGCGGAGTAATCGCAAGTCGTTTCCAATTCGGATTCGGGTAGACAACACGCTGATTTGAAACTTGTCCTCTTGCGAATAATTCGAAGAGTTGCATCATCGTCACTGATGTCGAAGGAGGACACGATGATTTCTAAAAAAATGATCTCAGCCCTCGCTGCGTTTGGGCTTACGGGCGTCGCCGCGTTGAGCACTGCTTATGCTGGTACCGCAAAGGTTACTCTCGGATCTGAGAGTTTTTCGCTGAATGATGTCAAATGCGAAGGCGGTCCGGAGTCCTTCAGTGTGCAAGCCAGCGTCGATCACGGGTCAGAGCTTCTGCAACTCGCTGCTTTTAAGGGCGAGGTTCAAACGGTCGGTTTTCGTGCCGGTGATATGATGGCTCAGGTTGTCGATCAAACAGGCACATTCGACGGAAATACGTTTAAGTTTCAAGGCGAAGCACAAGTTTACACGCTCGACTCGATCAATCGTAGCCAGCTGAACGTTACAGTCGACTGCTAGCTGGGGTGGCAAATTTTGACGGCGACCGCATCGAAGCTGCCCTAATCGGAGCATATGTTGCGGATGCGGCCGCGTTGGGTTTTCATTGGCTCTACGATCCTGAAAGAATTGCCAATTTGGCGGGTGATGACCCTGCCTTCCGCGCCCCGAATTATGTGGATTTCGACGGCTTCAAAGGGGTGTTTGTTCATCCTGACAAAGTTGCGGGGGACGTATCGCAATATGGCGCGCAACTTCGCGTCGCCGTGCAGTCGATGATTGCGACAGGGGGTGTCTTCGATACCGAAGACTTCCAAAATCGTTTTGTTGAGACTTTCGGCCCCGGTGGTTCGTGGACGGGGTATATCGACAAAGCAACCAGAGGCACGCTCGAAAATCTTGCGGAAGGTCGCCACGATCCTTCTGGCGCGCCAGACGATCAAGTCCCGGCAATCGCTCGACTCCCGGCTGCGATGGCGGCTTGCAGTCTGGATGCTGAGCAGATTGACCGCATTGTCGCGATAACGAGTGTGACAGCGACGGCTAAAGCGTGGGGTCCGATCGCCGCAGCGCTGCTGACGGCTTCATACGAAGGATCATCCCCGCGAGAAGCAGCGTTATCTGTGAGTCGCACCGCGCAAGGCGAAGTTGGTGCGGCTTTGCGAGAGGCAATCGAACTGAATGATGACGATACCGTCGCATTTGCGGGGCAAGTTGGGCGTGCCTGTACTTTGTCTCAGGCGATTCCAGTGATTTTCCATATCTGTGCGCGCGCAGAATCATATCGAGAAGCTGTGAACCGGAATATTCTGGCTGGCGGGGATAATTGCGGTCGTGCACCTGTCCTCGGAGCCGTTTTTGCCGCTGATCACGGCTTGCAAGGGGCCGGTGTGCCGCTGTCATGGCTCTTAAAACTGTCGAATGGACATCAGATGTCGTCCGAGATCGAGTTGCTGGTAAATTCCATCTAACAGAAACCGCAGCTTGGCGACTTTTTAGGGGTGGCATCCACGCGCTAACGAGCCTAGACAGTTTCCAAAATTACTAGATCGAGCGCGCGTCCGGTGTGGGCGTGAGAGGGATTTCTCGGCATGGACGAGTTTCTGACTTTTCTTTTGATAGTGGGCCAGTGCTTACTCGTCCTCGTCTGTCTGCTGATTTCGCTCGCATTCCTTCTTTATATGGACCGCAAAGTCTGGGCCGCGGTTCAGCTGCGCCGTGGGCCAAACGTTGTCGGTCCATGGGGGTTGCTCCAATCCTTCGCTGATTTTCTCAAATTCGTCATGAAAGAGATTGTGATCCCCGCCGGGGCGGACAGGACAGTTTTCCTTTTGGCTCCGATGATCACATTCGTTCTTGCGGTAATCGCATGGGCTGTCATCCCCTTCGCGGAAGGATGGGTGATCTCGGATTTGAATGTCGGGATATTATACCTCTTCGCGATCTCATCACTGGGTGTTTATGGCGTCATCATGGGGGGGTGGGCAGCCAACTCGAAATATCCCTTCTTGGGCGGTCTACGTTCAGCAGCACAGATGGTCAGTTACGAGGTGTCGATAGGCTTTGTGATCGTAACGGTCCTGTTGATGGTGGGTTCGTTAAACCTCACAGACATTGTCTTGGCGCAGTCTAGCGATTGGGGGCTGGTCGGCTGGTATTTCTGGAAACAGCCAGTCATGTTCGTTGTCTTCTTCATATCGGCTCTTGCGGAAACAAACCGTCCACCTTTTGATTTACCGGAAGCGGAGTCGGAACTCGTCGCTGGCTATCAAGTCGAATATTCGTCTACGCCCTATCTGCTGTTCATGATCGGCGAGTACATGAACATCGTGATGATGTGCGCTCTCACAACCATCCTGTTCTTTGGTGGTTGGTTGTCTCCAATCCCAGGACTGCCAGACGGTGTTCTCTGGTTTGTTCTCAAGATTGTTTTCTTCTTCTTCCTGTTCTCGATGGTGAAAGCGATTGTTCCTCGCTACCGTTATGATCAATTGATGCGGATTGGCTGGAAAGTCTTCTTGCCGCTATCGCTGGCCTTTGTCGTGATCACGGCGGGTGTGATGAAGGGCTTTGATATTGCCCCTTGGACGATGACCGAAGAAGCCCATGAAATAGGTCGTGGTGTTGGAGCTCTGCCAGAAGCGCCAGTGACACCAGAATCTGAGGGTAAAATCGAAGCTATTCTGCCCGTGGAGGCAAGCTGATGGGAATACCTCTGGATAAAGCCGCACGATATTTTCTGCTCGCTGATTTTTTTGCGGGTTTCAAGATCGGCATGCGTTATTTCTTCAAGCCCAAAGCGACCATCAATTATCCGTTCGAAAAAGGACCGCTTTCTCCGCGCTTTCGGGGTGAGCACGCGCTGCGTCGGTATCCGAATGGGGAAGAGCGTTGCATCGCCTGCAAACTTTGCGAGGCGATCTGTCCCGCACAGGCCATCCACATCGACGCCGAACCACGCGAAGACGGATCACGCCGCACGACGCGCTACGACATTGATATGACGAAGTGTATCTACTGCGGTTTCTGTCAGGAAGCGTGCCCGGTAGACGCCATCGTCGAAGGACCAAATTTCGAGTTTGCAACCGAAACACGCGAAGAACTCTTCTACGATAAATCCAAATTGCTGGCGAACGGTGACAGATGGGAGCGCGAAATCGCGCGTAACCTCGAACTAGACGCACCGTATCGGTGAGGCAGATATGATCCAAGTCATCGCTTTTTACCTTTTCGCGATCACCGCCATCGTCGCGGGAATCATGGTCGTCTTCTCGCGCAACCCAGTCCATTCGGTTCTCTGGCTGATCCTCGCATTTTTTTCATCTGCGGGCTTGTTCGTTATGATGGGGGCTGAGTTCCTCGCGATGCTGCTGATGATTGTTTATGTCGGAGCGGTCGCTGTTCTGTTCCTGTTTGTCGTGATGATGCTCGACGTTGATTTTGCCGAGCTTCGGGGCAGAGTGGCTGAATATCTGCCGATTGGTCTGGCCATTGGCGCGGTTTTATTGATGCAACTCAGCTTTGGCTTCCTTGCGTGGCAAGAGGTCGATGCGACCCGTCCCGCTGAGGCAATGGCGCGCGGTGTGGGTAATGCTCACCAACTTGGCGAAGTCATCTATACAAAATACGTTTACGCGTTTCAGGCGAGTGGCCTCATCTTGTTGGTGGCGATGATCGGCGCGATTGTCTTGACGCTGCGCCATCGCGAAGGCGTCAAAAAGCAAAGCGTTCTATCTCAGCTTTACCGCGATCCCAGTGATGCTGTCGTTATGCGCGATGTAAAACCGGGCGGGAGCCTTTAATGATTGGCCTGACCCATTATCTCGGCGTTGCCGCAATCCTCTTCGTGATTGGGGTTTTCGGTATCTTCTTGAACCGCAAGAACATCATCATCATTCTTATGTCGATTGAGCTGATGTTGCTGGCGGTGAATATCAACTTCGTGGCGTTTTCGACGCATCTCGGTGACATCGGTGGGCAAGTCTTCACGTTGTTTGTCCTTACGGTTGCCGCTGCGGAGGCGGCAATTGGTCTCGCCATTCTCGTCTGCTTCCACCGTAATCGTGGGACGATTGCGGTCGAAGACGTCAACATGATGAAGGGCTGATCTCGAATGGTTTCCGCGATTGTCCTCATGCCGCTGCT
>CAZJWF010000100.1:0-11499 GCA_964549375.1 uncultured Neomegalonema sp.
GCGTCCGGCTGCGGCCTTCAATGCGTCGGCGGCGTCAGTTTTCTCCCACGAGAACCCGCCATCCGCGTCTGGGGTCCGGCCAAAGTGACCGTAGGCTGCCGTGCGGCGATAAATTGGATTGGTGAGGCCAAGGCGATCTTTGATGCCGCGCGGGGTCAGGTTGAACGTCTCCCGGATTGCATTTTCGATGACCTCTGGAGGAACTTCGCCAGTGCCGTAATCATCGACATAAATCGACAGAGGCTCTGCGACACCGATTGCATAAGCGAGTTGCACACAGCACCGCGAAGCAAGACCCGCTGCTACGACGTTCTTCGCGACATAGCGCGAGGCATAGGCCGCCGAGCGGTCAACTTTGGTCGGGTCTTTCCCGGAGAAAGCACCGCCACCATGCGGAGCTGCACCGCCATAGGTATCGACGATGATCTTGCGGCCCGTCAGACCCGCGTCGCCATCCGGTCCGCCGATGACAAAACGACCCGTGGGATTAACGTGCCAGACCGTCTCGGCATCCACCCAACCATCGGGCAGGGCTTTGAGTGCATAGGGTTCACAGATCGCACGCACGTCGTCAGATGACAGACCCTCAGCGTGTTGGGTCGAGATCACGATGGTATGGGCGCGGACAGGCTTGCCGTCGCGGTATTCGACGGTGACTTGTGACTTGGAGTCTGGTTCAAGTCCCGACGCCTCGCCGGAGTGACGCGCCGCAGCCATCAGTTCGAGAATACGGTGCGAATAAAGGATCGGGGCTGGCATCAGTTCTGGCGTTTCGTCACACGCATACCCGAACATAATGCCCTGATCGCCTGCGCCTTCTTCAGCGTGGAGGCCAGCGCCATCGTCAACGCCTTGGGCGATGTCGGCGGATTGCGCGTGAACCATGCACTGAACTTCCGCAGTATCCCAGTGGAAGCCCTTTTGCTCGTAGCCGATTTCTTTAATCGTCTTCCGTGCAGCTTCGATCATTTCGTCGCGGGTGACAGAACCACGCACTTCGCCCGCAAGGACGACATTGTTTGTTGTCGTCAGCGTTTCGACAGCAACGCGCGCTTCGGGATCAGCGGCAATAAACAGATCGACAATCGAGTCAGAAATTGCGTCGGAGACTTTATCTGGGTGGCCTTCTGAAACAGATTCAGAGGTAAAAAGATAATCTTTGCGGGACATGGGCGTTGGCTCTTTTCTGATGTCATCCTCGGGCGAGCGGAGCGGGACCGTGGGATCTTTCTGGTTGGAGACAAGCCCTCGGATCGCGTCCGAGGGCTATGCAATACGTATACCTTAGTAGCGGTAGTGCTCCGGCTTGAATGGGCCTTGCTCTGGAACGCCAATGTAATCGGCTTGTTCTTTCGAGAGCTTGGTCAATTCAACACCCAGCTTTTCGAGGTGCAGCGTCGCGACCTTTTCATCGAGGTGTTTCGGCAGCACGTAAACGTCGTTCTTGTACTGGTCGGTATTGGTGTAGAGTTCGATCTGCGCCAGCACTTGGTTGGTGAAGGACGCGGACATCACGAAGGACGGGTGGCCCGTTGCACAGGCAAGGTTCACGAGACGGCCTTCGGCCAGCACGATCAGCTTTTTGCCGTCCGGGAATTCGACTTCGTCAACTTGAGGTTTGATCTCGGTCCACTTCATATTGCGGATACCACCGATTTGAATCTCGGAGTCAAAGTGACCGATGTTACAAACGATGGCGCGGTCTTTCATATTCCGCATGTGGTCAACCGTAATGACGTCCTTATTGCCGGTCGTCGTCACGAAGATATCGCCTTGACCAGCTGCACGTTCCATCGTGGTGACTTCGTACCCAAGCATGGCCGCTTGTAGCGCACAGATCGGGTCGATTTCGGTCACCATGACCCGCGCACCTTGCGAGCGCAGGGACTCGGCGGAGCCTTTGCCCACATCGCCAAAGCCACAAACAACAGCAACTTTACCGCCCATCATAACGTCGGTCGCACGGCGGATGCCGTCAACCAGCGACTCGCGGCACCCATAAAGGTTGTCGAATTTCGACTTGGTGACGGAGTCGTTCACATTGATTGCAGGGAAGGGCAGCTCGCCCTTTTTCGCCAGCGTGTAAAGGCGGTGAACGCCGGTGGTGGTTTCCTCGGAAACGCCAATGATGGCGTCGCGGCGTTTGGTAAACCAGCCGGGGGATTGTTTATGGCGCGCATAGATTTGCGCCTTAACAACCTCTTCCTCTTCGTTCTCCGGGTTCGGGATGATGTCTTCACCGGCCTCAAGCTTTGCACCGAGGATGATGTACATCGTCGCGTCGCCGCCATCATCGAGGATCAGGTTCGGCGTGCCGTCGGGGTTTTCCGCAGTAACAGGCCAATCGAAGATTTTGTCGACATAGAGCCAGTAATCTTCAAGGCTTTCTCCCTTGATCGCATAAACAGGCGTGCCACCCGCCGCAATCGCCGCCGCAGCGTGGTCTTGCGTCGAGAAGATGTTACACGTCGCCCAGCGAATATCCGCGCCCAGCTCCGCCAGCGTTTCGATCAAAACTGCCGTTTGGATTGTCATGTGCAGCGAGCCAGTAATCCGCGCACCCTTCAATGGCTTCGATGCGCCGAACTCCTCGCGGCAAGCCATAAGCCCCGGCATTTCGGTTTCAGCAATCTCTATCTCTTTCCGACCAAAATCAGCGAGACCGATATCGGCAACGGCGTAGTCGTGTTGGCTTGGCGCGTCCATGCGGGGCGATCCTTATCTGCGAGTCGACACAAAGGTAGGGGTGGTTGCGAGCGTGGGACGCCCGAACTTTATGGCTTGTCTATAGCAGAGGATTGCGAGGACGGCAATCACGATATGCGGAAATCGTTATATGAAATTAATGTACAATGTCATACATTTAGAGGAGGAAATGACGGAGAGGCGTTCGCTATTTTGGCGATGATGGCACGTAGGGTGGACGGTGTATATCTAAGCCACGTGGCCTCTACCATTTCAAAGCAGGCGAGATGCCGATCCACATTCCGCTAGTACCCGAAGTGATGAGTGTTTCTTGCGGGATCAGAAATGATTGGCCGTGGGGTCCGCTCTCAGCGATGGGTTTCGGGTCGATTTTACGATCGGAGGGACTGGATCCGTGGGAGGGTCGGTTTAATCGGCAGTGATCGTCTTTTCCCGCAGTTTCGTCCCTAATTTCCCCGGTCAAGACGGGTTGCGCGGGGCGGCGGCTGGGGGTATACACCGCGCTTCTTATTCAGATGGTCCGGCCAGTGTGGGCTGCCGAGGTCATTGATGACGCACTAATGGAGAGCGAAATGCCCAAGATGAAGACTAAGTCTGGCGTGAAAAAGCGCTTTAAGATGACGGCGTCTGGCAAGATTAAATCTGCTCAGGCTGGTAAACGCCACGGAATGATCAAGCGTTCCAAGAAGTTTATTCGTGACGCGCGCGGTACGATGGTTCTTTCCGAGCCTGATACCAAGATCGTCAAACAATTCATGCCATACGGTTAAGGGAGGTCTGCTATGTCACGAGTA
This sequence comes from uncultured Neomegalonema sp., assembly GCA_964549375.1. Taxonomy (GTDB): domain Bacteria; phylum Pseudomonadota; class Alphaproteobacteria; order Rhodobacterales; family Rhodobacteraceae; genus JAHDDY01. Next base: position 3,501 of record CAZJWF010000100.1, read on the forward strand.
AAACGCGGGACCGTCCAAAAGGCCCGTCACAAAAAAGTTCTTGAACAAGCCAAGGGTTACTATGGCCGCCGCAAGAACGTATTTCGCGTTGCTAAGCAAGCGGTCGAGAAGTCGCTTCAATACAATTATCGCGACCGTAAAGCGCGTAAACGGAACTTCCGTGCGCTGTGGATTCAGCGAATCAATGCAGGTGCTCGCGAGCACGGGATGCGTTATTCGGAGCTGATTAACGGCCTCGGCCTCGCCGGGATCGAAATTGACCGTAAGGTCTTGTCAGACCTCGCAATTCACGAACCCGATGCGTTTGCAGCGATTGTCGAGCAGGCGAAATCGGCCCGCGCCGCAGCCTAGGTTTTCCGCCGGTTTGGTGGTAGTTTTACGCCCGAAGGTTACTCCTTCGGGCGTTTTTTATTTTGGAATATCAATTGTTTGACCGCCGCATCTCTGTTGCGCCAATGATGGATTGGACGGATCGGCACTGCCGCGTCTTCCACCGGATGCTCTCGCGCAGCGCCCTCCTTTATACGGAGATGGTGACAGCGCCCGCAGTTGTGCATGGGGATCGGGAAAAACTTCTCGGATTTTCCGATATAGAACAACCAGTTGCGGTGCAGTTGGGAGGATCAGACCCGGCGCTGTTGGCGGAAGCCACCCGCGCCTGCGAAGCCTTCGGCTACGGCGAAATCAACCTCAATGTCGGCTGCCCGTCGGATCGGGTTCAATCTGGAGCGTTCGGGGCTTGTCTGATGCGCGATCCCGCCTTGGTGGCGCGCTGTGTTGAAGCGATGCAAAGCGCTGTAGATAAAGCAGAAATCACGGTGAAGTGCCGGATCGGCGTCGATGATCAAGATCCCAATGTCGCGCTGCGCGAGTTTATACGAACCGTCTCTGGCGTGGGTGTTCGCAGTTTTACAATTCATGCCCGAAAAGCGTGGCTCGATGGATTATCGCCAAAAGAAAACCGCACAGTGCCGCCTCTCGATTACCCTCTTGCCTTGGAAATCAAAGTGGAAAATCCTTCGCTTGAGATCGTCTTGAATGGCGGGATCGAGACGATTGATCAAGCTCGCGCGCATCTTGGTAATGGCTTTGATGGGGTGATGATTGGGCGCGCGGCTTATCACGATCCGGGAAAGACCGTTGCCGCGATGGATGAGCTGTTTGGAGACGCGTCTGAACGCGACTTGAAGAAGGTTATCGCGCAGATGGCTGATTACGCTGAAGAACAAGCCGTTCGCGGTGTCCCGTTCAAGGCAGTCTCGCGTCATATGCTCGGCCTGTTTACTGGCATGAAGGGCGCGAAAGCGTGGCGGCGGCATATCTCTGAGAACGCGCATTTGCCGGGCGCATCACCACAAATCTTGCTCGACGCGATGGCGTTTGTCGATGTGCCTGAGTTGGTTGATGTCTGACCTTCTAGGCCAATACCGGAAACGAGGATGGGTTTTGTTTCCCGTTGAACCCCGCATGAAAGCATGGGCTGAGGCCTGCGCCCCGGTCGCGGAACGCCTTTCGCGTGATCCTGAGCACGAGCATTGGTGGCGCTGTGCTGGGACGTGGTTCGCGGGGGTCAACGTCTTGCCCAATGATCCGAGCGGTGGGATCGATGCGGATGGTGTGCCCCCACTTTTGGGGGCGTCGATTGATTTTATTGAACAAGCGCTTGGCTATCGCAGTGTTTCCTATGATGCGGCGCAGATTTCCATCGTGACGTCCGGCTATCCGGCGCAAGCTGAAGAAGAAACCGATGCGGCTTGGCGGTATCGCGTCAAGCGCAGCGCTGCCCATGTCGACGGATTAGAGCGGATCATGCCTGAACGGCGTCGCAAGCTGTCTGAAACGCACGGCTTTTTACTCGGCATACCCCTTGGGGATGCAACAGCAGAGCAGGGCGCCTTCGTCATTTGGGAAGGTTCACATGAGGTGATGCGCTCTGCTTTTCGTAAAAGGTTCGACGGAGTTCCGCCCAGTGACTGGCGCGAACTTGATATTACAGAGGCTTATACCGATGCGCGCAAGCGGGTGTTTGAGACCTGCGAGGTGGTTGAAATCGCACCAGGGCTGGGTGCGGCTTACGTCATGCACCCGCTCGCTCTACACGGCGTTGCGCCTTGGCGCGGCGCCGACGGCCCGGCGCGCGCTGTGGCCTATTTTCGGCCCGATACCTTTGGCGGTGATCCCGTAGCATGGCTGAATTGCTGAGTATCTACAGCCCTTGAATCATTCCCGCCGTATCCGTCCTTGGCCGACGTATCTTCAATAGTCTGTGGGCTTCTTCGCGCTGCCCCAACTTCAGCAAGACGGAGACCATCGCGTGATCAATCAGGTCGCGCTGTGCGCGGCTGCCGCCGATACGTGCGTGGTCACTCATGACGGTGGTCAAGTGCTTTGCAGCAACGTCCCAACGCGCCGCGACGATGGCGTCAAAAGCTTGCGACAACAGCTGCACCATGTCGGCCGCCGGTCCTCGCGCTTCCGTGGTTATTCGCGCCAAAGCCTCTTGATTTCCGGCAATCGCGTGAGCGAGCGCGGCATGGACATCCGCAAAGGCAAGGCCGGGCTTGCCAAAGCGTTGCGATGCGAACTCACTGATCCTAAGCCACCGCTCGCGCGGAACATCAACGCCGGCAAGTTCAGCACGATAGAGGATCGCGGCCATATCAGTCATGACATTGAGCGCCGGTCCAGCGCCGCTTTTTGGATCGACGTGAGAATCCACCGCCCGCCACATCGCATCGGTATCGCCTCGTCCTAACGCCCAAAGCGCGATATGCCAATGCAAGTGGCAGTGTAGCAAAGCCCCGTGTTCATATCCTTTTAGCCAATCGTCTAGATATGCGTAGCCCGCGTCGGTTTCGCCCATTTCATAAAACAAGTGGGCGCGATGGTGGGCACCGTTGGCGTTCCGCGGGTTCAGTTCCAACGCGCGATCGATAGAGGTTTCGGCAGGGCCGACTTGATCAGCTTCCATCTGGGCAAAAGCCAGTGATGACAACATCCACCAATCATCGCCGTAGTGAGGGGCGAGCATTTCAGCCAGGGCCAATGTTTCCGCTTCTCGCCCGGGCTGTCCGCTAAATCCGATCAGTCCGAACACGCCAAGGCATGACTGAGCAATAAACGCATCACGTGGATAATTTGACAGATGAGCGCGCGCGGCACGATAGCCGTCGGCGCTCTTTCCTTCGATCAAGAAGCCGAGGATATTGAGATGCCCAGCCTCCCGTTCAGAAAGCTCTCGTTTGGCATCTCGCGCGTTGGCGAGCGCGTCGCGCGCCGCTCGCCCGTTGCCATTGATATGAAGGTTCCTCGCCAATCCGACATGCGCGAGCGCGAAATCGGGGTCGGCTTCAATGGCTTGTTCAAAGGCGTCATCAATCCCGACATCCGCTGCCAAGTACCGATTGTGAGCTTTACAATACCAGTCGACTGCGTCGGAAGAAGTGGTGTTCAGCGCGTTTCCATAAGGGTCTTCGTTCATAGAATTTCCCTATTCTCGTAATGTCAGAACATCTCCTGAAACGCTAAAGCCGTCCAGCCTATTCAGGAAGGTCATACCGAGAAGCGCAGTTGATAACTCCCCCGGCTGCGAGATGGCGGCACGCACGTCGTTTACAACAATATCGCCGATCTTAATCGCGTTCAGCCGCACCGGGGCCACGAATGTCGTGCCGTTCGCCGTGCTGACTTGCATCGCAAAATTCAGATCGTCATCCGTGAAGCCGATTTCCCGTCCGGCCTCATAAGGCAGAACAACTGAGGATGCGCCTGTATCGACGAGGAAGTTTGTCCTTATTCCATTCACCAAGGCAGTTGTTTCGAACTGCCCCGAGAAGCCATTTCGCCGAAGGACGACCTCGCCGCCGCCAATATTTTGAGGGCTGCCGGGGATAATTTCGGCTTTGACGCGGGCAAAGACCCCGCCGAGTTGATCTTTGTAAGTGTACCCAACGATGAGCAGAAGAAACGCTAAAGCGATGGCGATAATGTTCCGAAAAGTCTTGAGCCATCCCCCTTGTCTGCGGACACTGACGCCGCCCCAAACAAGCACCAGCAGCAAGACCGCGTAGACAATTCGCATAATCCCATCGGTGCCGCTGAACACCTCAGGCGCGCGGTCTTGAATGTGCTCGCAACCTGAGAGCAGCAATAGGAGGATCAGGGCGCGGATCATTCGGAATCTCTTTTAGCGAAGCGGCGATTGGTGCGGCGTCCCGGCCTCATGATTGGAGCGGCTTTTGCGATCAAAGGTTCGCGTTCAGGTAATTCTGACATAATCCTCTGGCGCTCTGCTGGGTTCATCCGCGACCAGCGTGCAATCTCATCCCCCGAACGGAAACACCCCATACACAGTTTTGCACCGGGATGCAGAACGCAGACCTTAACACAAGGCGAGTCAATCTCGTCTCGTTTCCAGACTTCATCGCCGAAATCGCTCATTCCTGCACCTTAGCTGTCTTTTTAGAGTTCTGCCAATCGATCTAAAGCACCTTGCAGGATGATTGCAGCGGCGGCGCTGTCGATCAGTGCAGCACGTTTGTCGCGGCGCATTCCCGTTTCTTTCATGGCCTCATCTGCGGTGAAGGTCGATAGTCTTTCGTCCCATTGCAGAACCGGCAACGCGAAAGTGTCTTCGAGGCTGCGAATAAAGGCGCGAACTGCTTGTGCTCGGCGGCCCGCGCTGCCGTCCATATTGAGGGGCATTCCGACAATCAGGCCTTTGGCCCCGCGGTGCTCGATCAGAGAATTTAACCTTTCCAAATCGGCGGTCAGGCGCGTGCGGCGGATGGTTTCCAGCGGAGAGGCATGATGGCGACGCTCGTCACTGATCGCAACGCCAATAGTTTTTGTGCCGGGGTCCAGCCCGATAAGTGCGCCAGATGGGCAGGCAGCGGCGAACTCGTCTGCCGTTTCAATCCTTTTCATACAGGCGGCGCGATCATAGCGCGCTGTTTAAGCGTTTTGTTGCGTCCGCATCTTCCTGAAATGCCTCTAAGCCGCGTGTCTGTGCCGCCTTCGCATCCTCTTCGCGCCCCAAAATCTGATAAGACTGAATCAGCATTAGCCATCCTCGCAAGTCATTCGGGTCTTCTTCGAGGCGTGCAGCCAAGCCGTCTACCATTCCCGCGATCATTGCTTCTTGTTCCTCAGGGCTCATTTCTTCCGCTTCAGCGCGCTGGGCGGAAGTTGGTCCTCGGGGAATGAGGTCTGAGGGTGGTTGAACGCCGATTTCTGCCGCTGCGTCGCGAACACTATCCTGAACTTGCTTTATCCACGGCGCACCGGGCGGCGCTGTTTCGAGCATCTTCAGCCAGCCCTCAATCGCGCGGCGCATCTCGCCGCGTTGGGCCAAAGCAACGCTTTTGAAGTAGAGCGCTTGATGAAAATTGTCGTCGAGTGCCAAAGCTTTGTCGGTGGTTTGCTCAGCCTCAGGAGACATGTAGCCACCTGCCGCGAGGAACATCGCCTCAGCCATATTTGCGTAAAGGTCCGCGTCGGCTGTCTGAGGGCTGAGTGTCGCGACTTTCTCAAACGCGCGCCAGCTTTCGTCATAAATTTCGAGCGATTTTAGGCTTCGTGCCAATACGCCCCACCCTTCAGGATCATCAGGAGTTGATTTCAGGCGCTCTTTTACCTTCTCGGTCAGCTCCATCATCTGCGCCCGTGCTTCGGATGGTTCTGGGGCTTCACGCGGTTGTCTAGCTTGCTGGGCTTCAGCTTGCTCCTGAGAGGGCCGCGTGTCTGGTCGCTGCTCAGAGGCGAAATCCCGTTCTGCATGGGGGACGTCTTGAAGAGTTGGCGTTCCGAGCTGGCCGTAGACGCCGATACCGAGCACAGGGACGGCAACGGCCGTTACGAGGCCCAAAACTGAGGTTAATCGGCTTGGAGCGGGCTTGGCTCCGACTTCGATTTCTGCGGCTTCTGCGGCGGCGAGAAGGCGGCGAGACAGTTCAATGCGCGCACTTTCCGCCTCGATCTCCGTTAAAACGCCCCTTGATAAATCGTGTTCCACCTCTCGCAACTGAGCGCGAAATGCCTCAACATCGTGCTCCGCGCGAGAGGCGAGGGCGGCACGGGGTCTCCAGAATGGCGCGGTCAAGCCAAGCGTCGCAACGAACGCCAAAATGGCTGCAAAAATCCAGAACAGAACCGATTCCTCCTAATAAACTCGCGTGAACGTATTGCTCCGTCTACCCTGCGGCAAGGTGCGCGCCGTGGGTCATGTCGGTAAGTTGAGCTTGAACGGCGGTATTGGGGCGTTGTATGGGCGACTGAAGAGGCATGGATATGCCAAATCCCGTCACTCGAAGAGGCAGTGTCATGGCAGCGATCCGCAAACCCCGGTACTCGATATTCTCGCTGGCGAGGAACTCCGTTTCCCACCACCAAGGCTGGGAGCGTGCATGGCGTTCGCCAGAACCGAAGGCCGAATATGACGTAGTTATCGTAGGGGCAGGGGGGCACGGACTCGCGACCGCTTACTATTTGGCGAAAAACCACGGTATTACGAACATTGCTGTTGTCGAAAAAGGCTGGCTCGGCGGCGGGAATACCGGACGGAATACGACCATTATCCGCTCGAATTACCTACAAGACAGTTCAGCAGCGCTCTTCGAACTATCGCGCAGCCTGTTCGAGACGCTGTCCCAAGAATTGAATTATAATGTGATGTTCAGCCCGCGCGGCGTGCTGATGCTGGCGCAGACGGAGCATGAGAAGCGCGCTTGGCAGCGCACCTATCATGCGACTCGCCTCAATGACATTTACACCGAATGGGCGGATCCAGAGCGGGTGAAAGAGATTTGTCCGATCATCAACATGGACCCGAATGCGCGTTTTCCTGTTCTGGGTGGGCTATGGCAGCCGCGAGGAGGAACCGCGCGTCACGATGCGGTGGCTTGGGGATATGCTCGGGCGGCAGATGAATTGGGCGTCGATGTTATTCAAAACTGCGAAGTCACAGGTATTGAACGCGAAGGCGGCAAAGTCACGGGCGTTCAGACGACACGCGGCCAGATCAAATGCCGCAAGCTCGGCATCGTTGTTGCCGGTAACACCAGCCGTTTGACAGATATGGCTGGCTTTAGAATGCCGCTCGAAAGTGTACCGCTTCAAGCGCTTGTTTCGGAACCGATTAAACCGGTTCTCGACATCGTGGTTATGGCGAATACGGTCCACGGTTATATGAGCCAATCTGATAAGGGCGAATTGGTTATCGGTGGCGGGACCGATGGATATAACGCATACACACAGCGCGGATCGTTCCATCATGTTGAGGAAACCGTAACAGCGCTGGTCGAAACCTTCCCGATCATCTCGCGCTTGCGGATGCTGCGCCAGTGGGGCGGCATCGTAGATATTACTGGGGATCGCTCACCGATTATCTCGAAGACCCCGGTTGATGGAGTGTTCGTCAATTGTGGCTGGGGCACGGGGGGCTTTAAAGCGACGTGCGGCTCTGGCCACTGTTTTGCGGCAACGATTGCGCGGGGCGAGCCGGATAAAATCGCCGCGCCATTTAGCCTTGATCGATTCACTGAAGGGCGGATGATCGACGAGAGCGTCGCTGCAGCAGTGGCGCACTAACCTCCCGATCAAGGTAGATGAGATTACGCTGAGATGGCTCGCATACGTTTGTGCGACTTTCGTGTTGATTTTTCCGTTTTCGGTTATGGCTCTAGACTGAGTACGGATCCGGTAATGTCATTGGGTCTATAGGTGGTGCAGCCTTTACAGCCTGCAGCGTAAGCTTCGCGATAGACGTCTTTGAAGGGCTCAAAGTCGATTGTTTTAGGGCAATTGACCGTTTTTGAGATCGAGCTTTCTACCCATCGCCGGGCCGCGGCCTGCATCGCCACATGGTTTGTCGGGGTAGGCGACATTGCGGTGACGAATTGTGCGGGTAACTTTATGTTTTCGCCGAATTTCTCGCGATAAAGCCGAACGGCGTAGTCTTCCATTTTCTCAACCCGCTCATCGCCGCCGGACAGTTTAATTT
>CAZJWF010000101.1:0-11488 GCA_964549375.1 uncultured Neomegalonema sp.
TCTCCCGCACGCTGGTTTTCAAGACCAGTGCCTTAAACCACTCGGCCACCTCTCCGCACTGCGTTGACGTCACGGAACACGATTTAAGTGTCGATGATGCCGCCGAGGCGTTATAGCGCTTTTCCTAGCGGCGGAAGTCGCATCCGTCTAGATAGAGATCATGAAAAACCTACGACGGTTTAAACGCACTTAGAGAATAGCGGGGAAAACTGCGATGCTGGACCTGACGCACTACATTGACGGCTCTCATACGGATGGAGAAAGCGGGCGATTTGCCGATGTTTTTAATCCGGCGACCGGAGAAGTCGAAAAAAGAACCCCACTGGCGTCCGCTGCTGAGTTAAATAAGGCCGTCGAGGCAGCGAAAGCTGCCCAACCCGGCTGGGCAGCGCAAAATCCACAAAAAAGAGCGCGGGTATTTATGAAGCTCGCCATGCTTCTGGAAGATAATAAGCGCGCTATGGCGGAAGACCTTTCACGAGAGCACGGGAAAACCATCGAAGATTCAATTGGCGACATCCAACGCGGGCTCGAAGTCGTCGAATTTGTCATGGCTGCCCCTCATCTGCTAAAAGGCGAATTCACCGAAGGTGCCGGTCCGGGGATCGATATGTATTCGATGCGCCAGCCAGTCGGAATAGGTGCTGGGATTACGCCATTCAACTTTCCAGCGATGATTCCCTTGTGGATGGCTGCTCCCGCGATTGCTTGCGGCAATGCCTTCATTCTAAAACCATCCGAGCGTGATCCTTCGGTTCCACTTCGCATTGCGGAATTGTTTGAGGAGGCTGGCCTGCCAAAAGGCATCTTCCAAGTTGTTCAGGGAGACAAGGAAGCCGTCGACGGAATTTGCGAACACCCGGATATTGGCGCTGTCAGCTTCGTTGGCTCCACCCCGATTGCTCGCTACGTCTATCAAACGGCCACTGCACACGGAAAACGCGCGCAATGTTTTGGCGGTGCGAAAAACCACATGATCATCATGCCTGATGCCGATCTCGATCAAGCCGCTGACGCGTTGATTGGCGCAGGTTACGGGTCCGCAGGCGAACGATGCATGGCAATTTCGGTCGCGGTTCCAGTAGGCCGGGAAACGGGCGATAAACTGATCGAAAAGCTCAAGCCTCGTGTCGAGGAACTGCATGTCGGTCCCTATACCGACGAAAAAGCCGATTTTGGTCCGGTCGTGACCAAAGCTGCGAAAGATAAAATTCTGGGCCTCATCGACACCGGCGTTTCCGAAGGCGCAAGGCTGGTTGTTGATGGTCGCGGATTTTCCCATCAAGGTTACGAAGACGGCTTCTTCGTGGGTGGATGTCTGTTCGACGATGTGTCGCCAGACATGGAAATCTACAAGAACGAAATCTTTGGCCCGGTTCTATCAGTGGTTCGGACCGAAACTTACGAAGACGCCCTCGCGCTACCCATGCAACATGAATACGGAAATGGCGTTTCAATCTACACAAGAGATGGCGATGCGGCGCGCGATTTTGCCAGCCGGATCAATATCGGCATGGTTGGCGTGAACGTTCCCATTCCTGTCCCGCTCGCATATCATTCGTTTGGGGGGTGGAAAGCATCGAGCTTTGGCGACCTGAATCAACACGGAACGGACTCGATTAAGTTCTGGACCCGCACAAAGACGGTCACGGCACGCTGGCCTTCCGGCGTGAAAGACGGAGCCGAGTTCTCTATTCCCGTGATGAGCTAACACATAGCCAGAGAGCCACATTTATGTGGCTCTCTGGAATTTTAAATTCATATTTTTGACTAAATACAATTCATTATGTAGAATCGTTCATAAAACAAATGAGCAGATAACATGTTTCGTTTTACTAGCCTTTTGATTGCGGGCGTTGTTGGCGCCACCATTGCGTCCCAAGCTCCCGAGTTCATGCAGCAATATAAGCAACGCCTAGGCGGAGCTATTGATGAGCTCGCCTTGGTCGTTCGCCACTTTGACAAAGATGCAAATGCCGCCGGAATGGACCGTGCCTCGGCAATCAAACGCTACACACATTCGGCGGAATCGTTTTTCGTCAATCGCGGCAAGTCGATGCAAACGACGATTGGTCGTTGGCACGATATGTCAGATCATTGGCGAGCTATCACAGGGTCTAACTCATTCTCAAAACTACCTGTTTTCCTATCGGGTGCGGATAAAGAACTGATCGCAAGAACGTGGGATGACTACAAACCCGCTATTCCAACCACGCCTGAAGGATTTGCATATAGCGCCGTTGGTTTTCTGTTCAGCCATGCGGTTTTTGGTTCGATATTCGCTTTGTTTCGCAGGCGACCGCGGAAAGCTCAACCGAAAAGGCAAGCTAGACCAACCCAGCCCCAAACCCGTCGCAAAATCCGGGTTACGCAGTCAGGGCGCGTATAAAGCGGGAACCAAAGGTATTATTTCTGACCCGATCAGAAAAAACGCCCTCATTGCTGAGAGCGTCAAGGGGCAGGCATAAGATTTCTAGCGGCGGCGATCCCGATGTTCAGAGGGGAGCGAAGTACGGAACCGCCGCCATCGCACGACAGAGGGACGTTGTGCGCAAATTCAAGTATTGATTCTATTCGCGTCGGGAATGGGACAGTGGTTGCCTCGTTCTGCCTAAATTGATAGAGTCGCGTTACTGTGATTTCGTCGTGAAGACTCTAAGTAAACTATCAAGCGTTTTTTTATCATCAAAAACGATGTCGACTGGAATCGGCCAGATTGTGCCCAACATATCCTTCGGAAACTTCACGAAATCTTTCTCAGTTGTGACCAACGTCAAGTCTTGGGCCTCGGCTCGTTTGACCAACCGCTCGATAATCGTCGGGGTGTAAGCGTAGTGATCGGGAAAGGCTTCGTGATCAACAATCGCTGCGCCCAGTTGCCGAACCGTCTGAAAAAACTTCTCCGGCCGACCGATTCCAGCAAATGCAAAGACGCGCGCTCCATCAAGCGCAATACCAGAAAATCGAGGTTGAAATGACGCGCGCAAAACTTGCTTTCCGTGGAATGTATCAGGCCAAGGCTCGACTGACTCACCAATCAACACCACCGCATCCGCTCGTACCATGCCTTGCTCTATTGGCTCTCGCAAAGGGCCAGCAGGAAGACATTTTCCATTTCCGAAACCATATCCGCCATCAACGACAATGATGGACAGATCTTTGAACACAGATGGGTTCTGAAATCCGTCATCAAGAACAACAATTTCTGCGCCAGCTTGAATCGCAGCGCGAACTCCTCCCGTGCGGTCTTTTGCAATCCAGGTTGGTGCGTAACAAGCGATCAGCAGTGGCTCGTCACCGACCTCAGCAGCGGCGTGTTTTCCAACATCGACCAATAGTGGCCCTTTGGCAGAGCCGCCATAGCCGCGCGAGATGACATGGACCTTGACACCCTCTCCGACGAGATGCTGGACGACTTTTATCACTGTCGGCGTTTTACCTGTGCCGCCCGCTGTCAAATTTCCTACGCAGATAATGGGAACTGATGCTTTTAAAGGCTGTTGGCTCTGCTGGAACCGCTCAAAACGGCTAATTGCCTGATAAATCCATGCCAATGGAGTCAGCGCATCGGCGCGCCATCCATCCGTTTGCCAGAACTTCGGAGCTTTCATCGAAAGGCACTTTTTATGAGAGGCCTGAGATGATCCATCGTCCGCTCTAACGGCGCCGGATCAAGGGCGGCGGCACTTTCGGCGGCTCGCCCCATTTCTCGCGCGCGAACGTTTGGACGTCCATCAAGGTCCAATAGATCGTTTAACGCAGCAGAAAGTTCTTTGGCATTTTCTACAAACCGAACCGCATCTGCTGCGATCAAACGGTCGTAGGCCGCCTGGGACGCATGGACTTTCGGCCCACTTAGGATGGCGCACCCAACCTGCGCCGCTTCAAGCGGATTATGCCCTCCGCTATCACTCCATCCAGCACCGATAAACACAATTGGCGAGAGCGCGTACCACAAAGGCATCTCCCCTGTCGTGTCGGCCAAATAGATTGATGCGCCTGAAGGGAATTGACCTTGACTGCGTCGGTGAACTGTATGACCGCGTTTCTTGATCAGCGCTTCGATCTCATTCCCCCGCCTCTCGTGTCGGGGCGCAATGATGGTCAGCAGAGCGGGTACGCGTTTTAGCACCGCCTCATGCGCCGCAATCGCTGCCTCCTCTTCCCCCGGATGTGTGCTGGCCGCGAGGAAAACTGGTCTACCTCCTATCTGACCTTTCAGTACCGCGTAGGTTTCATCGTCAGGGCGCTGGACAGGACGCGAAGCCTTTAATTCCCCTGCCACAATGATTGAGTCCTCGCCCAGCCCCAAAGACGTCATCCGCGCTTTCACGTCATGAGATTTAACCACAAGGGCGGAAAATTGCTCCAGCAATGTACAAAAACTACGCCGAGCGACCCGCCACCCCCGCGCGCTTTTTTCCGACAAATGCCCATTTACGAGCGCCATAGGAATCTCGCGCTGCCCCAGCTCCACAAGCAAGTTGGGCCAAAGCTCAGACTCAACAAACAAAGCGAAATCCGGACGCCAATGGTCCAAGAACCGAGCGACCGCTACCGGGTTTTCTGAAGGTTTGAACTGATGCAGCAGATAAGGCGCGTGCTTTGCGATCAAATCCGCGCCCGTTACGGTAAAGGTCGTCATCAAGACCTGAAGTTCCGGTGTTTCCGTCCTCATCTCGTCGACCAGAGGAAGGGACGCGAGCGCTTCCCCGTTGCTCGCGGCATGAACCCAAAGCAAAGGGCCTTCAGGTCGAGAAACCGTTGCCTCGCCATAGCGCTCGCAAAGGCGCTCCGGCATTTCCTTGCCAATTGCGACGCGGCGACGCAAATGCCGCGACCGAACGGGTTCGGAAATCGACATGAGTCCTCGCCAGACTTTCAATGGCAGGGTCACGTCGCATCTTCTCGCCCGACCATCTGATCGGCGCGCTTACTTAGGTCGTTGAGGGTGGTTTCTACTTGTAGACGATGCGCTTCTAGAGAGGCTTCGTTGGTGTCCGGTGGAGCGATAGGCGCACCGACGACATAAGCTCCTCGGCCAAACGGGAGGGCAAGCAGAAACCTATCCCAGCTACGCAAGCGTTTACCACGGTTCGTCGAATAGGCGAGCGGTATAACAGAAACGCCTGATTGCGCCGACAGCAGGCTAATGCCAGCTTGCGCAACACAGCAAGGACCGCGCGGACCATCCGGTGTCAACGCGCCAGACCCGCCGCCGCGAAGGTGCCGTAACATCTCAAGCGCTGCCGTGTGGCCACCCTTATTCTTGGTTTTTTTGGGATTGCGTGCAGAACCTCGAATAGTCTGCTGACCGAATTTCTGAACAATACGTGAGATGATCTCGCCATCCCTGTTGTTCGAAATCAAGACCCGAATCAAGATTGGGCTTTCTTCCATTCTCGGGCACATCATCAAGATGCGATTGTGCCAGAATGCGTAGATGACAGGCGTTTTCTGGTTGATCACTTGTTGCAGGTGGTTTCGCCCCTCCCAACGCCAACGGGTCGTCCGATGCGTCAGGCGAATATAGGCAGTAGCGAGCAATGGCCCTGCTCGCACGGAAATCTTATTTCCAAGCGAACTCAAGCCGCCACGCAGCCCCATTTGCTTAGGATGGCTCAGCACTGGCCTCTTGTTCTTCATCGCGTAGGCGATGAAGATGCGCGATGTAATAGCGCATGTGTGCATTGTCGACGGTCCGCTGCGCGGCCTCCTTCCAAGCTTCATGAGCGGTTGCGTAACTTGGGAAGACACCAACAATATCAATCTCTTTATAATCACGGAACTCGTTTCTGCTGGGGTCAACAAGCTCGCCACCAAAAACGACATGCAGTTTCGCCATGATCTCTTCCCTATTGATTTGAGGCTGTATACGGCGGGTGCAGCGCGCGGGTCAACGCGCGCGTTTGAGCGGCATAGCCCCATCGGAACCGCGTGAGTCGGCAAATTGAATACGATTCAAACGATCCCGGCCTCTTGCTTTGGGATGAAATCGTCGCGGATGGCCTCATGTAACATGGGCGCGGCACAAATCATTCCATCAATCCGAGGCATATCACGGTTATACCGAAGAGAACCTCCCCTTTGGTCAGTAACGATGCCGCCCGATTCCATTAAAATCAGGCCGGCGGCTGCGATATCCCACTCATGAAGAGGGCTAACCGAAATTGCGGCATCCCACTTTCCCGAAGCGATCAGACACAATTGATATGCGAGTGATCCGATATAACCCGACTTGGGCGCGGGAATGTCTCCCTTCCAACGTTCAGGCTTCATAACATTGCGACGGCACAGATAGCGCGCGCTCTGCAGCGCCGCTTCGTTTGGTTTCGAAAGCCGTCCATCATTCAACCAAGCACCGATGCCGCGAATAGCAGCGAAAGTCTGCCCATGAACTGGATTAATCACAACCCCGGCAATGGCCTCGCCATCACGCACCAATCCCGCGCAGACGGTGAAATCTGGCCGCCCTTGCAAGAAAGCGTTTGTTCCATCAATAGGATCAACGACCCAGACACTATCCCTCGAAAGACGTTCGATATTGTCTTCTGTTTCTTCAGACAACCAACCATAGTCAGGGCGTGCCCCCAGCAGCCGCTCTTTCAATAGTGCGTCCGATGCGAGATCAGCTTCGGACACCGGAGAGGAACCGTTTTTCGTCCATGACGACGGGTCCTTTTTGTAAAAACCCATAACCAATTCCGCCGCTTCTTCGGCAGATTGTTTGAGCAAAGTCAGATCTTCTTCTGGTGAAGGAGTATCACTCACCAGAAATCTGCAAACCAGTGACAAGGACGCTCGGCGACGCCACCACACGATCGTCTGGCAGATCATCTGCGGGTTCAAGATTGGCAAACATCTCGATCAGGTTTCCGGCGACCGTTGCCTCCGTCACAGGAAAAGCAATCTCGCCTTTTTCAATCCAGAAGCCACTGGCACCTCGGCTGTAATCGCCGGTCGTCGGATTGATACTCGCGCCCAGCATGTCTGTGATCAGAAAACCCTCGTCCAGATCAGCGATCATCTCGCCCCGTGTTCGTCGCCCTTTCGCAAGCGTCACATTTGATGAACTCGGACGAGGAATCGAACCGATTGCAAATGAGGCGGATCGTGTGGACGCCATATCAAGTTGCCGACCAGTCGCCGTATCCAAAATCCAAGTCTGCAACACGCCATTCTCGACGAGCTTAAGCTGCTGGGTCAAAAGCCCTTCGCCATCGAACGGCCGTGACGACAGTCCCCGCCGTCGATGCGGATCGTCAACAATCGAAATACCCGAGGTGAAAACTTGCTGACCTAGTTTATCAACCAGATAGCTGGAACCTCGCGCAACTGATGAACCGTTGATAGCACTCAGGAAATTGCCCAATAACGAAGACGCCTGACGTTGGTCGTAGATCACCGGCACGAAACAAGTTTTGGCCTTTCGAGGATTCAAGCGTGCGACGGTTAACTTGCCAGCTTCACGACCAACTTCAGCAGCTTCGCGCAAGTCCGACTTATACCGCGCACTTGTCCAAGCATAGTCGCGCTCCATCCCAAGCCCCTCGCCTGCGATGGCCGTGCAAGATGTTCCCCAAAAGCTGCCTTCACGGGACGCCGAAAAACCATTCGACATCGTCAACGCCATAGAGCGACGGGACCAACCGGCATTTGATCCGTCTGTCTTCTCGATACCTTTCACATCCCGCGCCGCATGATCAGCGGTCAATGCGACATTGCGCAGACTATCTGCATCGATTTCAGTCGGATCAAACAAATCGCAATCAGGAAATTCATTTGCGAGGCTCGATGCGGAAGGTAAGCCGCAATGCGGATCTTCCGGGGTTTCCTTTGCCATTGCAACGGCGCGATCTGCGAGCTCGCGAAGCACGTCAGATTTGCCACTCGACGCGGAAACACACGCCTGTTTTTTTCCAATGATGACACGAATACCGACGTCGAGACTTTCAGTACGCCCAATCTCCTCGATTACGCCATCTCGCGCCGATGCATCCAAGCCATCATTTGATGCAGCCGAGGCCGAGGCCTGCTCTGCCCCCGCTTTCATTGCGTAATCAAGAAGTTCTTCAGTAAAATTGCTAAGGTTTTTCACGCGGAGATGTCCTGCTTCGGTTTGGGCGGACAATAGCGCCACCAATGCGAAAGTCGATTCAGCTTTTCGCAAGTAGGCATAACGGTTCAGCGATAGTCGATGGGGGCAAGAACGCCTTCTCGCCGATCTTTGAACCGATGCCATAGTTCAAAGGCATGCATCCCCCAAGGCATCAGCTTTTGCGGGGGCCATCGGTGCAGCTCCGCAACATCAAGCGGTGATGCGGCCTCCTTGGTTCCTGCGATCTTCTGAGCAATCCGCCAGCCCGAGTAAGGCGCCATCGCCACGCCAGAACCACAATATCCGCCTGCATACCAAATACCGTTGATCTGTCCGAGATGCGCGATACCGTCACGCGTATAGGCAATACGTCCGGTCCAGCTTGTCTCCACTCGCGCGTCAGACAATGCCGGAAAGATACTGGTCATATGCTGACGCAGTCGACGTGTCGCCTGTTGTTCACTCAACGGAAGCAGCGAGGCCCTTCCACCCCATAAAATACGCTCCCCATCTGGTGAGGGCCGGAAATACGAGTGGGCGGATCGGGTATCCACATACATTCGACCCGCAGGCATCAGAGCTTTGACCATATTCGCCCCAAGACGTTCCGTCCCAATAATGAAGCTCGGTAATGGCAGCAAACTGTCAGCGAAAGGTTTGAGTGCTTTCGAAAACTGGGCGGCATATCCGTTCGCAGCAAAAACAACTTCGCGCGCAACGACCGTACCTCTCGCGCACGAGACACGCCATCTATCCCCCACCCTCTGCAACCCAGCCACAGCGGCCTGACCTTCGACCTGTGCCCCTGCTTTTCTCACCGCAGCTAACAAGCCTTTGTGGAAGAGCCCGGGGTGCAAGCCGCAATGGTCTTCAAAAACAACGCCGCCACAGTAAACTTCTGTGGTAATTTCATCGCCTTGGTCTTCGGGCTGAACAATCCGGCACGGCACTCCAAACGGTTCAAAGATCGTTTCAACTTCATTTTTGACGTTTTCAAAATGCTTAGGCGAAGCCGCCGCAAGAAAACGCCCGGTATTTTTAAGCTCACATTCTATGTTTTCGCGCTCAATCAAGTTCAACACGAACGCTAAGGATGCAGGGCCTTCCAACATTATGGCGCGTGCAGCCTCCTCACCATGTTGCTTTTTCAATTTGGCAAAGCTGGCTCGATGTCCCCATCCAGTCATCCCACCATTTCGAGTAGAGGCACCAAAACCAGGGGTCTTTGCATCGAGAACCAGCGCTTCTCTGCCCAGTCGGGCCAACTCTAACGCACACGATAAACCGGTAAAACCACCACCAATAATGACGACGTCAGCTTCACGTGGAAGGTCTGCGCCAGCATATCGATCAAGCGGTGCGGCTTGATGCCAATACGGCGCGTCATCGTCAAAATGGAGAGTCATGCTTTCACGAACTTTCCATATGAACCGCCATAGTAGAGCAAAGGTGAGGCATCATCGCGATGCCCGACCTGCAAGACCCGTCCTACCAAAATAACATGGTCTCCGCCTCCATAGGTATCGAGTAGTTCGCAATCAGCTGCAGATAAAGATTGGCGTAAAATGGGCGCTCCGCTTTCCCAAATTTCTGTTTCTTGCTCTGCTTCGATTGTATGAGCTTCAGCGAAGTGACTTGACAGATCACTTTGCCCTTCAGCCAGAATATTCAAAGCGAAATGCCCCGCGCGCAAAATTCCAGGCAGAACAATAGCGCGCTCTTCCAGACAAAACATCGCTAACGCCGGTTGCAGAGAAACTGAAACCATTGAGTTGATCGTAACGGCAAGCGGGGCGGCATCTTTCGGAGCGCAAGTCACAACCGATACCCCCGTCGCAAATCGCCCAAAGGTCGCTTTAAATGCGGATGGATCGTCGGCATCACGACGATTGGCGATGAAACTCACGCGGTTTCCCCAGTTGCTTTGGCGCTCGCAGCCAGCGCACGCATGTGGCCAAAAACACTTTGCGCTTCGATGAAGACGCGTTTAATTTGAGGGAATTTAGCTTTGATCTTTGCCTCAAGTTCCGAGATAGCTTCTTCAACATCGACGGATGTTTCGTCATCTTTGAAATCTACTGAGAGCGCGCAGAAAATATCTTCTGGCCCCATATGCATCGTTAATATCTCGTTGATTGCTTTGACCCCGTTGTCTTCCCGAATGATAGCCTTGATTCCCTCTTGGACAGCGGGTTCGGCGGCCTCGCCAATCAACAAGCCTTTGGTTTCAATCGCCAGTATGATCGCAGCTCCCGCAAGCAAAAATCCAATCAACAAAGATGCAACGCCATCAAGTACAGGCGCGTCAAAAATAACTGCTCCCAGCAGAGCGAGCCCTGCGATCGCCAGCCCCAACAATGCGCCAGTATCCTCCAAGAGAACAACGACCAGTGGCGCATCTTTCGAGCGTTTCACATACGTCGCAAACGAGTCGTTTCCTCGCGCTTCATTCACGGCCTTTACTGCGGCGGCCAACGCGTAGCTCTCAAAAATGATTGCCAAGCCGATAACAACAAAGTTGACCCAAGGCTTTTCGATAGGATGCGGATGCAAAATCTTCTCAACGCCATGATACATCGACACCCCTGCGCCAATAGAAAACAGTAAGATGGCGACGACGAAGCTCCAGAAATAAACTTCTTTTCCGTAACCAAAAGGATGCCGTTCATCGGCTGGGCGAGTGCCTCGCTTCATTCCATACAAAAGCAACAGTTGGTTGCCTGAATCCACGACGGAGTGAACGCCTTCTGCAAACATGGCCGATGAGCCGGTGAACAGCGCAGCCACAAACTTTGATACCGCGATTAGCGAATTTCCGACAAACGCAACAAGCACGACGCGAGTAGAACCGCCTGCAGCCATCTTTTCCCTCCAACCTAACTTCGTTACCACGTACTCGAAAGCAGGCATCCGCCGCAATGGTAACGGCAGTAGGGAAGAACAAATGCAGATAAGAGTTGTGGCAAACCCATCCGACGTCGCGAAATGCTTTGAAATTCGAGCCGAAGTCTTCATCGACGAACAGGAAGTTCCGCTCCTCGAAGAGCGGGACGGACTGGATGAACAATGCGTGCACTTTCTTGCATCAGATGGAGCAAGCGTAATTGGCGCCGCGAGGCTGAACTATCTCAACGAAGGGTACGCAAAAATTCAGAGGGTTTGCGTCAAAAAGCCGTCGCGTGGCATGGGTCTTGGTGCGAGAATTATCCGTGCGATGATAGATCACGTTAGGCATGACAAGAGGCGAACAGTGATCAGGCTCGGCGCTCAAACCCATGCCGTCTCGTTCTATGAAAAACTGGGGTTTCAATCCTTCGGAGACGAATATCTCGACGCGGGGATTCCACATTTCGACATGGAGTTAAGATTATAAGAGTAACTGGATGACAT
>CAZJWF010000102.1:0-11218 GCA_964549375.1 uncultured Neomegalonema sp.
CCAAACTCTGTCTTGATCCGCGCGGTATGCTCGCCGAGTGATGGTGCTTTGGTCTCGCGCGGGCCGTCAGTTTGAACGGGTAGATCGGCAATCGAAACGACTGTTCCTTCAATCGTCACGTCCTGATTTCGCAGAAAGGCATGATCGGACAGGTCCGCGACTTCGTTCAACCGCGCACAGGCGATTTTCGCTGTTTCGAGGTCTTCGATCAGCGCTTCTCGCGTTCGCTCGCCAAAGACATCGTTGATGATCGTTGTCAAAGCGTCGCGGTTTTCCACGCGATCGGGGTTATCGGCAAAACGGGCATCCTCCGCCAATTCTGGTTGTCCAAGGATGGCCGCGCAAAATGTCTTGAACTCACGGTTATTCTGGATCGAGAGCATGACGATGCCATCAGCCGCCGTAAACGCACCGTAGGGGGCGACGAATGTGTGCGTCAGCCCAAGGCGTTGCGGCGCAGGGCCGAAATACCGATGCCCCAGCAGCGGCATGTTCATCCAATCCGCAATCACATCAAACATCGAAATCGACAAATCGATTCCGACCCCCGTGCGCCCCCGCTGAATCAAGGCGCGCAAGATCGCGGAAAATGCAGTCAATCCAGCGGAAAGATCGGTGATTGAGACCCCAACTCGCGAGGGTTGGTCGGCTGTGCCCGTGACAGCGCAAAGACCTGCTTCGGCCTGAATCAGAAAATCATAGGCTTTGCGCTTGGCCGCCGCTCCTTCGGTGCCGTACCCCGTGATCTCGCATGTGATGAGGCCGGGATTATCAGCTCGCAATGCCGTACCGCCAAAGCCTCTTTTCGCCAGCGCATTGGGGGCGAGGTTATGAAGGAAAATATCTGCCTTTCGCAGCATCGCGTGCAGTAACGCCTCGTCTTGCGGGTCGTTCAGATCAATGCAGATAGATTCTTTGCCGTGGTTGAGCCAAGCAAAAATCGTGCTCTGGCCGTCAGCACCGCGATCATAGTTGCGCGCGAAATCGCCCTCCGGGCGTTCGACTTTGATGACTCGCGCACCAGCGTCGGCAAGCAACACACCGCAATAGGGCGCGGCGACCGCTTGTTCCAGCGACACCACGGTCATGCCGTCCAATTCGCGATTGAGGCCCATAGCAATCCTTACGTTGACTGATTGCACCGTTGACAGAAATACGCTCAATCGCAAGGCTTGTGATACCCGAACCGAAAGCACCCTGCCGTGATGAAAGAATACGAAACGTTGATCCTGAGCACACCGCGAGAGCACGTCTTGCTGGTGACATTCGCGCGTCCCGAGGCCTCAAATGCGATGAATACACAGCTTTCGCGCGACGTGACGGATATCTTCGAGGGGCTGGCACTTGATGCGGAAGATACGCGATGCGTCGTGGTCACGGGTCAGGGCGAGAAAGCCTTTTGTGCGGGGGGCGACCTGAAAGAACGTAAGGGTATGAGCGACGAGGCGTGGGGAGTGCAGCATCTTATCTTTGAACGGATGGTGCGCGCCCTGCTCGATTGTCCGGTGCCCATGATTGGAGCGGTCAACGGTGCGGCATATGGCGGTGGATGCGAGATCGCAGCGACGATGGATTTTCTCTATGCGGCGGACACCGCGCGCTTTGCGATGACGGAGGTCACATTGGGGATTATTCCAGGTGCGGGCGGCACGCAAACCCTGCCCCGCGCGATGGGCGAACGGCGTGCCAAAGAGCTGATTTTGACGGGACGTCCCTTTACCGCGCAAGAGGCGGCAGATTGGGGCTTGGTCAACGCTGTGTACCCTCAAGCGGAACTGGTAGAGGCGGCGCTTGCAAGTGCAGAACGTATCGCCGCGAACGCCCCGATTGGTGTGCGGCAGGCCAAGCAAGCCATCCGGCGCGGCCTGAGCATGTCTCTGTCAGACGGGCTGGTTTTTGAGATTGAGGCCTATAATCGAACCGTGCCCACGGAGGATCGTCGCGAGGGGGTGCTGGCCTTTAATGAAAAACGCAAAGCGGTATTCAAAGGACGCTGACCTAAAGGCAAGCTGACCAAAAATCAAAATGCCGCCCCCAAGAGGAGCGGCATTTTCTCTATCATCTGTTTCGCCAATCGGCGATTCAGCTCATCTCTTGAACCGCACGCTTGGTCAGAACCTTCACAAGATTTGCGCGGTATTTCGGCGTGCCATGCAGGTCGTTAGACATACCGTCCGCCGACACCTCAACCCCAGCCGCCGCATCAGCCGAAAAGCTGCCGCTGAGTGCTGCTTCCATGCCCGCATGACGGAAAACGCCTTGCTGGGCAGCACCCGTGACCGCAACACGCACGCCACCCGCAGTCTGGGCAACGAATACGCCGGTTAGCGCGAAACGTGACGCCGGCTGTTCAAACTTCTGATAATTCGAACCGCTTGGGATTGGGAATTTAACGGCGGTGATGATTTCATCCTCGCCGAGCGCAGTTTCATACATGCCAGCAAAAAAATCATCCGCTGCAATTTCTCGCGCGTTGGTCACGATCGTCGCGTTCAGCGCCAGAACCGCAGAAGGATAACATGCCGCTGGATCATTGTTGGCGAGACTACCCCCAATCGTGCCCTTATTGCGAACCTGCGGGTCGCCAATGCGCGAGGCCAGCGAAGCCAGTCCCGGAATCGACGCCTGCACATCGCCATTTTCGGCCACATCGCGGTGCGTGGTCGCCGCACCAATGACGATGCTGGCACCCTCTTTACTGATGCCGCTCATCCCCGCGATGCCAGTCAGATCAACCAGCGTATCGGGTTGGTTGAGGCGTTGTTTCAGCGTCGGAATCAGAGTTTGCCCCCCTGACAGCGCCATTGCGCCCTCGGGCTTCATCGCGGCTGCGGCTGCGCCGACATCGGACGGCTTTTGATAATCGAATGCGTACATATCCGTCTCTCCTTATTCTGCGGCTTCTTTAGCGCTTGCGTCATTGATCGCGGCCCAGACGCGTTGTGGCGACAACGGCATATCAATATGCTCGATGCCGTGTCCGCGCAGGGCGTCCACAACCGCGTTGACCAGTGCAGGCGGTGAGCCGATAGCTCCAGCCTCGCCGCAGCCTTTCACGCCCAGCGGATTGTGCGTGCAAGGCGTACCGTCGCGCGTATCGACGGTAAAGCTCGGCATATCCCCAGCGCGCGGCATCGCGTAATCCATGTAGGAGCCAGACAAAAGCTGTCCTTCATGGTCATAGGTGCAGTTTTCAAGCATCGCCTGACCAAGCCCCTGAACCAGACCGCCGTGAACCTGACCCTCAACGATCATCGGATTGACGATGTTTCCAAAGTCATCTGAGGCACACAGGCTGAGGATCTCGACCTTTCCGGTTTCTGGGTCGACCTCGACTTCGCAAAGGTATGACCCCGCTGGGAAGGTGAAGTTTTTCGGATCATAAAAGGCGGTTTCCTCCAGACCCGGTTCGACTTCCTCGATCGGATAGTTATGCGGCACGTATGCCGCCAGGCTGATCTCCGCAAAGGCTTTTGCCTTATCGGTGCCTGCAACCTTGTACTGACCATCTTCGAAAACAATGTCGCTTTCTGAAGCTTCGAGCAGGTGAGCGGCGATCTTCTTGCCTTTCTCAACCACTTTATCGACGGCCTTCACGATCGCCGAGCCGCCCACAGCCAGAGACCGCGAGCCGTAGGTCCCCATGCCGAAGGGTACTTTAGCCGTATCGCCGTGGACAATCTCGACACTGTCATAAGGAATGCCGAGCGCGTCGGATACGACCTGAGCAAAGGTGGTTTCGTGGCCTTGCCCGTGGCTGTGCGAGCCGGTCAAAACCGTGACAGAACCCGTTGGGTTCACGCGGATCGTCGCCGCCTCATACAAACCTGCCCGCGCGCCAAGTGCGCCGACGAGTGACGATGGCGCAATCCCGCACGCCTCAATGTAACAAGACAGCCCAAGACCGCGCAGCTTGCCGCGTGAGGCGCTTTCCTGACGGCGCGCTTCAAAGCCCGCATAATCGGCCATCTCCATAACGCGATTCAACGTCGTGTCGTAATCGCCGATGTCGTATTGCAGCGCGACAGGCGTGTCATACGGGAAATCGCGGATGAAGTTCTTGCGGCGAATTTCCGCCTGATCCATCCCCATTTCCTGAGCGGCCTTGTTGATGATCCGCTCAAGCAGATAGGTCGCCTCGGGACGCCCTGCCCCGCGATAGGCATCGACGGGTACCGTATTCGTAAAGACAGCGCGCACACGGCAGTGAATGGCGGGCGTCGTATACTGTCCCGCCAGCAGCGTTGCGTGCAGCCATGTTGGAACCGCCGGGGCAAATGTCGACAGATACGCGCCCATATTGGCAAACGTATCTGCGCGTAGGCCGAGAAACTTGCCTTCCGCATCAAGCGCGAGTTCTGCTTTGGTGACGTGGTCACGGCCATGTGCATCAGAGATAAACGCTTCGGAGCGATCCGAAGTCCATTTGATCGGACGGCCAACCTGTTTTGACCCCCAAGTGACAAACGCTTCCTCGGCGTAGTGATAAATCTTCGCGCCAAAGCCGCCGCCCACATCCGGTGCATAAACGCGCAGCTTATGCTCGGGGATGTTGAGCACAAATGCCCCCATCAACAGGCGAATGACATGCGGGTTTTGCGAGGTCGTATAGAGCGTGTAATCCTCAGTCGAGGCATCGTACTCGCCCAGCACACAGCGCGGTTCCATCGGGTTCGCGACAAGGCGGTTGTTTTTGAACTCCAGCGTCGTGACATGGGCCGCGCCAGCAAACGCCGCATCCGTCGCAGCGGCATCGCCCAGCTCCCAGTCGTAACACAGGTTTTCCGGCGCTTCGTCGTGTATCACGGCAGGCTGAGCGGTCACGGCTTGCGCCATATCGACGACGGCGGGGAGAATGCCGTAATCGATCTCGATCAGTTCAGCCGCATCGCGCGCTTCTTGCAGGCTTTCTGCGACAACCGCCGCAATCGGATCGCCGACGTGGCGGACTTTGCCGTTTGCGAGGATCGGGTGTGGCGGTTCCTTTTGAGGCTCGCCGTGTTTGTCGGTCATGCCCCAGCCGCAAGGAACGCCGCCCAATCCGGCATCGACAATATCTTGTCCAGTAAAGATACGAACAACACCCGATGCGTTCGAGGCCGCATCTGTGTCGATGCTGTTCAGCGTCGCATGGGCGGCGGGCGAGCGTAAAAAATAGACGTAAGTTTGGCCCGGACGGTTCATATCGTCCGTGTACTTTCCCTTGCCGGTGAGAAAGCGCACATCTTCTTTGCGCTTCACCGCTTCGCCAATGCCGAAGTCCTTAGCCATTGAGTTTCCTTCCCGATAAACCGGGTTTGCGCCCCGGTTGTCCGTATTCCCCTCGGTTTAGCGGGTTAACGGATCTTTTCATGTCATCTGATTGCGTCGTCACCTTACTCGGCGGCTTGCTGCGCCCCGGCCATCGTTGCGGCGGCAGATTGGATTGCCTTGACGATGTTGTGGTAGCCCGTGCAACGGCAGATGTTGCCCTCAAGCCAATGACGAATTTCATGCTCGGACGGTGCAGCGTTGACCTTCAGCAGCTCGGCTGCCGACATGATCATGCCCGGCGTGCAAAACCCGCATTGCAAGCCGTGATGCTCCTGAAATGCAGCCTGCAAGACACCCAGCGAGCCGTCGTCATTTGCCATACCTTCGATCGTCGTGACCTCCGCGCCGTCACACGCGCTGGCAAAGGTCGTGCAAGCTTTCACAGAGCGACCATTCACATGCACGACGCAGGCACCACATTGCGATGTGTCGCAGCCGATATGCGTCCCGGTCAGCTTTAACTCATCGCGCAGAAATTCGGTCAAAAGCGTCCGCCCCTCGGCTTCGCCCGACCGTTCCCTACCGTTCACGGTCATTGTCACTGTTGTCATCGTTTTCTCCCCAGTAAATCAGCTCGTGCTTTTCGCCCGCATTATCATCTGTAAATCAACCACAGGATAAATGCAGCAATCGCGACCAGAATCAACCACAGATACCAAGGCTTGCCTTGCGATCCCATTTGATCATTTGACGCAAGATCTGATGCAGCTCCAGTCACGGCATCTTTCGCGTCGCCTGCCGCATCGCCCGCGCGAGAAGCTGCACCAGCGGCAAGCGCGGCGGCACCACCCGCAGCGGCAACGGCTGCACCCGCTACACCAGAAACGGCATTCCCGGCAGCATCAGCCGCGCCATCCGCAACACCGGAAACAGCATCACCTGCCACCCCAGCGACACCGCCAACTGCGCCGGTCACGCCATCAACTGCACCGCCAACAACGTTGCCAGCTGCATCCAATGCGCCGCTCGCTGCATCAGCCACGCCGCCCGCGACGCCAGAAACAGCATCACCTGCCGCCCCAGCGACACCGCCAACTGCGCCGGTCACACCATCAACTGCGCCGCCAACAACGTTGCCAGCCGCATCCATTGCGCCGCTCGCTGCATCAGCCACGCCGCCCGCTACACCAGAAACAGCGTCACCTGCTGCACCAGCGACACCGCCTACTGCGCCGGTCACACCATCAACTGCACCGCCAACAACATTGCCAGCCGCATCCATTGCGCCGCTTGCTGCATCAGCCACCCCGCCCGCTACACCAGAAACAGCATCACCTGCCGCCCCAGCGACACCGCCTACTGCGCCGGTCACACCATCAACTGCACCGCCAACAACATTGCCAGCCGCATCCATTGCGCCGCTTGCTGCATCAGCCACGCCGCCCGCGACACCAGTAGCAGCATCACCTGCCGCACCAGCGACACCGCCTACTGCGCCGGTCACGCCATCAACCGCTCCACCCACAGCATTGCCCGACGCGCTCATCGCATCATTCGCTGCGTCAGCGACGCCATCAACCACCGCTCCCGCCGCAGCAACCGCCGCACCTCCTGCAGCGACAGCGCCGCCGCTGAGACCACCATCGCCAACTGTGCCGCCAGAGCCACCTTCAACGGCGCTTCGGAAATTTTCGAAGAAAGATGCCGCCATTTTGCTCGCTACGCCGTCGATGAGGCGTGAACCAAGTTGCGCGATACGACCCGCGACGCTAGCATCCGCATCATACGAAAGCTGCGTCCCGCCAGCCACGTCTGCCAAAGTCACGCGTGCAGACCCCTTAGCCATCCCCGCAACACCGCCCTTTCCCTCGCCGTTCAACGTTAGGCTTTGGCCTTCGACGACATCCAGCAACTCGACCGCTCCATCGAATGTCGCTTTCACAGGACCAACTTTTTGAACAACCACCGCCTCAAAATTCGTCGGCGAGCTCTGCGACATCGACTGACAACCGGGAATCGAAGCCTTTAGAATGTCCGGATTATTAAGCGCATTCCAGACAGTCATCCGGTCTGCTGCAATCACTTGCACACCTTCAAGTTTCATAAATCACTCCCGTAGTTTTCGCACTGAGCCGTCGAAAAACGCTCATACTCTAAAAAACGCCCCTTGTTCAACGCATACTCTGGAAGAGGCACACGCGGTTTGCAATGGCATAAATTTTGAGACGTAGACGGCTTAAATACCCACGATCAGCCCCATTCGCGTGAACATTCTCGAAAGAATTATCGCGGAGGCGTGATTCGCACGCAACATACTGCGGCATTATGATCATGGGAGAATTTAAGACTCGGAGGCGCACGATGAGTAAAAACCGCACTTTCAACCGTTTTGTTCGTGGAATCGGCGCAGCTGTCGTAGCCTCGTCATTTGCCACGACCGCTAGCGCGGAGAACAGTGTGGTTGTTGAACTATACACCAGCCAAGGCTGTAGCTCTTGCCCCGCGGCCGATAAGGTATTGAAAACGCTAAAGGATCGACCCAACGTGATCGCGTTATCTCTGAACGTAGATTATTGGGATTATCTCGGTTGGAAAGACGATCTCGCTCTGCCCGGAAATACTCTGAGACAGCGGAAATACGCAAAGATGATGCGGTCACGCCACGTTTACACTCCGCAACTCATGGTGGATGGCAAAATGGATGTGATCGGTAGTCGCCGCTCGCAAGTTGACTCCGCAGTTGAGAGCTTTTCCAACAACAAGGATGCAGCCCGCGTCGAAGCTAAAGTCATCGGAGACAAAGTCAGCGTCGCAGTTATGCCAGAATCGACGGAAGATAGGGATGCAACGGTTTGGCTCGTGGGTTTCGATTCCAGCATCGTCAAGGATGTCGGCGGCGGTGAAAACCGAGGCCGCAGCATTGAATATTCAAATGTCGTCCGCGAATGGCGTGAAGTTGGCCGCTGGAACGGGAAATCACCGATTAAATTCGAAACCACACGTCCATCGGGCAAAAGCGGACTTGCAGTGATTGTTCAGGACGGCGAAGTCGGCGAAATTCTTGGCGCGAAACAGGTCGACTACTGACGCGCTGTTCGCAGGGCATCTTTGCCCCAGCGATTATGCATCCAGAAATACTGTTCCGGTTTTTCACGAACCCACGATTCGAGCCGCAGATTAATTTCTGCGGCTACTTTTGTTGGTTCGCATTCCTCTGTCGCGATCGGAGGTTCAACGGTCACATGAAACCGGCTGGACTTGCCCACCCTTTCAGAGCGAACGGGCAATAAAACCGCGCCGTAGTTCACGGCGATTTCTGCCGGCCCAAGCGAGGTTTTTGCTGGCTTCCCAAAAAACGGAATTTCCGGCGCGCGAGAAAATCGCTGATCGGTCAAAATGAGCGTGCAGCCACCCGCCCGAATGTGGCGCAACATACCAAGCGAACCGCGCCTACCCTTATGAAAAAGGGGCGCGTCGGTCACCCTCATCATCGCCGCGGCATAGTCATCAAATAGCGGATTGTTAAACGCTCGATAAATCAGCGCCGGGGGCCAGCCATGACGTGCGAGCGCAACACGAATCATCTCCCAATTTCCGAAATGACCGGTCGCAAGGACTGCGCCCTTACCTGCCTCGCGTGCCGCGTTCACATGTTCAAGCCCTGAGACTGTAAAACGATCAGGTTCAGTGCTTAAGCGTCTGAGATAGCGATACTCCAATGCTACCCGCGCAAGATTATCGAACATTCTTTCGAGGATGTCCGCACGCTCGCTTTCTGTAAGGTCCGGCATAGCATAGGCGAGATTTCGCTCGCTTCGCCGCCGCAACGAGGTTCGCATTCCAATCGAGCGCGCGAATGCCGCACTGACCGTCATAGCTGCCCCGAGTGGTAAATTCCCGACCGTATGAGCAACGATCTGTAAGGCTGCGTATTCAAGCCGATGCTTCCATTTATCTGAACGGCTCACGGACCCCTCCTGACCAACGTTAGAAACCGTGAACCCTGTAGAGTCATGGAAACCAAGCACCCGATGAGCATAGCATAGAGCAACCCTCTCGCACCCCATTCCATTCCAATCGCGAACATCCATCCCAGGGGAACCATTACTCCTAAAAACGCAGCGGCATACCGGCCCGCCGCGGACCAAGTATCGCCAAGTGCACGAACGGACTGGGCAACAACCAACTGTGCACCATCGGCGATGATCACCAACCCGACCAAACCGAGCAGAGGAACAGTTTGTTCGACCAGTGCTGCATCAGATGAATAAAGCGAGGCTAAGGGTTCGCGAAATATCGCGATCAATGCGGCACAAAAGCCCATTGCAATCATGGTCATGGCGAGCCCAACACCCGCCGCCATACGCACGTCCGACATATCGCCGCGCCCCCAAGCATTTCCGACAAGGACCGCCGTCGCGGACCCAATGCCCAACGCGACCATAAACATCACCGCTTCTATATTGACCGCAATGCTATAGGCCGCGACTGGCAAAACACCCAGCAACCCTGCGAATTGAACCAAAATCGAGTGAGCCGTTGTTTCCGATCCAATCCCGATGCCGCCCGCATACCCGATCTTTCGAGCTTTCGCACTGCCCTTCCACCAACCGGATAGCTCTGCACGTCCCGGACATCCAACTAAACCGAACCGCTCGCCATCTTTCATCCGCAAGATATACATGACAAGAAACAAACCGAGAGATGCTCGGACAACCGTCGTTGTCAACGCGGACCCGACCGCCCCTAACTCTGGCGCGCCGAGATTTCCGAAAATAAAGACCCAGTTGAGAATGATATTGACCACATTCGCGAACAGCATCGCGATCATACTTGGTCCGGGTCGTTTCAATCCCTCAAGAAAGAACGTCGAAACACTATAGAAGGCGTACCCAATCAGGCCCGGGGCCAGCACTCTGGCCACCTCACCGCCCTCTCGTGCCAAGGTCTCGGTCTGACCGAACATAAGCAGGAGCGGTTCACCAAAAGAACAGATAATTGCACTGATAAGTCCAACGAAGCCCGCGAATGGCAAGGCTCGATACCATATGCCAGCACATTCGCTTTCCCGGCCCGCGCCAAATGTCTGCGCAGTGATCGCAATGACCCCGATCATCAAGCCAATACCAATCACGAGTAGTGGCACAAAGATCGACAAGCCAATCGACATATAGGCCAGCTCTTCGGTGCTGTACCACCCGACCATGATTACATCGGCCACAGCCATCGTCAAAATACCGGCACGAGACACAATGGTCGGCACGGCCAGAAGACCTAGATCGCGCAACTGCCTTCGCACGCGAGCGGAACGCGACGGAACACTTGCGTCTGAGGCCATATCATCCAAGGACATGAGATAAGGATGCCCCGGTCAATGCCGGGGCAGAATAAAGTCAGGCTTTCGGGCCAACGACCATGATCATCTGGCGGCCTTCAAGCTTTGGCATCGCTTCGACCTTACCGATATCTTCAAGATCACCAGAAACACGCTCAAGCAGCGCACGGCCAAGTTCTTGGTGCGCCATTTCGCGTCCGCGATAACGCAGCGTAACTTTCAGCTTGTCGCCTTCGGTAAGGAATTTCCGAGCACTTCGCAGTTTCACATCATAATCGTGGGTGTCGATGTTTGGACGGAACTTGACCTCTTTCAGATCAACAGTCTTCTGCGTCTTGCGGGCTTCTGCAGCCTTTTTCTGGGTCTCGTACTTAAACTTACCGTAGTCGAGAATTTTACAAACAGGGGGGTCAACATTTGGCGATACTTCGACGAGATCGAGTCCGACCTCTTCCGCGAGCTTCACAGCATCGCCGGGGTTCATGACACCTCTGTTTTCGCCATCATGATCAATCACACGTACCTTTGGGCAGCGGATGAAGTGGTTCACGCGGGGGCCAGTATCTCTGGTCGGCGGCGCGAGATTCGGTCTACGAGCTATCGTATTCTCCATTCGTTGTTTGCGGCCAC
>CAZJWF010000103.1:0-10852 GCA_964549375.1 uncultured Neomegalonema sp.
CGCGAATCGCAGAAATTTTTCAGCCTGAAGGTTGTAACAGGCGGACATGTCTGCCGAGATTTTTCGCCGCTTCGATAGCTCTGGCTTGCTTTAGAATGGCAGTCCCATATGCAGATCAGAACTCGAAAGCTTCAATCTATCAGGAAACATGCCCCGCAGCCTGCGCTAACTGACCAAGACGGCGGAGGGCAAGATTATAACCTTGCACTCCGTACCCAGCCATGACGCCATCAGCGCGATGCGTGACAAAGGAATGGTGTCGAAAACTTTCGCGCTTGTGGATGTTAGAGATATGCACTTCTAGGACGGGGCCATCAAAAGTGTTCAGCGCGTCGAGGATAGCGACCGATGTGTGCGAAAAGGCTGCTGGATTGATAATGATACCGAAGGCTATTTTTCGAGCCTCGTGGATCCAGTCAATCAACTCATATTCCCGGTTTGATTGGTGGAAACGCAAGTCCAGCCCCAACTCAGCGGAGATGGCTCGGCAATCCGCTTCAACATCTGCGAGGGTTTCATGGCCATAAATCTCGGGGTTCCGCTCGCCAAGCAAGTTGAGGTTTGGACCGTTCAGGACGAAGACAAGATTGCTCACGGGAGGTATTCCTTGGGGATTAGTGGCGCTTTTCCAACTTTCTATCCTTCCCGGTAGCAGTTTTCACGCTCTTTTGCGTTTACGCTGAAAGCGTGACGCGCTGCCCGGTTTTTGCCGCCTCATGCACTGCGACGGTTGCGGCGAGGCTGCGTGTGGCATCGGCGGCGTCAATACGAGGCCTTTCTTCGCCGCGAATAACCGCAGCAAAATGGCGCATTTGAAGGGTATAGGCGTCTTCGGTTTCAAGAGGCAACGGTGTAGCTACAACAGGACGAGACCAATCATAAGGTTGGTTCTCGTTGTTCCAGAGCACCAAATTCGGAAACTCAAGCGAGGCATCGCGCCCCATAAAGCGCATCGCATTTTGGCGGGTGGGCGGGATCGAAATGTTTTCTCCCAGCGCCATCTCCCAAGACCACGGCGAGGTGGTTTGATCAGAAAGAATAAAGCTACCTAGCGCTCCGTTTTTGAAAAGAATGATAATCGCGGCGCAGTCTTCTTTCTCCCATCCCAGCACGCTGTTAGCGGTTTCGCCAGAGATACTGTCGATCTCGCCACAGATATATCGCGTACTGTCCATATCATGGATGAGGTTCGTGACGATGGGTCCAGCTTGCCAGCGTTTACGCCAATCGGGCTCGTAATATTTGTCAGGTTTCCGGACGGTCCATTGACCGCTGACCGCAACCAGTTGCCCAAGTTTGCCACCTTGGATGATCTCGCGAGCTTTTTGGACTTGTGGGTAATAGCGGCGTTGATGTCCGACAAGAACGTGACGTTTGGTGGCCTTTGATCTGGCAACAATTTGTTCGGCTTCAGCAACCGTCGCACAGATCGGCTTTTCGACAAGGACATGCGCCCCGGCGTCAAGCGCGTGCAAGCAGGGTGCGAGGTGGTGCTCAGTTGGGGTGCAAACGATAACGCCGTCGGGTTTCGCTTCCACCAACATCGTGTCCGCCTCCGTGAAGAAGGGGACGCTGTGCTCGTCAGCGATGATCTTGGTCGTTGGCAATGTATCGGCGATGCCCACCAGTTCAACGCCGTCGATTGCATCCAACGCACCTAGATGCCTAGCTCCGATAACGCCCGCACCTATAAGTCCAAGTCTCACCATAGCGTATTTCCGGAACTAGTCGGCGATGGTGTCATAGGAAATTCACTTCCAACGTACCGAGGGTGCCAAAATCAGCGACAAGTGCACTGCCTTTTCTCACAGGTTTTGGCACCGTTGCTGTCCCGGTCAGAATCATCATGTCCTTTTGCAACGATAGGTCCCGCGCCGCCAGCAGGTTCGCAAGGTCTGCGACGGCTTGCGGTGGGTCACATCGCATCTCTCCGAGAAAATTCTCTGCTGGCACCTGATCGTCAACGATGAGCGATATGGGATGTTTTAGGAAATCAATTCCCTGCCAGTCCTGAACCTTATCTCCGAACACCCCTGCGACGCCATTTCCATTATCGGCGACGCTTATGAGCGAAAGAACAGGCTGCGGGAGCAAGGGCGGAGTGAAGCGGTTGCCGATTACCTCCAACGCCGGATGAAGTTGTAGATGAGAGGCAATTTCCTCGCCTGTCCAAATCTCGTCCCGCAAGGGCAGGTCTTTAGTGAGGCGGAACCCGAATTCCGCTTCGACCTTCGTATTAGGACAGTTACCCAGGTCGAGCGTTAACATCTTGCTAAAGAATGTGTTCGACGCAAATAATCGTCCGGGGATGATGTCTTCATGGCCATCAATCTCACGCATCTTGGCACTGCTCGCGCCGATCTTCCAACCGAAAGGGGGCGTACCAATCCGCTCGGCCATCCTGTCTTGGATAAAGTAAGCTTCGGGCCTGTCTTGAGGGATCTCATCATCCGTGAAACCCGCGATCACGTCGGCTGCCGCCCACGCCTCTGCAAGCCGGTCTGCGACGGCGGTGAGTGCAGTCTGTCGCTCTGTGATAATCATATTTATCTATCGCGCAGCACTACCGCTTGCCCCGGGTGTTTTCGGCTAGTGCGACTGCATCCTCTGCGGCACGGAACAGCGCTTTTGATTTGTTGACGGTTTCCATACGCTCTGCTTCAGGATCGGAATCCCAAACGACACCGCCACCCGCCTGCACGTACATCGCTCCGTCTTTGACGATTGCCGTGCGAAGCGCAATGGCCGTATCCATTCCACCATCGGCACTAAAGTATCCAACGCCGCCCGCATAGACCCCGCGCTTTTCAGTCTCCAACTCGTCGATAATTTCCATAGCCCGAATTTTTGGTGCGCCCGAGACCGTTCCGGCTGGCAACCCCGCTAATAACGCATCGACGGCATCCACATCGTCTTGGATTTCGCCTTCAACATTCGAAACGATGTGCATGACGTGACTATAATGTTCGACCGTGAATTGTTCATTCGGGTTGACGGTGCCAACTTTGGCCACTCGCCCTACATCATTACGACCCAAATCGAGCAGCATCAGATGTTCAGCGCATTCCTTGGCGTCACCCAACAGGTCATCTTCAAGTTCTTTGTCTTCGGCAGGAGATGCCCCACGTGGCCGCGTTCCCGCAATGGGGCGGATCGTGACCGTACCATCCCGCAATCGAACCAAAATTTCAGGACTGGCACCGACAATCTGAAACCCACCAAAATCGAGGAAATACATGTAAGGTGACGGATTGGTCCGGCGCAGCGAACGATAGAGAGAGAACGGGGGCAGGGCGAAAGGCTTTTTCCAACGCTGCGACGGTACAACTTGGAAAATGTCCCCCGCGGCAATGTACTCCCGCGCTTTTTCGACCTTCGCGTGATACTCTTCAACAGTGGTGTTGGAGACTGCATCTCCTTCAAGCGCGCCATCGGGCAGGCGGGGTTCAGGGGGTAGCGCGCGATTCATATCTTCGACCGTATCCGCAATGCGTTCAGCGGCACGCGCATAAGCAGCTCTTGCGTCGATACCCGATTGCGGACGAACCGCTGAGACGATCGTCACCAAATCTGCGACGTTATCGATGATGACGATCAGAGTGGGCCGCGTCAGAATGGCATCCGGTAGACCTAGTGGATCAGGGTTTGGTTCGGGAAGTTTTTCGACATGGCGGATCATATCATACCCGAGATATCCGAAAACACCTGCCGCCATAGGTGGTAACTCTTTCGGCAGGTTGATAGCACTTTCCCCCAGAAGGGCGCGCAAGCTTTCCAGAGGCGCCGCGTCGTCCGGTTCGAACGCCGCATCATCCCAACGCGCAGACCGATTGATTTCAACAACGTCGCCCCGGCACCGCCAGATCAAATCGGGCTTCATTCCAATAACTGAATACCGCCCGCGTTTTTCACCGCCTGTTACGGACTCAAGGAGAAAATTGTCCTGGCGTCCTTGCCCAAGTTTGAGCATGAGCGAAACGGGCGTATCGGTATCGGCAACACGCCGAGTCCAGATGACTTGGCTTTCCCCTCGATCATAACGATCTGCGAAATCCGTAAAACTAGGTTCGATGAGCACTCGGTTAATATCCACCACCGTGACCACCGCCATATCCGCCGTAACCGCCGTGACCGGTGAACAGCGCCTCGATTGCCAGTGGGTTGGGTTCAAAAGGATGGCTCTCGCGAGCTGTTCTTGAGAATTGATCTACGAAATCTTGTGCAAGCCGCGCGGCATAGGATTCGGTTGAGCGATCGATGGCGGCGACATCCTCCTCGGATGTTGTGGTTTCCACCGCTGACACTCTTCCGATAAACCGCTCTAATCCGTTGGACGCGACGCCTTGCAGAGCTTCGCCTTCTTTGGTTTCAAACAGTTTAGTCAAAAGGTCAGGCGATAGACCCAACGAGCGATCGGTACGCGTGCCCGGCCCGACCGACGTAACCTCGACGTCTTGTTCCTTCGCGATGTCCTCAAGGCTGCTTCCAGCTTCAATTTTCTCAACAAGGCTTTCGCTCAGTTTCCTAAGCGCCTCTTCACGCTGTGCGACCACCCAAGCCCCCGCGACGTCGTCGCGGACTGTATCCAGTGGACGTAATGTCGAGGGCGTAATCTCTTCAACCGTGACCGCGAAGTAGTCGCCGTTTGAACCTTCAATCAATGAAGGTTCGTCGCCGACATCAGCTTCGAAAACGCTTGTCAGGAAAATGGGATCAGTCGGTAAGTCTTCTACCCGCTCACCGTCTGGGTCACGGCCTGTCGCATCCACAGCAACGACTTTAGAATAACGGGCGTTAGATTGTTCCGCGGTTTCAATCAACGTCGACCCACCCGAAAGTTCGTCATCCATTTCAACGGAGTATTCCGGCACGAGTTGTCTGGCTTCGGTGGTTGATAGCTCCCGGTCTAATTCCTCCTTCGCTTCCTCGAAGGTGACGATGTTACGTGGTTCAATTGAGCGGATGTTGAGTAACGACCAACCCAACGCGGTTCCAATGGGATCAGTCACACCAGGCTCTTTAGCTGAGAACGCCGCATCAGCGAGTGCACCCGGCAGTTCAGCCCGCGATTGAATTCCCAGCGAGACGTCTTGAGCACTGAGGCCGCGTGACTCGGCTAATTTAGCGAAGGGTTCGCCGTCGGCAATTTTCTGTGCGGCTTCGTTCGCCTCTTCTTCAGTATCGAAAACTACCTGCTCGATGTCGCGACGCTCTGGTGTGGTATAAGAGGAGATGCGGGAATTATATTCAACGCGAAGGTCTTGTTCCGAACGCTCAAGGCCTGCTGCAACTTCTTCGATGATCAAAGCAACATAGGATATTTTGCGGAATTCCGGCGCTGTAAACTGAGCTGCGTTTTCTTCGTGGAAGGTTGCAAGCTGCTCGTCAGTTGGTTCTCCTGGTTCATCGACGCCAGACGGCGATAGCGCGATATATTCGAAACCCCGCTTTTCGTTCCGGTAATTATAAAGCGCCTCGGCCAGCGCACGCGGCGCTGTGGTACCGTTGCCAATCGCTTGTAACATGGCTTCGCGAGCCAGATCGTCTCGGATACTTTCTTCATATTGGTTTTGACGCAGGCCATTTCTGCGAAGTGTCGCATTATAGGCCGTGCGATCAAACTTGCCGAAGGCATCCCGGAAAGCAGGTGCAGTTATTATCGCCTCACTCACCGCTTCGTCTGACGCATCGAGTCCAAGAGCTTTTGCCTCTTCGCTTAAGGCGGTTTGCGTGGCCATTTGGCTGAGAATGATCTGATCAAAACCGCTGCGCCGGGCATCTTCTGCCGTCAAGCTTGAACCAGTGGTTTGGCGGAGTGAAGCGAGCCGCCTTTCAAATTCACGGGCGAAATCCCGAATCTCGATTTCGGCTTCACCCACCTTAGCCGCGACAGTCTGGGTTCGTGCCGCAAATACGCCCTCAAGTCCCCATGCCGCAAAAGCCAGAACGAGCAAACCTAGAAGGATCTTTGCTCCAAATGAGTTAACCGAGTTGCGCAGTGCGTTCAGCATTGAAGTTTTCCGAAATGAGGGATGTGACTTTCGGTCACTGGGTTTGTGCGGACCATAAGTAGAAGCCAGGATTGGCGCAATACTTTGCCTTCTCGCGTTCTCGCGATTTACAAGGGCATTTTTCCCATCCCGTTGCCTTAGACGCTGTGATATGACGCAGATCGAAACGCGCGGCGTTCATTAACGGTTCAGGAGTAAAACGGTCCATGCGGAAAGGTCTTATTGAAAAGACATACGAATGGGACCTTTCAGCGTCGCCGTCGCAGCTTTGGCCCGTACTTTCCGACACTGCCCGGATGAACGAGGCGCTTCATTTGTCTCGTTACAGCATCAGCGAAACATTCGATAGCGAAAGCCTCCGGCGCCGATATGGCGAGATGATAGAGGATAATCATCGCGTTCGGTGGGAAGAACCTCCGTATGAATGGGTCGAAAATGGCTGGTGGCGATGGCGGAGATTCTACGACCACGGGCCTTTGTGCGAAACAGGTGGGGTCCTGATGTTGATGCCCGGCAGATCAGGTGGCACCCATATGCACTATACTTTAAGCGTCGATCCGCGTGGGGCAATGGGACGTATGTTGGTCGCCTCCGGACACTTGAAACAAGCAGCACGGAGTTTCCGGAAGTTTACGTATGATGCAAACGCATTTTGCCTGAAGCCAAGAGGCGATTTTTATTCAAATTTTTCGGCAAAGTTACACAACAAACCCCTGAAGTCCCTTCCTAAAGCTAAAAGTAGGGATGCCGACATTCTTACCCGGTTCGCGCAATGGCTTGCTGTCGCGCCCTTTGCGGATCGAACGGACCTGAGGTCGAAACGGTTAGCGCGGTGTCTTGACATTGACCATTCGGACGCATTCCGCGCGTGCTTGGTTGCCGTCCAATCTGGCGATTTGGAAATACGATACCGGGCGATTTGCACCGTCTGCAGGGCGTCGGCGATTGAAGTTGCTGAGTTAAAACAGATTTCAACGCTTTTGGCTTGCCGTGGATGCGGGGCGGGTTACCATCGCGATCTCTCGAAAAACGTTGAACTTTTGTTTTCTGTGGCAGGTTCAGACAGCTCTGGCGGAGAGTATTGCGGCAGCGGTCCAAAAGTTACCCCCCATGCATGTGTCCAGCAAAACCTCGGTGCGATGGAAAGGCGGGAACTCGAATACCTGCTGCCAACAGGAAGATACATTGCACGCGCCATCGATGGGCCTGTATCCGCTCCATTCGACGTGGAAAGTAACGAAGGCGCTCAGGTCAGGTTAACGACCGAAGGCATCGTCGTCTTGCCGCTACAAGGCAAAACGGTGATTGAAAACCACACGAAGCGCCCATTTTCCGTATCGATTGAGCGATGCGATTGGCCCGAAGATTATTTGCCTGTCTCTGAGGCGCTCGCCGAACAGGTTTTATTTGAGCTGTTGCCCTCAGAGTTCCTGCCGGACGGCGATTCAGCATCCATCGGCGAGGGCGTGATTTTCGGCATCGCCGATTTGTCCAAAACATTGCCAAAAGAACAAACGTCCGCTGTTATTGAATCCGATAATGGATATTACGCCGTATACATTGCATCGCTCGACAAAGCCGTTTCCTTTGCGGAAAAGCTACGTAAAGACCATCCTGAAGCACGCTTTGCGCTTGATTACGGCCCCTTGACGATAGCGACCCTTGGCGGGCAGATGCGCCATATCGGAACTGTTCCAGATACGGTAAAATCCATGTGCCTCAGCGGTCATCGAGGCGTCATTGTGACGTCCCCAAGGATGAAAGACGCACTGAAATTAAATGGCGTACCTGAGCCAACGGCATTGATCAGCGCAAAATAGCGTCGAGCAGCTTCGTTAACCAGATGAGAAAAATGCGAGTCGCTTCCTACCGCAAGGCAGGTCATTATGAGGTATGGAAGAAGCGTATTTCTGCGCGGCTCTGCTTCGGCCCCGCGTTGCAAGGTGAGGCTATGTCACTGATTGTGTTTTGTTCGCTCGTTGCGGTTGCAGCGCTTAGCGGGGCCTTTTTTAAACCCGGAGAGTGGTACGACCGTCTCAAAAAACCAGATTGGAATCCACCGAAATGGGTTTTTCCGGTTGTATGGACGGTCCTTTACGCATTCATAGCGATTGCGGGATGGTTGATTTGGCAAGAGGCAGGGACTGGTTTGGTGCTTGCAATTTGGGGTTTACAATTGATCCTTAATGCTGCCTGGTCGTACTTTTTCTTTGGAATTCGCCGCATGGACTGGGCATTTTGGGATGTAACTGGGCTTGTGATTGCAGTTTTCGCGTTCATCATCGCCGCTTGGCCAATTTCGATGTGGGCGGCGCTTCTTTTTCTACCATATCTGGCATGGGTGGGTACGGCGGCGCTGCTCAACTGGACGGTTTGGAAATTAAATCCGAATGTGACGTAGGTGAGGAAATTATGTGAACATCCATCACAATCTATTCACGATCTAATAACATCATCATTAATTGAGTTACACCGTTTCGTCCCTATATAATGAGGCGTCGGTGGGCGGCATTGAACAGGAGTGAACATCGTGTCGATATTGAAATTGAGTGCAGCAACCTTTGGTCTTGTCTTGGCAGCTAGCGCTGCTCCTGCATTTGCCGCCGGGGACGCTGGTAACGGCGCTAAAATTTTCAAAAAATGCAAAGCTTGTCACGTAGTGGACAGCGCAAAGAATAAGCTCGGACCGTCGTTGCAAGGTGTCGTTGGACGCCCAGCAGGCGCTGTAGCCGGATACAAGTATTCGAGCGCAATGTCAGGATTTGGTGCGACGGGTGCTGCATGGGATACAGCTACGCTTGATGCTTTCCTGACGAAGCCAAAGGCGCTCGTTAAAGGGACAAAGATGTCCTTCCCAGGCCTCAAAAGCGCAAGCGACCGTGCAGACGTCATCGCATTCCTTCAGTCTAACTAACTGATCATTCTGTAACTTATTGCGCCCGCTCGGTTTCCGAGCGGGCGTTTTTGTGCGAGATACAAAATCGTCCAAATCAACTGCGTTGACGGGTTGAGGATTGACGCTCTGATCGCGTACCCTGACGTTCAACAGCGATGAATGCCAGAAAATGCGAATTTGCCGAACCATCTCCGAAATGCGGGAATTCTCTCGTGAAAAGCGCGCACTGGGGTCGTTGGCTGTCGTTCCTACGATGGGGGCGCTTCATGCTGGACACGCCGCGTTGGTGGAAGCTGCAACGCGGCAGAACCCCAACGTCGTTGCCACGATCTTCGTCAATCCAACGCAGTTCGGAAACCTGGATGACCTGAAGACCTATCCCCGCACAGAAGAGGCGGACTTAGAATTACTAGAAAAATCAGGCGCTTCCGGAATTTTCATCCCGCACGCCAATGAGATCTACCCAGAAGGCGACGAGACGATCGTTGAGACGACATCCCTTGCTCATCGGTATCATGGTGAGGTGAGGCCGGGTCATTTTCGCGGTGTCACAACTGTCGTCAGCAAGCTGTTTCACATCACCGAAGCCGACGTCGCGTACTTTGGGGAAAAGGATTACCAGCAACTCTCAGTCATTAGGCGAATGGTCCAAGACCTTCATTTCCCGATTAAAATTGAGGGTGTGCCAACCGTTCGTGCGCCGGATGGCCTCGCGCTATCCTCTCGCAATGTCCGATTAACAGACGCGCACCGCGTCGCGGCGCCGATCCTCTATCGCTCTTTGGCTGAGGCGGAGGCCGCGTTACAATCTGGCGCAACCATCGAGGCCGCCGTCATTGGCATCCAAAATCGCGTGAAAACCGAGAATCTCGCGGATTTAAAGGCCATAGACGTGGTTTATGCGGACAGTTTCCGACCTGCGAGCGGAATTCCAGACAAAACTATCGGGATCATGATCTCGGCATTATTTGGAGAAGTTCTTTTGATCGACCAAAAAGAGATCACGCCATGAGTGTTCAATCTACATCGGTGCGCCGCAACACTGTGCCAAAAATTGCTCAGCGCAAAGGGGGTGATCCGATTGTTTCGCTGACATCCTATCACGCTCATACAGCAGCCATTGTGGATGAGTTCGCCGACTTCATTCTCGTCGGTGACAGTTTGGGGATGGTGATGCATGGGATGGACAGCACCGTCGGCGTTCCACTCGATCTGATGATCATGCATGGCCGCGCGGTTGTTCGAGGGACACAGCGTGCGCTGATCGTGGTCGACATGCCCTTCGGCACCTATGAGGAAAGCCCGAATGTGGCGTTTCGCAATGCCGCGAAGATCATGAAAGAAACGGGATGCGGGGCCATCAAATTGGAGGGCGGCCAGCGCATGGCGGAAACCATCCGTTTTCTGGTCGAACGGGGCATCCCCGTCATGGCGCATACCGGCCTCACCCCTCAATCAAGTCACGTCCTTGGTGGGTTCAAAACGCAGGGCAGGGACGAGGATTCGTGGTCCGCACATATCGAAGACGCCAAAGCCGTCACCGGTGCGGGCGCTTTTGCGGTGGTGTTGGAGGGTATGGTTGAACCGCTTGCGGCCAAAATTACCAAACTGATCGATATTCCGACGATTGGCATCGGTGCATCGGTCGAGTGCGACGGACAGATCCTTGTCTTGGAGGATATGCTGGGCATGAACCCGTGGACGCCAAAATTCGTGCGCGAGTATTGTGACCTCGGGGCTGTGATCAAAGGAGCCGTCGAACAGTACGCCTCTGATGTTAAAAGCCGCTCATTCCCCGGCGAAGACGAAGTCTATCGCTAGAGAGTTCATCAAGGCCTTGAACGATGCCAAGATCGCCATCAGCATGGATGGTAATGGGGTATGGCGCGACAACGTCTTCGTCGAGCGGCTGTGGCGGACCATCAAATAGGAAGAAATCTACCTG
>CAZJWF010000104.1:0-10798 GCA_964549375.1 uncultured Neomegalonema sp.
CAGGTTTTTTAGCGTCCGTATCGTTGTCGCTGTCGCTCATCAGTACCCTTTCGAGCAGTCGGCCCCATGCCAACCCTCAAGTCCAAATCATATCAAGTCATCGCCGTCTCCAACGAAACCAGCGGCACCCTTCAGGATCGAAATCCCTCCAGACGCCGCGACTCTCGGATGGCACGAGTCGTCGCACCTCCGTCCAGAAGTGCAGCGTGTATCACAAAATCACGCCCGAAGGCCAAGCCCAATTCACCAGATGATAACACGGAAACAATCCGTGCGCTTTCTGCCAAACCGCGCAGTTTCGACTTGCCGTCCTCCGAACCGTCCGAAGCGGCAAAAAGCAAGCGAGTTCGACCTGACCACAACGCCTCTTTGGTCCGTTCAAACCCACAAACGGCCTTACCAGCCTTACGCGCCAGCGCAATGGCGTCGATCTGACGCTTGAGCAGCAGCGCCACCACCTGATCCGCAAAGCCCTCGGGTACAGAGACCTTCCGCCGCAGCCCTCGTGCGAACGCGCCTTTCGAGACAGCCATTTCAAGTGCATCACGCGTCGAAGACACCCAAACACCGCGCCCCGGCAGCTTCTCTGCCAAATCAGGCACCACGACCCCCAACGGGTCAACAACAAAGCGGATCAGACCTGCGCGCGGTTGCGCCTCGCCCGTGGCGATACATCGGCGGTCCATCCCGTCCGTGCGCTCTAATGTCTTATCGCGTCCGCCACGGGGCATGGTCAGTGTCTCGCTCAGACCGTTTCCTCTTCTTCGGTGCCGTCTTCGGTTGCCTCGGCACCCTCTTCTTCTTCGGTGTCTTCGGCCTCTTCTTCGTAGACGTCGGCGGCGTCCACGATGCCAAGCTCAACTCGCGCCGCCATGACAAGGTCACGTGCCTCTTCTGCGCTCACATCGAAAGGTTCGAGAATGCCGTCATCCTTAACACGCTCACCGTCGATATGAACGAAGCCGCCCGCGATTTCCCAATCCGCTAACTCTGCGAAGTCATTGAGAGAAAAGATCTTATCCTCAGCCAATGCCTGAAGCATTGGTGCGGTGAGACCGCCAAATTCGATCAGATCGTCTTGCATTCCCAACTCGCGCGCTTTGGCGAGATGAGCGGCATTTTTGGCTTCGAGGTTATCCACCGCACGGGCTTGCAGCTCGGCAGCGGTATCCTCGTCGAAACCGTCAATCGCGGTCAGTTCGTCCAATTCGACATAGGCGACTTCTTCGAGCGACGAGAAACCTTCGGAAACCAGAAGGTTTGCAATCATTTCATCGACATCAAGCGCACCGATAAAGAGCGCCGTTTGCGCTTCGAATTCCTTCTGGCGGCGTTCGGACTCGTCCGCCTCGGTCATGATGTCGATATCCCAACCGGTCAGTTGAGACGCGAGGCGCACATTCTGGCCCCGGCGGCCAATGGCGAGTGAAAGCTGTTCATCCGGGACAACAACCTCAATGCGCGCGGCATCCTCATCGAGAACGACCTTGGCAACCTCAGCCGGTTGCAGAGCGTTCACGATAAACGTTGCCGCGTCTTCAGACCACGGAATGATGTCGATTTTCTCGCCTTGCAGCTCGCCGACCACGGCCTGAACTCGCGAACCACGCATACCCACACAGGCGCCGACCGGATCAACCGACGGATCATGCGAGATAACGCCAATCTTCGCACGAGAACCGGGGTCACGCGCCACGGCCTTGATTTCGATCAAACCGTCATAGATTTCAGGGACTTCCTGCGTAAACAGTGCCGTCATGAATTGCGGTGCGGAACGCGATAGGAAGATCTGCGGGCCGCGCACTTCGCTGCGGACATCCAGAATGAATGCCCGGATGCGGTCGCCCTGACGGAACATCTCGCGCGGGATTTGCTGATCCCGGCGCACGACAGCTTCGCCCCGGCCCAGATCGACGACGACATTGCCGTATTCCACCCGCTTGACGGTGCCGTTGATGATCTCGCCAACACGATCCTTGTATTCTTCGTATTGTTGCTCGCGTTCAGCCTCGCGAACCTTTTGCACAATCACCTGCTTAGCGGTCTGCGCAGCCACCCGGCCAAACTCCATCGGCGGCAGTGGATCAGAGATGAAGTCTCCGACCAAAGCTTCCGGGTTTT
Source organism: uncultured Neomegalonema sp. (assembly GCA_964549375.1). Lineage (GTDB taxonomy): Bacteria > Pseudomonadota > Alphaproteobacteria > Rhodobacterales > Rhodobacteraceae > JAHDDY01. Next base: position 2,122 of record CAZJWF010000104.1, read on the forward strand.
TCGTGCGCGCATCTTCGAGCATGATTTCGACGTCGGGATTTTCGACCTCTTCGACGACTTCCATCGCACGAGACATTGCCAAGTCGCCGGTTTTTGGGTCGATATTGGCACGGATGTCGTAACCTGCCCCATACTTGGCGCGCGCCGCCTTTTGGATGGCCTCTTCCATCGCCTCAATGACGATTTCCCGCTCGATTAGCTTTTCACGGGCAACCGCGTCGGCAATCTGGAGCAGTTCGAGTTTGTTGGCGGCTACAGCACTGGCCATCATTCATCCTCCGTAGGAGCTTCTTTTTCATACTCGACGTCATCGGCCTGCGAGGCGTCGGGAACACGTTTCTTTTTCAGGCTTTCCGCAATCAGTGCGTCGGTAATGACGAGTTTTGCGTCGGCAATATCGTGAATTGGCAGTTTTACCGGACCGAGATCATCCAGCTTTAAGACCACCGAGTCGCCCTCTAACCCGGTCAAATCGCCGCGAAAATTCCGGCGACCGCCTACGCCCATCACCAATTCGATTTTGGCACGATGTCCGGCATATTCCGCAAAATCCTGACTGCGGGTCAAGGGCCGGTCAATGCCGGGACTGGACACTTCCAGATCATATTCGCGGTCAATCGGGTCTTCGACATCCAAAACAGCAGACATCGCAGTTGAGAGCGCGGCGCAATCGTCCACTTCCATCGTCCCGTCCGGGCGCTCGGCCATGACTTGCAGAGTCAGCGGCGTATCGCGGCCCCCCGAACCCATTAAACGCAGGCGCACCACATCATATCCCATGCCTTTGACAGTGGGTGAGAGCATCTCGACAAGGCGCTCCTCAACAGGCGTTTTGGCAACAATCAGTGCAGCGCACATGGGCGATGGTATCTCCGGAAACAAAAAAGCGGACCAAAAGCGGCCCGCTGCGAATTCCGGTGGCCGATCTTTGCAATCAAGCCGCTGATCTCCTTCGTATAGGACCAAGATGAAAGAGGCGCAAGCTTTTTGCGCCTCTTCGGGTCAGGTCCCTCGAAGTTTAGTCGAGGAAAAAGATCACGCCATTGCGAATCTCATAGTTGCTCGCTTGCGACGGGGCCGCAGCTGGGGCCTGATAAGTCGGTGCAGGCTGCTGGTAGGCTGGTTGCTGGTAGGTCGGAGTCACTGGCTGCTGGTAGGTTGGCTGTTGGACAACCGGTTGCTGGTAGCTTGGTTGCTGATATGCCGGTTGCTGGACCGTTGGCTGTTGGTAAGTCGGTTGTGGAATCCGAGGCGTTATCGTCAAGCCGGGGCGATCAAAGATCGACGGAGCGCGCGGCGTGCGAAAGATCGGACGAGGCGTGTAGGTTTCGACGCCAACCGGAGCGTAGATCTGTCCCGGCGTTTCGATTGGCAATCCATCTGATCCAATGGTATCCCCATTGATAAACAGCGGCTTACCCCGAAATTTGCGGGAAACGCGGCCCCGGCTCACACGGACAGGATATTTTGGCCCCTGACCAGCATCTGGGATGAAATCATACGAGCTGGGAGGGCAGTTCGCGACACGCTGATCACGGCGATCTTCGCGGCGGTCCCGGCGACTCGTTGTTTTACGGGCATCTCGAATGTCTTCACGAATATCTTTACAGCGCCGCGGATCGAGAACCCATTTGCCCGTGACAGTGGCATACAATTCGACGTCAGGAATCGCGACGCGACCCTGAGCATTTGCTGCGGCGGGTAGAAGAAATGCGCCCATCATGGCGGCGGCAATAAAGCGATAAGACATTAGAAGACTCCTGAAACTGTCGCTTCGAAAGAAAAATGCGCGCTCTAGCCTAAGCCCGAGCACGCTAAGTAAGCAATCAACGACTTTCTATATCGGGATTATCCACCCGTTTTAGTGGTGCTTGTAACCACGACGGCTCCGCTTATGCTCGATACGGTTAAGGCGATGTTCGAGGCGATCCCGGCGATGTTCAAGACGATCAATCCGGCGCTCGAGTCGGCGAGCCTTACGTTTCAGGTGCTTACCCTTGTTCACATGTCGATTTCCGTGATGGCGATGCTTGTGGCCCTTGTGCCCGAAGCTTTTACCAAAGCTAAAGTTGAACGACGGATACGGAGCAACATAGCGCGGAACGTAGACCGGAGCGCGGTAAACAGGTACGGGCGCGTAGTAGGTCGGTGCCTTATAAACAGGAACCGGCGCGAAATACTCTTGAACGGGCGCATGATAGATCGGTGCTGAGGAATATACGCCAGCAGAGAAAGAGAAGCTGCCACCAGCCTGAGCGGGTGCCGATGCTGCAACGCCAAGTCCAAGCGTAACGGCGAGTGCGATCATGAACTTTTTCATGGCGGTATCCTTTCAGTGGGTCGAGAACCGTCAACTGGCCTCGTTACGATTATCAAACGCACATCGGGACCAGTTTCCGTCGAAAAGAACTGGTGGTCATTTCGGGGCAAAGCCGCCATAATTGGCCACAATCAAGAGAGACGCTACTAACATACTGGTTTTATTATGAATTCTTACGTACACTTAGTTACGCTTGGCGTCGAAAATTTAGCGGAAAGCCTTGCTTTTTATGAGCGATTTGGGTGGGAAAAGGCACCTGAAAGTGTCGACGGAGGGGTTGTTTTCTTTCAGGCAAATGGCTTTGTCCTTGGCCTCTACCCGCAAGAAAACCTGACAAAAGACATGGGCGGTGGGATCACGCCACGACCGGGCGGTATCAGCATCGGGCAGAATTTTGAGAGCGTGGAGGCCATGCGCGCCGGTCTGGGTCGATTTATCGCCGCAGGCGGCACGATCTTGCGCGAACCATTTGACGCGCCCTGGGGACTCATTTCATACGCTGCTGATCCCGACGGACATGTCTGGGAGTTTGCCCATGTGCCGGGGTTTGAACCGAACGAGGCGGGCGAGTTCATCCTACCAAGCGAGCGCGAAGCATGAGCATTAAGGGAGTTTTATTCGACAAGGACGGAGTTCTGGTTGATTTCGACGCGACTTGGAATCCCGCTGCGATCAAAGTGATGGAGACACTGGCGGCAGGCAATACCGAACGATACGAAGCCCTCGCCAAAACCGCTGATTTCGATCTTAAGACCAGCCAGTTCAGGAAAGACGCGGTTTTTATCGCCGGCACCGCTTCAGAACTGATCGAACGATGGGCACCCATCCTGCCCGACATGCCAAAACATATGGTTGCGAAGCAGTCGCGGGACTTATTCACCCGCTTTGGCGCAGAAAATGTCAAAAGCTATGACGACGTGGCCGACACCTTAACCAATCTGGGCGCAGCGCGGCTGGCCCTTGGTATCGCGACCAATGACGAAGAGGTCTCTGCACGCACTCAAATGCGGACGCTGCGGCTGGATGGGCGCTTTAGTTTTGTCGCAGGGGCCGATACCGGTCACGGGGCCAAGCCTGAGCCGGGAATGCTGTTGGCCTTTGCTGAGCATATCGGCGCGGAACCCGGCAAAGTGATCATGGTTGGCGATTCCACTCACGACATGCGCGCGGCGCGGGCCGCCGGAATGATTGGAGTCGCGGTCGGCACCGGACCCGCCGCATTGGAAGACCTTGAACCATTTGCAAATCATTGCCTTCCCCGACTTGGGGACTTACCGGCACTGATCGCCACGCTTTGAGCAAAACCAATGCTGTGGCTGCGACGCCTTGACCAGCAAATTTCGCCCGTGAGGGGTGGTTTGGGCGTCGAGGGAAGGCTATCTGATCGGTATGACCCACGTCCCTGAGACTCATTTCGGTGCTCGTACGGTGTCCGAGGCTGAAAAACCCGGATTGGTGCAAGGCGTTTTTACCAGCGTTGCCTCGCGCTATGACCTGATGAACGATCTTATGTCGGGCGGGACTCACCGGCTGTGGAAGTCGGCGATGATCGACTGGCTAGCGCCGCGTGACGGATGGCGCATGCTGGACGTTGCGGGCGGCACCGGGGATATTTCATTCCGAACGCTTGAGCGGATCAATAAACGCGGTGGACGCGGTGATGTCACGGTCTGCGATCTAACCGAAGACATGCTGCGCGCTGGGCGCACGCGATCGGAAAGTGAGCGGCTTGCGGATCAACTCTCATGGGTGACGGGCGACGCCATGCAGTTGCCGTTTGAGGACAATCAGTTCGACGCCTACACAATCTCGTTCGGCATTCGAAACGTGACCCGCATCGGCGATGCGCTGTCCGAAGCATTCCGGGTGCTGAAACCCGGCGGTCGATTTATGTGCCTTGAGTTCAGTGCGATGACCGTGCCACTGGCCCAGAAAGCCTATGACGCTTATTCGTTCAATGTCATCCCGCGCATCGGCCAAATTGTCGCTAGCGACCGTGACAGTTATCAGTACCTCGTCGAGAGCATCCGGCGCTTTCCGGTTCAGGAAAAATTCGGCAGCATGATCGAAGATGCCGGGTTTGAGCAAGTGAGATGGCGGAACCTGAGCGGCGGTATTGCCGCGTTGCACTCTGGCTGGAAACTGTGAGCATCTTTCGCGCCCCGGCGCATCTTTATCGGCTGTCACGCATTGCCGCGACGATGGCGCGCAGTGGCGGGCTGGCGGTGTTCAGAGAGAGGTTGGGTTTGCGCGGGTGGCGCAACGGTTTGGCAAAAATAGTTGAGTTTATTCTCAAACCGTTCGGTATTCGCGGCAACCCGGATATGCCACCAGTGGCCCGCGCCCTCAACGCTCTCGGCCCTGCGGAAGTCAAGTTCGGACAGATGATGGCGACGCGGCCCGATGTCGTTGGGCTGGAGATGGCGCAAGAGCTGCGACAGTTGCAAGACAACGTCCCCGCCTTCGATGAGGATTTGGCCCGTGCCACCGTTGAGCGCGAATTGGGCGAGAGCATCCGCGATAGCTTTGCCGATTTTGGCCCGCCCATCGCCGCCGCGTCGATTGCTCAAGTCCACCGCGCCACGACGAGCGATGGCGATGACGTCGCCGTCAAAATCCTGCGCCCCGGAGTCGAAGCCGACTTCATGCGCGACATTGATGCGTTTAGCTTTGTTGCCAAGGTGGTCGAAAAATTCGTACCTAACACACGGCGGCTAAAACCCGTCGCCGTCTACGAACATTTCGCGGAGACGACGCGCATTGAGCTGGACCTGCGTCTCGAAGCCGCTGCCGCTTCCGAGTTTCGCGAGAACACCGTTGAGGACGATGGCTTTCGAGTGCCGGTCATTGACTGGCAGCGATCCTCGCAACGGGTTCTCACGATGGAATGGATCGACGGAATTCCCATCGGCGACATCGCAGCATTGGAAGCTGCGGGGGTCGAACGCAAAGACCTTGCAAAACGGATGATCCAATCCTTTTTGCTGCACGCGCTACGCGATGGATTTTTCCATGCGGATATGCATCAGGGCAACCTGTGCGTTGACGATAGTCATCGGATTGTTGCACTGGATTTCGGCATAATGGGGCGGTTGGACATGCTGACGCGCCGGTTTTATGCCGAGATCTTGCTGTCTTTCTTGCGCCGGGATTACCAACGCGCCGCCGAAATCCACCGCGAAGCCGGATATTTGCCCCCCGACCAGCCAGTCGATAGCTTTGCTCAGGCTTTGCGCTCCGTTGCAGAGCCGATCTTTGGATTAGGGGCAACAAAAGTATCAATGGCCCGCTTACTCGGACAACTCTTCACCGTGACCGAGACCTTCGGTATGGAGACACAAACGCAGCTTATTCTACTGCAAAAAACGATGGTGATGGTCGAAGGCGTCGCCCGTGATCTCGACCCCGACGTCAATATGTGGAGCGCAGCGCAACCGATTGTCGAACAATGGGTCCGCCAGAACCTTGGTCCCGAGGCGGTCTTGCGTGATCTGACATCAGCAGTGGCGACGCTATCACGGCTCGGCCCACGCTTGCCAAAAGCCGCCGAGAGGTTAGTCACGCTCGCCGACGCCCCGGACCGAGAGAAGACCCTCAATGTCCGGATGCAAACCACGAACAAGACTGCGTTAGTTATGGCTGCCCTAGGAGGCGGTATCGTTGGCGCGGTAATTATTTCTCTTATATTTCAAATATAAACTAATAAAATATTAGAAAAAATTCCCACCATTACCAAAATCAATTATTATAAATTTCGAAAATACATAATTTTAACTTTAAGATTTATTTTTGAACGGCACCATATTCTTCCCTTAATTCAAGTAGGGGAACTAATATGAAATCATCCATCAAAACCTTAGCGATTGCTGCTACCGTGAGTTCCGTATTTTTTGCCAGCAACGCCAGCGCCGCATCACTACAAACCGATGTCGAGATTGATATACCATCAGTCATCGCGCTTTACTGCTATGACAAAGTTTATCTGAAAGTCAGTTCTGAGGGGTTCGTCGAGGCGACAGGTGCGTTTGACGGGACTGACGTAACCGAATTGGCAGAAAGCGGCGTATCGGCTTCGAATGGCAACTGGAATGCTTCGATTGAAGGGCTTAACACCTCAGCAGGGGCAGATTTCAAGCCAAAAGCAAATCTGAACATGAAAGGCGTCTGCGCGTTTCGCGCCGTTGCCACGACCGCCGGAGTCAATGTCTCCATCGAGTTGGAAAACGGCGTCCTTAAACATGCGACCGAGAACGGCGCCAATATCACGGCCACTGCCGCCAAGTTGTTGAATAACGGAAGCGAAGTTTCTGATTATGATGTGACAGATAATCTTGGGTTTTCACGCCTCAACGGAATCGCGATCCGCTTGCCGCTTGATCTGACGGAAACCAGGGTCGCGGGGCTTTATTCCAGCGAAGATGTCTTCACCGTAACGGTAACGGCGAACTGACGGAGGCCAGCCCCTCCGGGCCCGCACGGCTTTGAAACCCCGCCAAATTGCTGTAGATCAGCGAATCTTACAGCGATGAGCGCGATTGGGAGAGCCGATGCTGGCCGGAAAACGAATTCTGCTGATTATCGGCGGTGGGGTTGCCGCCTATAAGTCACTGTTGCTGATCCGGGAATTGCAAGGCTTGGGCGCATCCGTGCAATGCGTCCTGACGAAAGCCGGAGCAGAATTTGTCACGCCGCTATCCGTTGGCGCTCTGTCAGGGAATACAGTTTACCAAGACCTGTTCGACCTGACCGCCGAGGCCGAAATGGGCCATATCGAGCTGTCCCGCTCTGCCGATTTGTTGGTCGTCGCCCCCGCCACGGCGGATTTGATGGCGAAGATGACAGCCGGGCTAGCCAATGATCTGGCTTCCACACTATTGCTCGCCACAGACACGCCAGTGCTGATCGCACCGTCGATGAATGTGCGGATGTGGGAGCATCCTGCGACACAAGCCAATCTAGCGACCCTGAAAGCACGCGATATTCTGACCGTCGGCCCTGACGAGGGCGATATGGCCTGCGGCGAGTACGGCTATGGCCGCCTCGCAGAGCCAGACGTGATTGCTCAGGAAATCGTGCGGCATATGCCGAAAAATCCTCGCGTCGAAAGCGCCTCGCCCCTTGCGCTGACCGGTCCGCGCGCGCTGCGCGGCAAACGAATTATCGTAACCTCCGGCCCCACGCATGAGCCGATTGATCCCGTGCGCTACATCGCGAACCGATCCTCAGGCAAGCAAGGCCATGCCATTGCTGCTGCGCTCGCCGCCGAGGGCGCAGAGGTTATTTTGGTTAGTGGTCCGACGCGCCTCGACGCGCCCGCCGGATGCACAATCCACCCCGTTGAAACTGCTCGGCAAATGCTGGCCGAAACGAAACTGGCCTTGCCCGCCGATGCCGTGATCTGTACCGCTGCCGTCGCTGACTATCGGGTTGAGACCGTGGCCGACAACAAGATCAAAAAGGGCGGCGACACTGATTTGCGGACCTTAAATCTAACGGAAAATCCCGACATTCTCGCCGCGATTGCCGGGATGACCGACGGCCGGCCATCTCTCGTCATCGGGTTTGCCGCCGAGACGGAGAACATTGTTGAGCACGCCCGCGCCAAACGCGCGCGTAAGCAATGCGACTGGATCGTCGCCAATGATGTTTCGCAAGGCACTGGTACCTTTGGCGGGGATGACAATCAGGTTACGCTTGTCACGGCAACCGACGAAGTGGCTTGGCCGAAGATGACAAAAGCCGATGTTGCCGCGCGGCTGGCCAGTAAGGTAGCCGAGGCGCTGTCGTGACATCTATCCGAGTCAAGCGCCTCCCCTCCGCCGAGGGTCTACCATTGCCGCAGTTTACCACGGCTGGCGCTGCCGGGGCCGATTTACATGCCGCCATTTTTGAGCCTATGGCGCTCGCCCCTGGCACACGGGCGCTGGTGCCCAGTGGCCTCTCGATCGCCATTCCCAATGGATGGGAAGCGCAGATCAGGCCTCGTTCGGGACTGGCGCTCAAATACGGTGTCACCGTTTTGAACACGCCCGGCACCATCGACAGCGATTATCGGGGCGAAATCAGCGTAATCCTGATCAATCACGGCGATGCACCCTTTACGGTGGCGCGCGGAGACCGAATTGCTCAGATCGTCTTTGCCCCTGTCTCTCAACCCGCCCTACATGAGGTCGGAGAATTGCCAGAGACAGATCGCGGGAGCGGAGGGTTTGGATCGACGGGAGGGATCAGCTGATGCTGCGGACCTCTCGCAAAACACTGCTCGCCATTGAAGCCGTCGTCGATATTGCTCTGCACGCCCGCCCAGACCCAGTACAATCTCGCGATTTGACCAAGCGTCAAGGCGTGCCGCAGCGC
>CAZJWF010000105.1:0-10680 GCA_964549375.1 uncultured Neomegalonema sp.
CCCTTCCGCCTTACGCCGGACCGGAAATTCTGGTTCGGCTCAGAAGGCCACCGCAAAGCGATGTCGTACTTAAAGTACGGCCTCTACCAGGGCGAAGGGTTCATCGTCGTCACGGGTGACGTAGGTACGGGTAAATCGACCCTCGTCTCTCAACTGTTTTCCGAATTGGACGGAAACGACATTGTCGCCGCTCAGATTGGAACGACACAGATTGATGCGGATGACGCGATACGGATGATCTGTAATGCCTTCGAACTTGATGTCGATTCACGCGACAAAGCGGACTTGATCTCGGCGTTCGAAGAGTTCCTTATTGATCAAAACCAAATGGGCAAGCGTGTCCTCCTGGTCATCGACGAGGCGCAAAACCTTCCTATCCGAACGCTTGAAGAATTACGGATGCTGTCCAACTTTAATGTCGGCGGCCAGCCTTTGTTCCAAAGCTTTCTGATTGGCCAACCACAGTTCTTGCAAACGGTCGCTCACCGTGATCTGACGCAATTACACCAGCGCATCATCGCCAGTTACAAACTGGAATCGATGAGCCGTGCGGAAACCGAAGATTATATCGAGCACCGCTTGGCTGCGGTAGGATGGGATAGTCATCCGGCTTTTGAATCAGCTGCACACGACGCGATCTTCGCTGAGACTAATGGTGTTCCGCGACTGATCAACACGCTCGCCAACCGCATCATGTTATTTGCTTCTCTTGAAGAGGCCTCGCAGGTGACGGGCCAGATGGTCGCGACGGTGATCGCTGATCAACGCAATGAAAACGCAGCTGCAGGTCCGGCACCATCGCCGACCTCAGATGTCGGACCTATTTCCGCAGGTGCTCCTGCTACTGGAGCGGTTTCCAGCGACGCAAACAATCGTATCCAACGTCTAGAGCGGGCAGTTGCTGCATTGGTCAAGCGCGTTCAAGTTGCTGAGCAGAAGCTGTCGGAACATGATGAAGCCATTCATGAGATGATTGATCTTGCGATGACGGCTTATGCTGCTGAAGATGCAACTGGCGAAGATGTGGTGAAACTCCACGCTTCGTAATTTTGCCTGAAGGCTGTTCCAAGCGGGCTTCGGGCAACCCCGAAGCCCGCTTATTTTTTGTAATGCGCGAAATTCATCGCATCGGCGTGAATCGGAGAAACGATGACTCTGGCCGCTATGACAATCGATGTCGAAGATTACTATCATGTCCACGCATTTAAAGATGCCATTCACCGATCTGAGTGGGGTTCCAAAGAATCGCGAGTCGAGGTAAACACTAACCGGCTGCTGGATTTGTTCGAAAAAGCGGGTGCAAAAGCAACGTTCTTTACGTTGGGCTGCGTAGCTGTAGAGCATCCACAAATCGTCAAAAGAATCGTATCTGACGGACATGAACTAGCCAGTCACGGTTGGGACCACTGGGCGGTTTTTGAACAGGATCGCGCAACGTTTTTCGCCGATGTATCGCGGGCGCGAAAAACCCTAGAGGATATCGGCGGAACGCCAGTTCTTGGTTATCGTGCTGCGAGTTTTTCAATCGATGAACGTAGTCCGTGGGCCTACGATGTTTTGGCCGAAGCAGGGTACCGGTACTCGTCTTCGTCGCACCCGATTGCTCATGATGCTTATGGAGACCCGAATGCAGATCGCTCTCCGCATCTTACTGATTCAGGAGTTCTTGAAATTCCGGTAACGACGGCCAAAGTCGGTTCACGACGGGTGCCCGCGGGTGGTGGCGGTTTCTTCCGATTACTACCGCTTAGCTGGTTTTCCCGCGCTCACCGGCAGATGGTTTCCGAAGGACTAATTCCTAATTTTTACCTTCACCCTTGGGAAATTGATCCAGAGCAACCTCGCATTAAAGACGCGTCGTTAAAATCGCGGTTTAGACATTATGTCGGGTTGTCTCGCTGCGAGTCCAAGTTGAAGCGGCTTCTGAACGGCGCGATGTGGACCCGAATGGATGAGGCTTATCATGGATGGCTCGGCGGCTCTGAACGAAACGATGACAACGCCCGTGAGTGTCGCTCCGTTTGACGCCAGTGGGCGCGCGGCTTGGGATGATTATGTACGCGATCATCCGGATGGTTCCCCCTTTCACCTTACGGCGTGGCGCCAGGCTGTCACTGGGGCGCTGGGATATGATGCGCCTTATCTTATGGCGAAACGCGGCGAACAGGTGGTCGGTGTCTTGCCTTTGGTCCACGCAAAAACCCCGATGTTTGGTGATAATCTGATATCAACGGCGTTCTCGGTTGGCGGCGGTTTGTTGATCGACGATGTCGACGTTGCGGATGCGCTGTCTGAGACGGCCATTGCGATGGGAAACGATCGCAAGGTGGAGACGCTTGAACTGAGAAGCGAGAAGGCTCGGTTTGAAGGGTGGCCAACAAAGGCAGAAACATACGCAAGTTATGTTGCGCCGCTATCAAGCGACGCGGATGAGCGATTAAAGGCTATCCCGCGAAAAAAGCGCGCGGATGTGCGTAAGGGCATTAAGGCGGATTTTCCGGTCGATGTCGATGCTTCGGTCGAAACATTCTTCGATCTTTATGCGCGAAACTTACACACGCTCGGCACGCCCATCATGCCGAAAAAATGGTATGCGGCGCTCAAAAGTTCATTTGGAGCTGATTGCGAAATCGCAACGATCCAAGGACCAGACGGTCCGGTGGTTGGCTTGCTGAGTTTTTATCACAAGGATACCGTCTACCCTTACTATGTGGGTGCTACTGCCGATGCGCGAAGGCTGCATGCCTTCGATCATGTCTATTGGACGCTGATGGAGCGCGCAGTCGTGCGCGGTTGCACAAAGTTTGACTTTGGTCGTTCGAAAATCGGCACTGGCGCAGCAGACTACAAAAAGCATTGGGGTTTTGAAGGTGTGCCGTTGGAGTACCAATTCTATCTGTTCGGAGATAACTCGATGCCTGACATCAATCCGAATAACCCAAAATATGCCCGCTTCGTGAAAATCTGGAAGAAGCTTCCTTTTGGTGCAACCAAAATTATAGGGCCAATTCTAGCGAGGCAAATGGCATGAGTAGCAAAAAGCCAACGCTGCTGTTTCTCGCGCATCGCATCCCTTACCCGCCGACCAAAGGCGAGAAGTTGCGAGCTTATAACCTGCTGAAAGGACTTGCGGAGACGTATGATATATGGTTGGGCGCGCCTTTGGATGATCCTGATGATTGGGACCATCGTGGCGCTCTCGATCAGTATTGTGTGGAAACGCATATTGCCGATATTCGCGGCCGTACCCGTCACCGCGCCGCGTTAGAGGCCATTGCTAGATCTGAGCCAGTCTCTTACGCATATTTTCGCCAGCGCGGTATGATGGATTGGGTGGCGAAGGTTTCAGCCGGGCGAAACTTTGATGCCGTGTTTGTTTATTCCTCTGGTGCTGCGCCTTATCTGAAAGCAATTCAGCGTAAACCGGCCACGACGATTATTGACTTCGTGGATGTCGATTCAGAGAAATGGCGAGTTCTAGGTGAAACAACCAAGGGTCCAATGAAGCACGTGTACGGCCGTGAAGCGAAGTTGATGCGCGCAGAAGAAAAGCGTTTAGGCGCGCTCGCCGATGCGAATCTGTTGGTCACGGATGCGGAATGTGCGCTTTTTACAGAATTGACTGGTTTGCCGGCACAGACCGTCGGGAATGGTGTTGATACCGAGTATTGGGGTGCCGCGAAATCAATCGCATCACCATACACTGATGCGCGCCCTCGTGTCATTTTCACTGGAGTAATGGATTACGAACCGAATGTCGAAGCCGTCACATGGTTTGCGGCAGAGGCGATGCCGCGATTGCGGCAATCAGGTCGCAACATCGAATTTGTCATCGCAGGTGGTCGTCCGGCGAAGAATGTTCAGGCACTTGGCGAAGCGAACGATATCACGATCACGGGCCGCGTCGAAGATATGCGCGGCTGGCTCGGCCACGCTGACGTTGCTGTCGCCCCTTTGCTTCTTGCGCGCGGTGTCCAGAATAAAGTCTTGGAGGCGATGGCGGCGGGTACACCGGTATTAACTACGACACCAGCGCTGACGGGGATTGATGCGACACCGGGCCGTGATGCCCTTGTCTGTGAGACTGGCAACGACTTTGTCGACGGAATTTTGGGAATACTGGATGATCCGACTACGCGAGATTCTATGGCTGCTTCTGCGATGTCATTTGTTCGTGATCATTACGGATGGGGCGCGAAAGTTGCTCGACTCGTTAACCTCATCGAGGACGTACGTGCCTCAGCCATCGCAAAGGTAGCTTGATGACGACAACGATCGAGACACACGAATTGGCCGAAGACTCGTCGTGGCGCATTCACATCATTCAATTTGTTCTGCTGTTGATTGCCCTATGTGCCGCTCAATGGTCGACGCTGACGAATATGGTCAATATCTGGTATATGACCACGACGTATAATCATGGATTCATCGTCGTTCCCGCCAGTGTCTATTTGGTCTGGCGTCGCCGTAAAGAGCTGTTGGCGATAACGCCGGAGAACAACCTGAGTGCGCTCGTCTTGTTGGCGGGTTGCGGGATCGTCAGTCTGATTGGCGAAGTAAGCGGTGTAAATCTCGCACGCCATGTTGGATTCGTTGGGGCTATCATGTGTCTGATCCCGCTGTGTTTTGGGTGGGCATTGACGTGGCGGTTTATTTTCCCAATACTATTTTTGGCTTTCATGATCCCCGTTGGGGACTTTCTCATTGCTCCCCTTCAAGTTTTGACGGCAGACGTTTCGGTCTGGATGATCCAGATGACTGGCGTTCCGGTTTATCGTGAAGGTTTGATGATCGAGTTGCCGACCGGATTGTGGGAAGTGGCTGAAGCCTGCGCCGGAGTTCGTTTTCTTATCGCGAATATTTTCGTGGCGACAATCTTTGCTTACTTGAGTTACGACAAAGCGTGGAAGTGGGTATTTTTCTTCTTCCTTGCGGTGGCGATACCAATCGGGGCGAATTGCATTCGGGCGTATGGCATTATGATGCTGGCACATGTTTCCGGAAACACGATTGCTGTCGGCGTTGATCACCTTGTGTATGGTTGGGTGTTCTTCTCATTCGTTATGCTGTTTATGCTCTGGGTCGGAGCGAAGTTCGCAGACCGTGATTTGGATGATCCTGAAGTCGCAGCTCCAATCAAGCTAGAGAATCCTGAGCGTGGCGGCCTCGGCGTCGCGATTGCGGGAGCTTTATTGGTTGCTGGTGGTCCTGCATTTGCTGCACTGAGCAAGCCGACGCCAACGGCGGTACCAACGGCGTTGATTGCGCCGATGGTACCAGAGGGTTGGGAAATTATTTCCTGGAACGGCGACGCTCCGGATCGCTGGATTCCACGTTTCGATAGTGCCGATCGCGCAGAGCTAGAGCGTTTGTCGAATGGCACGCATACCGTGGATCTGATGGTGGCGTACTACACGCATCAACGTGATGGAGCCGAAGCACTGCACTTTACCAATCGCTTTGATGATGACGAGATTTGGGTGCGTGCGTCTCTAGGTCATGTTGAAATGGATACCGGAGAAACTGGCCTTCCTTCTGCCGCGCGACGAGATAATATCACGTACTTCGAGCGCCGCGACCAAGCTGACGGAGCACTGTTCTCTTCGCGGCTTGTCACGTCATGGGTTTGGGTTGGTGGCGAGATGACCGCTCGTCCTTTGACGGCAAAATTATCTGCGATGAAAGCACGCCTTTCTGGTGGGCAGGCGGGTGCGGCGGTTGTGGCATTTTCAGTGCAGCATGATACACCCGAAGAAGAAGAACGTGCGCGGCAATCCATCGAAGCCTTGTTGGCAGACATGGCGCCAGTGAAACCATTTTTGGAAATAGCAGGCGATAAATAAATGTGCGGAATTGCAGGCATCGTTGATTTGGAAGCACCGCGCGAAATTGCGGAAGGCCGCCTGCGGGCGATGACGGATGCCATTGCACACCGTGGACCAGATGGAGAGGGGCGTTGGTTCGCTCCTGGTGTGGGTCTAGGTCACCGCCGCCTTGCGATTATCGACCCCGAAGGCGGCGTTCAGCCAATGATTGATAATGAGATCGCCATCAGCTTCAATGGCATGATCTATAATTTTCAAGAGTTACGAAAAGAGTTAGAGGAGCAGGGGGCACGCTTCCAAACCAATTCGGATACCGAAGTGCTTATCCATGGTTGGCGGACATGGGGTGAGAAATTGCCTGAACGCCTCGACGGATTTTTTGCTGCCGCTATCTGGGATGCCACGGATGGAACATTTGCGTTGATCCGAGATCGTTGGGGAAAAAAACCGCTATACTATTCAATTTCCCCCATTGGTGAATTGCTGTTTGGATCTGATCTCAATGCAATACGTGCTGGGATGGATCATACACCGTCCATTCGTGAGGATGCCCTTTCCGACTATCTTGCCTTTGGATATGTGCCGGAACCCAAGTCCATCCTGGATGGCATCGAAAAATTGCCCCCCGCCCATCGCCTGATCCTCAAGCGAGGGGTTTGGCGCGGTGCGAAAGTTGAACGATATTGGTCGATCCGGGTGCACCCCGAAGATAACGGGCAATCAATCGAGGAGGCGATCGAGGAGCTCGTGCCTTTATTGCGTTCCGCAGTTGGGAAACGGTTGATTTCTGACGTTCCGCTTGGCGCTTTTCTTTCTGGCGGTGTGGACAGCGGCGCGATGGTGGCACTTGCGACGCAGTCACGCGGCGCTGGTTTAAACGCCTGTACGATGGCGTTCGCCGATGCGGCATTTGACGAAAGCGATTTGGCAGCCAAAGTTGCCAAACAGTACGGCGCTCGTCATCATATAGAGACGGTGCATGAAGACGCGATGGCTGATCTAAACCCATTGGGAATAGCGTATTCGGAGCCCTTCGCCGATGCGTCTGCATTGCCGACGATACAGCTTTGCCATTTGGCTGCAAAGCACGTCAAAGTGGCACTTTCTGGCGATGGCGGGGATGAGCTTTTTGCCGGGTACCGCCGGTATCCGCACCATCTGACAGAAGAACGTCTGAAAGCACGTATTCCTGGTTCGATGTCGCGCGGGTTGTTCGGGCCATTGGCCAAGGCTTATCCAGAACTCTCGTCAGGTCCGAAGGTTTTACGAGCAAAATCAACGTTAGAGTCGTTGTCTACGGATGCGATGGGCGGATTGTTCCGGGCGACTGCGATTATGCGCGAGCGCGAAAGGGATGAGTTGTTGATCAAACGGCCAATATATTCCTCGGCTGACTTGTTGCGTACGCACGCCGTCCAGGCCGAAACGGATGACCCTTTAGCGCGAGCGCAGTACGTGGATCTGATGACATGGTTACCGGGACGGATGCTGGTTAAGGTAGATCGTGCGAGCATGTTTGCCGGAGTGGAAGTTCGAAATCCGCTGTTAGATTTACACCTTGCGGAATGGGCGGCCAAGTTGCCAACCCGGTTAAAGCTTGATGGCTTTAGTGGAAAGCGCGTGTTGAAAGGCGCATTGCGCGGATTAGTACCATCTGAAATTCTAGACGCAAAGAAACGCGGTTTTGTAGCACCGATCGGTGGATGGATGACGGGGCGCTTTGCGAAGAAGATGGCGGCTTTGGCGCATCAATCGCATTTGGCTGATTCGGGGTTAGTCGAACCAAAGGCGATTGCGGCATTGTGGGAAGATATGCAGGCCGGGAAGGCGGATCGTTCGCGCGAGCTTTGGACTTTGTTAATGTTCGACGGTTTTCTGGGGCGTTTGAACGGTGAATTAGCGGATCGTGACGCAGCCTAATTTGGCTGGCGACGTCTATTTTATTCGTTGAACAAAATATATTGTACGTTTGTTACGATTTTCGGATTGTTCAGGGTGAACGCTTAAACCCACATTAAACGATCTAGCGCACTGTCGCGGGAAATACCCTCTCGCATCTGGAGTGCTTGGAAAATGCTGAATCGCAAAGCCATCTTTGCTGCTGTCCTATCAACTGTTGCTGTCCCCGCCGTGTATTTGACGGCCACTCCCGTCGCTGCAAATGTTCAACAGCATCTCGAAAATCCTTATGTCGCAAGTGCCCAAACGCACTTTGATAAGGGTCGGTACCGCGAAGCGAGTATCGAGCTAAAAAATGCCTTGCGCCAAGATCCAGACCACGCACATGCGCGTTTCCTACTGGGTCGAATTCTTTTTGATCGCGGCGACCTAGCTGGTGCATCGAAAGAACTTGGCCGCGCATATGATCTGAATCCATCGGACGAGTCCGCTGTATGGTTGGCGGAAACAAAGCTACAATCAGGCGAGGCAGAAGAAGCGCTCGAGTTGGTCGACGGCGAAGGTTCAAATATTGACAGCACGATCCAACGCCTGACGATCAAGGGCGCTGCGCTAAATGTGCTCAAGCGCTTTGATGAAGCTGAATCCGCATATGAAAAGTCCCTGGAAATTGACCCTCGTCGCGTCGAAGGCCACTTTGGGTTGGCGCAAGTTTACGTTGGTCGACGCGATCTCGTCGCTGCTGCCGACAAACTGGACGAGATTGTTATTGGAAAGCCTGACTTTTCACCAGGATGGATGTTACGCGGAGAAGTCGCACTTGCCAAAGGCGATAAGCAAGCAGCGTTTGTTGCATTCGACAAAGCCGTTAACCTCGCACCGGAAACGGCGCCACCGTTGATCGCCCGCGCCCGCGCGCTCCTTGCCTCGGGTGATTTAAAACGAGCGAAGGCAGATGTCGAAGATGTTCAGAGATTGGCTGAGAACTCACCGATCTCGCACTATTTGAACTCAGCCATTGCCTATGCCGAAGGTGATATTGACCGGGCAAATCGTTCCTTCACACATCTTCAACGCAGTTTTGACAACTTCCCACCAGCGGTTCTTCTCGGTGCGTTGATCAAGCATCAGAAGGGCGCGCATAGTCAGGCCGACGCACTGTTAGTTCGGTACATTAGAATGGAGCCGGAAAACCTTGAAGCGCGCCGCGCGCTTGCATCGGTTCGTTTGGCAAATGGCCAGCCGCGCAATGCGATCGACATGCTGCAGAGCGTGCTAAAAATGGCACCAAACGACTCGGCCAGCGTTCGTCAAATGGCTAGCGCTCAGTTGAGCTTAAATAAGTATGATAAAGCGCAAGCAGCATTCCAGCGTTTGGCGCAGATCGGTACGGTCAATGAAGTACGTGATGCCCAAATGGCATTGACGCTTCTCCGTCCGCCGTCCGATACAGCTGACCCGGTCTTCGCGAATTCTGAAGTGCGCCGCACGCTTCTGAAGGCTGTTGATCGTTCATCAAATAATGATGCCAAGGCCGCGAAAAAGCTGCTCGACAATCTGAGAGTCGATGAAAGCGCGACGGTGCTTGCGTTGCGCGGTAGCGTCGAATCGCAGCTCGGCAATGCTGACCAGGCTCGAAAACTGTTGACGCGTGCGCTTGAAATCGAACCAGAGATGATCTCGGCCATCGCGACATTTGAAGCACTTGATCAGCGGGAAGGTCGCGCTGATGATATTCTGCCCCGTCTCCAAAAATTGCTCAAGGCGAGGCCAAAGAGCCAAATGCTGACGCTGGGGATTGCTCAACGCATGGGATTGGAAGGCAAGCGAGCTGACGCAACCAAGTTCTTGAGTGAGCGCATCGGCGTTATGCCAGAATCGGTTTCGATTTCGCGGGCATACATCTCGGCGCTGATGGTGGAAAAAGACTTTCCTCGTGCGGTGGACGAGGCCTTCCGCCTCTCAACGATCGCCCCAAAAAATCCGAACATTCTAACCTTCGCAGCGAACGCGTTGATTGATGCGAATGCACCGGAGCGCGCGGTTAAGGTGGCAGCTCAGGTTCGGGATCTAAGACCAAAATCTGCACGAAGCTCTAGTTTGCTTGCCGAAGCACAGGCGCAGTCCGGCGATGTTGCTGCAGCGCGTAAAACGCTTCAGGCTGCGATGAAAAAATGGCCAGATCAAATTAGTGTAGTAGCCTCTTTGGTGAAGCTTGAAGTTTCTGAGAAGAACCAGAAAGGTGTTGATGCGGCGACGAAGGCGTTGGCACGAGAACGCCCGAATGCCGCGGCTCGCTTAACGGCGACTGCACTCTCCGAAATGGGACAACCGGAATTGGCGATTAAGTCTCTGGAACGAGCTTTCGCAAAACGTCCGGATGAGCAGCTTGCTGTTGATCTCTTCCGCACACGTCGACGTGTGGGGCGGGATGAAGTCGCATTCGCTGAGATGGCAAAATGGGTTGAGGCAAATGAAAGAGATCGCCGGGCCTTGCTGTCATATGCGACTGGCTTGCTCGATGCAGATCGGCAAGGAGAAGCGGCGGTAGCGTATGAGAAATACCTGTCCCTAGAGCCAAATAACCCGGTAGCGCTCAATAACTATGCGTGGTTACGCCATCAAAATCAGCGCCCGGACGCGCTGGATTATGCTCAACGTGCCTATAAGGCCGCGAGTGGCTCACCGGAGATTGCGGACACCTACGGTTGGATGCTCGTCACTTACGGTAAGCTCAAAGAAGGTCTTGACCTTCTTCAAACGGCCAAGGATGCGTCTCCGGATAATCTTGGTATCCAGTATCACTTTGCGTATGCCCTTTCGAAAGCCGGGCGGAAGGACGAGGCGAAAAAGATCCTTGTGAATGTTTTGGAAGGATCTGCGTCGTTCAGTGAGCGTGCTGAGGCAGAGCAACTGATGGAAGAGCTCGACGGTTAACCGGTTAGCCGTCCGATTT
>CAZJWF010000106.1:0-10349 GCA_964549375.1 uncultured Neomegalonema sp.
ACACGCCCCATCGAACGAGCCATTGCAAAGCCTGCCCACGTAACGATCCGACGGGAATCATGCGATGACGGGTAATGTCTCAAAACTCGTTTGGCTCACAGACCTTCATTTTGATACGACACCCGCTTGGGGTGCTGATCTCGATGCGCGGTTGAACGCGGCCATTGATCATATCATCACGCACCAGTCCGACGCGGCATATTGCATGGTCACGGGTGATCTGACCAATGACGGCGATGCTGCGCTGAATGAGGCGTTGCGAGAGCGGCTGGATCGGTTGCCGATGCCTTGGCTACCATTGGTTGGAAATCACGATGACCGGGCGCATGTGCGCGACGTGTTGTCACCGCCGGGAATGGTGGACGATTACGTCCAATATACCGTTGAGACGGACGCTGGCATTCTGCTCTGCCTTGATACCAAACGTGACGGGTCGTCGATTGGCGAGGTCGCTGCGCCTTGTTTGGCGTGGTTGGAGCGGCAACTCGCAACATACGCGGGGCAATCGATTTTCGTTTTCATGCACCACCCGCCCGCAAAGCTGCATTCGCAATTCGATGACATTGGTCTGAGTAATAGAGACACGTTCCTCGATGTGATCCAGGGTTCGGATGTGAAGCACATCTTCGCCGGACATGTACACCGGCGTGCATCCGGTGTTGTTGCAGGCATTCCGTTCACCACGATGCAAGCCGTCTCGTTCCAAGCTCCCGGACCCGGAACGGTTTGGGACTGGAACAAGTTCAGCCCCTCAAAAGAACCGCCCGCTTATGGCGTGATCTATCTCAACGGCGATGACGTCACGGTTCAAAGCGAGTTGTTCTGTGACGCCGAATCTGGCTGGGCTCCCGAGACGCTTTAATGCGGGTCGGGAAGCTTCAAGTCCAGCTTGCGCCCGGCGATCCAGATCAGCAGTAAGACGGGAATACCCATCAGGAATGTGATCATGAAAAAGTGGCTGTAGCTGGTGCTCTCAACAATCGTGCCGGAATAGCCGCCGATAATTTTCGGTAACAGCGTCATAATCGACGAAAAGATCGCGTATTGTACGGCGGTAAAGCTGATATTCGTTAGGCTCGACAAGAACGCGACAAAGGCAGCGCTCGCCAGACCCGCCGAAAGGTTATCGATGCCGATCACCGCATATAGCATCGCAATCTGTGGTCCGGTTTGCTCAAGCAAGATGAACAGCAGGTTGGTTGCCATAGACAGAACCGCACCAAGGAACAAGATCCGCATTACCCCGTAACGCACCGCCAGTAACCCACCGGCAAAGCCGCCCGCGATGGTCATCAGCAATCCGAACAGCTTGGAAACGCTCGCAATCTGAGTCTTGGTGAATCCAACATCCTGATAGAATACGTTCGAAATCACGCCGAGGACGATATCCGAAATCCGGTACAGGCCGACCAACGCCAGCAGTAACAGTGCAAGGCCCAAACCGTAGCGCCGGAAAAACTCACGCACGGGGTCGACGTAGGATTCAGACACCATCTGCCGATTGGCGATACCGCCTTTCATCCCAAAATATCCGATCAACCCCGCCACCGCGATGGCTCCAAAAAGCCGCAGGGTGCCGGTCAAGGTCGACGCGAGAGCTTTATTGCTGGTCTGCTCCGTCAGAGAGGCTTTGAGGCTGTCGAGTGCGCCGTAAAGCGGCGTCGAAAGGCCCGTACCCCATCCATCGTTCGAGGTAAGAAGACGAAACAGAATGAACCCAGCCACGGCGAGCGCAAACAACAGCAAAAAGCGCAGGTAATCCGATGCCTCATATTCGCCGCGCTGTTCTCCGTTGCTGGCAGGCTCTCGGATTACAAGCGTTGTCAACATGCCCAGAACCATCGCCATGCACATCCAAAGATACGCAAGCCGCCACGCATCATAACTGTAGGCATCTTTGGTGGAACCGTAGTAATCCGCCAGAAAGAGCGCGCCCGCTCCCGCCACGACCATCCCAATGCGATAGCCTGCGATATACGTGGCCGACAGCATAGCTTGCAGGTCTTGGCTGGCCGACTCGATCCGGTAAGCGTCAATGACGATATCTTGCGTCGCGGAGGAAAATCCGAGAAGCACCGCACCGAACGCCATCCACCAGAGCGCATTATCACTGGCCAAAGGGTCAGTCAGGGCCATGAGCAAAATCGCGCCGATTATGGCCATCTGTGACACAAAAATCCATGCGCGCCTGCGACCCATCGCATGAGTCAAAATCGGGACGGGTAAACGGTCGATCAGTGGTGCCCAGATGAATTTGAACGAATAGCCCAGCGCCGCCCAACTGAACATCGTCACCGCTGATTTACTCAAGCCCGCTTCGCGCAGCCAAAGACTGAGCGACGAGAAAATCAACAGGATCGGAACTCCGGCGGAGAACCCCAAAAACAGCATCGCGACAGCGCGGGGATGCGTGAACGCTTTGAGCGACTCGCCCCAGCTTCGCTTAGTTTCGGTGAGGTCGGATACGGCGTCAGTCATGGTATTGCTCCTCCGGCAAGGCAGCAGTATGCGGAAGAAGTCGTCAACTTTTTGTAAACCATGTTCTGAGGCTTAGGCGCTGAGGTCTTCTGGCTCGATCATATCCAGCGGCACCCCAGCCTCCCGTTTGGATCGGCGAATGACAAGACGAGTCGTCACGCTCTCCATATTGGGGAACGGGGTCAGGTCGTGGGTCAGAAACCTCTGAAAACTCGGCAAATCCGGGGCAACAATCCGTAAAACAAAGTCGATCTCACCGTTCAGCATGTGACAATCACGGACCAGTGGCCAATCCCGCACCGCTTGCTCAAACGCCACAAGGTCGCTCTCAGCCTGAGATTTCAGGCCGACCATAGCGAAAACCTCGACTTCAAACCCCAATGAGCGGGCATCGACATCGGCGTGATAACCTTCGATCAGCCCCGCCTCTTCCAGCGCGCGGACCCGCCGCAAGCATGGCGGCGCGGAAATACCGACTCGCTTTGACAGCTCGACATTGGTCATGCGCCCGTCGGCTTGCAACTCAATCAGGATTTGCCGGTCGATGGCATCCAGTTTGACTCCCGGCATCAGCCCCTCCATGCCTGTCCGCGACACTGCCGACAGGAAATCTGAGAAAGAAAATTACTCATTCGCGGTCAAAATGGAAACAGATTCAGAAAATTCTCTCATTTGGGCGGTTTCGGACGGACGGGCCGGCAATGTTGCGATGGCGATGGGGCTGGCCCAACGGGTCGCTGCCTTGACCGGTGGCGAGGTCGTTCAGCGTGATTTGACCGTCAGTGGGCCGAAGGCATGGTTCGCCGCGCGAATGTCTTGGCTACCGTCAAAACCGAAAATGGCCGCGACCCCGCGACCCGCACTTATCATCGGCGCAGGTCGCCGCGTAGCCCCTACAGTTGCAGGGCTGCGCAACATGGGCACAAAAGTCGTGCAAATCCTTGATCCGCAGATGAATTTGAGGCGTTTTGATCTGGTGGTGGCACCCGAACATGATGGGTTGTGCGCGCCAAATACCTTCGCCACGCTCGGTTCAGTGCATCGCGTCTCGCCTGATTTGCTGAACGCTGCTCGCTCCGAATGGGCTGACACTTTTGCGGCTCTGCCTCGCCCCTTAATCGCGGTCATGATTGGCGGCTCCACACGCCGCTCGCCGATGACAGACGCGATGGCAGCAGATTTTGCCGGGAACTTGCGAGCTTTGGTGGAGCACGGAGCCGGATTGGCGATCACGGCTTCGCGCCGCACACCGACGGCACACGCGCAGCAGATCAGAGCAGCAGTGCCTGAAGCGAATTTCTGGGATGGGACCGGCACCAACCCCTATTTTGGGATGCTCGCTTGTGCTGATGCGCTGGTCGTAACGGACGATTCTGTCAACATGGCATCCGAGGCGGCTGCAACTGGCAAACCGCTCGCAATCTATCCTTTGTTGCGCGAAAAAGGGAAAATTGCGCGTTTTCATCAAAGTTTGATCGACGCCGAGCACGCGCATTGGTTTGACGGATCTGTTCCAAACACCCGCGCAATGCCACTCGACGAAACGGGGCGCGTCGCCGCGCGCGTCGCGGCGCTCCTTTGATGCCTCCGCGTTCATAAAGTGCCTTAAAGACGCGAGACATTGAGCTACTTCCGCAATCACGACCACTTGAAGCGGGCTTTGTTGGGAGTCGCATCTGACAATCGCAACCGCTATATGGCTGTTGAAACGGAGAGACATGTTATGACCACGACACGCACCAAGGTTCTTATTATTGGTTCCGGCCCAACCGGCTACACCGCCGGCGTCTACGCCAGCCGCGCTATGCTCGAACCCGTGCTGGTCGAGGGTATTCAGCCCGGCGGACAGTTGACCATCACCACGGAGGTCGAAAACTGGCCCGGTGATACCGAAGTACAAGGCCCTGACCTGATGGTGCGAATGCGCGCCCATGCTGAAGCCGTCGGCACAAATATCGTCAGCGACCATATCAGTTCGCTCGATCTGAGCGTCCGGCCATTCAAAGCGATGGGTGATGGCGGCGATACCTACGAAGCGGACGCGGTAATCCTCGCGACCGGCGCGCAAGCGAAATGGCTCGGACTGCCTTCTGAAGAAAAGTTCAAGGGCTTTGGCGTCTCGGCCTGCGCGACCTGCGACGGGTTCTTTTATCGCGACAAAGAAGTCATCGTTGTTGGCGGCGGAAATACCGCCGTTGAAGAAGCGCTATTTCTGACGAAGTTTGCCTCTAAAGTCACCGTCGTGCATCGCCGCGACAGCTTTCGCGCCGAGAAAATTTTGCAACACCGCTTGATGAATAATCCCAAAGTCGAAGTGGTCTGGGATCATGTACTGGATGAAGTGTTGGGGGATGAGAACCCACTCGGTGTGACTGGCGTTCGGTTGAAACACTTCACCACTGGCGAAACACATGAGCGGGGAGCCGCCGGTGTCTTCATCGCCATCGGCCATGCGCCCTCGTCCGAGTTGGTCGAGGGACAGCTCGAATTCCATCACGGCAAATATGTCGTCACCAAACCTGACTCAACCGTCACGGCCATTCCTGGTGTCTTCGCCGCTGGGGACGTCACGGATCATATCTATCGTCAGGCCGTGACATCCGCAGGCATGGGCTGCATGGCCGCACTCGATGCCGAGAAATATCTGGCTGAATTGGAGGCAGACGGCGAAGCAGTTGCAGCGGAGTAGAAAACCGCTGCGACCGTCACCCGTCCTCAATCCTCAAGGCCCGCTTCACGTTTGAGGAATCGCAATTCGTCTTTGAGGTCGGCGCGATAACCGATCAGGGAACCTGTGGCACCAAAGCCCCGGAAGGACCGACCTCGAAACCCAATAGAACCAATCGGGCCGCGGCTATCGCGCGACGCAATGAGGTAGTTGACGTCGCGGACTTCTTCTTCCAGCGACGCAATCCGAAAACCGAGGGAGTAGCGGTCAACCAGTTCGGGAGTATTTGGGCAATTTGCCGGATAGCGCCGCGCCTGCCGCCCCTCGTTCAACACGGCATCCGGTTCGCAAACCACAGGTGCCCGCGTCACTGTTTGGCTCGGGAACAATGTTTGCTCCGCACAACCCGCCAGCAACGCCGCGATTGCTATGAATGAAACCCGCATTCTGGCCTCCATTAAAATAATTCGACTATTTATGGCATCAAAAACACGTCGACCAAAGAACCGATTGTTAGCTCAACCGTTCTTTGACATCCTCAAAGGCGTGCCTGCCGATATCCTTTTCAAAGGAAAATACTCTTTCAACCGCCATCTAATCTAACCCATTCGGTCGCCAATGAGA
Source organism: uncultured Neomegalonema sp. (assembly GCA_964549375.1). GTDB lineage: Bacteria > Pseudomonadota > Alphaproteobacteria > Rhodobacterales > Rhodobacteraceae > JAHDDY01. The sequence goes on from CAZJWF010000106.1 coordinate 5,771, forward strand.
AATTCTGCGGCGCGGTCTAGGCGCAGGTGCGGGGGACCAAAGCCGGGGCGAGCGTCCAAGATGGGCGGGGCGAAGCGGATGAATTGATAGTCTTCTGACAGCCAGCCAATCTCCCGGTCCACGGCTGCGTTGACGACTTCTGCGTGATTTGCCGGGAGGGTACCGGGAAAGACCGCCACCTCTTCACCAGATTCAATATCGCGGCCCCGCACACAGTTGAGGGTTTCGCCGTCATGCGTGAGGGTTTGCTCGACGGTCGCACGCAGAGCGGCAAGAGCCATCGCTTCGACTTTAGCACCATTATAAGCTGCCCTTTCGACGCTCTCGCGCAATAAGCCTTTCAAGATCGCCTCAAGTGTGTCGTGTTGAGAATGATGGATATGATCCGCCTTCGTCGCCGCGAACAACAAACGCTCAATCTTGCGGCCTAGCAGGGGCGCGAACCAGCCGTTCTCGCCGTGGCGAAAACAGGAGAGAATATCAGTCAGCGCTTTTTTCAGATCACCAATCGCGCGAGGTCCGGCGTCGATTGCATCAAGGGCATCGACCAGCACAACTTGCCGGTCGATCTTGGTAAAATGATCGCGGAAGAAAGGTTTGACGACAACACGCTTATAGGCCTCGAACCGCTCAGCCATCAGCTGCCCCAACCCCTCTCCGCCGAGCATTGGCGCAAAGGTCAGCGCCGGAGAGCCTTCAAGATCCCCGGGCATCAAAAAGCGTCCCGGAGAAATCGCGGTGAGACCTGCGGCGCGGGCTTGGCGTAGGTAGTCCGCAAAAAGTCGTGCGCCTTCTTTGGCGACCATCTCGTCAGCGGGTGCTTTAGCGGAAAGCGCGTCAGCCCATGCCAGAAACGGACCGGCGAAAGCAGCGCGCTCTGGTAAGCGCGCAGCGATAAGTGCTGCAGAGGACCAATCGGCCCAGCTTTGCGTCATCAGCGGCAGGTCGAGCAGCCATTCGCCGGGATAGTCCACAATATCGAGGTGAAGGATGCCGGGGCCGGTCAGAGTCTCGCCAAGGCCAGCAATAAACCCGGTGCGACGATAACGCAGAGAAAGACGCACCTCACTGATACGCCGCGTGCTTTCCGGCCACTGCGGGGCTGGGCCGGAAAGCGCAGCAAGGTGTTCCTCGTATTCAAAGCGGGGAATATCCGGACTGGGTTGAGGCCGCAGCATGGCAGCTTCGATTCTACGGTCGCCCTCTGCCGAAAGCAGCGGCATGCGGCCCCGCTGCATCAGGTTGGCCAGAAGTGACGTGATGAAGACGGTCTTGCCCGCTCGATTAAGGCCCGTGACTCCGAGGCGTAGGCGCGATTCAAACAGCGACTCCACACTGCGCTGTGCACTTTCGGCCATTCGCAGCGTACCGTCGGCCAGATCATTGATGACGTTCATCGGATTCCTCTCACTCGTCCCTTCTATATAGGGAAGGTCGTCACGGGAATCGCCAGAAGTTTAGTGATCGGTAATTTTAAGTTCGGCATTTTCCAGACGGAGATGCGGAGACAACGTCATCTCAATCTCGCCGCGTCGTCCAACCAGCCCATTACGCGACAGTGCAATACCAGATGAAACGAAAGAGCTGGTTGTCGATATTCCAAACGACTTACTTGATGGATTGCGACTGGGTAAGCGGGTCGTGATACGTCTGTTTCCATTTCCTGAGTAATAGTCGGGCGCGAAAGCTTTGAATCCGGGACTGCATCTTGGTGTAACAATTCACGTTTGGTGACTGAATACATTACCTCCTTGGCGGTACAGGAACTCAGCGAAAAAATTGGGTTGCTGTCTGCGTAGCCGGGTCAGATTATTCGAACCGTCGATACCTTGCCTGCGGGCATCCAATCCGGCGAAGGGAGAACAGGATATGGGCTTGCTGGTCAATGGTGTTTGGACGGACCAATGGTATGATAACAAAGACGGCTCGTTTCAGCGCAGCGAGTCGGCGTTTCGAAATTGGATCGGGGATGAGAACCACCCACCCGAGTCTGGACGCTATCATCTCTATGTATCTCATGCGTGCCCGTGGGCGCATCGCACGCTGATTTTTCGCGTGTTGAAAGGATTGAGCGCACACATTGACGTCAGTGTGGTCCATCCCTTGATGCTAGAAAACGGGTGGGAGTTGAACCGCATTTATGACGGCGCGACGGGCGATCCGCTCTATGGCTTCGACTTCGCTCATCAACTTTATACGAAGGCGATGCCAGATTATTCGGGCCGAGTGACGGTTCCGATTCTCTGGGACAAGCAGCGCGAGACCATCGTATCGAATGAATCGTCGGAGATTATTCGGATGATGAATTCGGAATTCGGTGATCTGGCGAGCGGGCCAGATTTTTATCCAACGGCGCTTCACACGGAAATCGACGCGATCAATGCGCGGGTTTATGACGATGTGAATAACGGTGTCTATAAGTCGGGCTTCGCGACCGAGCAGTCCGTCTATGAGAAAAACGTCAAACGATTGTTCGACGCGCTGGACTGTCTGGAGGTCAGGCTAGACAAAAACAGGTATCTGGTCGGGGATAAAGTTACGGAGGCTGATTGGCGTCTCTTCACGACTCTGATCCGGTTCGACAAAGTCTATGTTGGACACTTTAAGTGCAACATCCGGTGCTTGCGTGAATATCCCAATCTTTGGGCCTATACGCGAGAACTATATCAATGGCCGGGGATCGCGGCGACGATCGATTTTGATCACATCCAGTATCACTATTATGCGTCGCATCGGATGGTGAATGGCTCGGGCATTGTTCCGGTTGGCCCCCGCATAGATTTCGAAGAACCACATGGGCGTGGTTGATCTTAAACGCGGCTCACGAAAGAGGTGACGCAAGGCGGTGCTTTTGGCAAATAGCACAGGACTTCTTCTAGCCGGAGGCTTTCGCAATGACCTATATCCTCGCTATTGACCAAGGCACAACATCGTCGCGTGCCCTGTTGTTCGATGCTCAGATGCAGATTGTGGGCAGCGCGCAGGAAGAATTCACCCAATACTTTCCAAATTCTGGCTGGGTAGAGCATGATCCTGAGGAGATCTGGAATACGACTCGCGCGACGGCGCAAAACGCCGCCTATGGAAGGTCCGTCGCCGCCATTGGTATCACCAATCAGCGCGAGACGACAGTGGTCTGGGACCGGCACACCGGCAAGGCCATTCATAACGCGATTGTCTGGCAGGATCGGCGCACATCGAAAACTTGCGCACAGTTAAAAGCGGACGGCCACGAGCCGATGGTGGCGCAGAAAACAGGATTGTTGCTCGATCCTTATTTCTCCGGAACGAAAGTCCGTTGGTTGTTGGAAAACATCGAAGGCGCACGCGCAAAAGCTGAGGCAGGAGATTTGCTGTTCGGCACCATAGACAGCTTTCTGATCTGGCGGATGACGGATGGCAAAACCCATGCGACTGATGCGACGAATGCGGCACGGACGATGATGTATAACATCCGCGAAAACCGGTGGGATGAAGATTTGCTGCGTCTGCTGAACATCCCGGCGGTGATGCTGCCCGAAGTCCGCGACAGCGCGGCGGAGTATGGCACAACGGACCTGTTGGGCGGGTCGACGTCAATCTTCGGGGTTGCCGGAGATCAACAGGCCGCCACCGTTGGGCAGGCATGCTTCAAACCCGGAATGATGAAGTCAACTTATGGCACGGGCTGTTTCGCTTTGCTGAATACGGGTGCGGAACCATCCTTTTCAAAAAACCGCCTGCTGACAACCATTGCCTATCAGTTGGACGGCAAACCAACTTATGCCTTGGAAGGGTCGATCTTCATTGCCGGTGCAGTGGTGCAATGGCTGCGCGATGGATTGAATATCATTGGCGATGCAAAGGAAACGCAGGGCCTTGCAGTGCAGGCCGATGAGAATGCAGAGCTGACTCTTGTGCCCGCTTTTACCGGCCTTGGCGCGCCTTATTGGGATAGCGAGTGTCGGGGGGCAATCTATGGCATTACGCGGGGCGCAGGGCGCGCCGAGATCGCGCGAGCAGCGCTCGAAAGCGTTGGCTTTCAAACCCGGGATCTGCTGGAGGCTATGCAGAACGACTATGCAGAAGCGGGCGAAACTGTGCTCCGCGTCGATGGCGGCATGACGGCTTCGGATTGGACTATGCAATTCCTAAGCGACATTCTCGATGCGCCAGTAGATCGACCCAAGGTATTGGAAACCACCGCGCTGGGTGCGGCGTGGCTGGCTGGAATGAAGGCCGGAGTGTACCCGGATCAAGAAGGCTTTGCGAAAACCTGGGCGCTGGATCGACAGTTTACGCCCGCAATGGATGACGCCGCTCGTAATGCCAAATACACGCGCTGGCAGAATGCGGTAAAACGGACACTCTCGGTACCAGAGTAAGTGACCAAAATGACAATACCTGTCAGAGGAGAGAAACTCCTCATCATTTGACGCAAACGTTTTGTATTTGGAATATTTTTATTCACTATTATTGATCAAAATTTAATTACGTTAACTATCTCATTGTGGATCTCCTGTAACCAAAATGCGAAATCAGGAATCTAGGGTGTGAACCCAATTCAATCCGTTGATTTTACTGATCGGTCTGTGATTCA
>CAZJWF010000107.1:0-10261 GCA_964549375.1 uncultured Neomegalonema sp.
TTATTGGCGACCCCGGAAGGATTCGAACCCTCGACCTGATGATTAGAAGTCACCTGCTCTATCCAACTGAGCTACGGAGTCGCTGGGGACTGGACTAATTGGATCGTTGCGCCGCGTCCAGACCTGAATTTATCAGTGTGACCAAGGCTCTCTTCGTTCAGATGCGAAGTTGTCACCATACCCACGCGGGCGGTGGCGACGCTTTTGGGGTTCTTCGATCACGAATGTCACGCCATGCCGATTGGCATAATCGACCGCAGCCTCTTTGGTCGCAAACTGCATTTTTATTTGTGACTGCATATCCGTTTGACCGGTCCATCCCATGAGCGGGTCAACAGGGCGCTCGGCATTTGAAGGGAATTCAACGATCCAACCCTTTGTTTTTCCTTGACCCGAAGTCATTGAACTACGCGCGGGTTGATAAATTCTAGCTGTCATCGGAGGTCTCGAATATTTGGCACGCGGTCAGACATCGCGTGTATGCCGTGATGTCTGACCGCGTGCAAGCTCGGATCTCGGAATGTGAGACGCGCTGGGAGCGAGGGGGTGAGGGTTGCGCGCCTCTGATCTGTCTCCGACCTTGTACAAAGAACGCAGAGCCGTGCATTTGGTTCAATTTTTTCGTAATTTTCTCGCGACCTGATAAATCTGACTTCCGTTCGTGACGATAGTATGCTGACTTCAAACGGATTTAGCGACGAGAAAAGAGACTATAACCATGCAAAAAAAGACTGCGCTGGTGATTATCGATGTACAACACGATTTTTGTCCGGGTGGCGCTTTGGCAGTCGCAGACGGTGATGCGGTTGTGCCGATTGTTAATCGTCTGCAATCAGCTTTCCCGCTGCGTATCCTCACTCAAGACTGGCATCCAGCGGATCACATGTCGTTTGCGGACAATCATCAGGGTGCCGAGCCGTTCTCAATGACAGAGATGCCTTACGGTCCGCAGGTCTTATGGCCATCTCATTGCATACAAGGCACCCAAGGCGCTGAATTACATAAAGATTTAGAGACTGGCAGTGCTTCAATCATCATTCGGAAGGGATTTCGACCTGAAATCGACAGTTATTCTGCATTTTTCGAGAATGATCGGAACACACCGACCGGACTGAAAGGATATCTCAAGGATCTAGGGATTACATCGCTCGCAATGGCGGGACTTGCGACGGATTTTTGTGTCCGCTATTCGGCGGTTGATGCCGCCAAGCTGGGATTTGACGTCACATTGATCGAAGATGCCTGCCGAGCCATCGACATGAATGGGTCACTCACAGAGGCAATGAAAGACATGGCTGATCATGGGGTTACACTCGCAACAAGCGAGACATACCTTTAGCGGAACGTCTTTGTCGTCCTTCCCTATTCCGACGAACGCCATTCCCGTTCTCGCCGTTCGGGAGCAATAGCGTTCTTATCCCGCGCAAAGCTCGATAAGGACTTATTGATCTGACGTTGCGCTGCAACAATATCTGCGTTTCGATACGCGAAAAGCACCGTAAGGGGATTCGAATGTCCGACCAAAGCGCCGCAATCGTTGGCGGAGAAACAACTGAATTCCCCATCCCTGCGGGCGTCTATGCCGAGACGGTTACATCCGTGCAGCACTATACGGATCGGCTGTTCAAATTCCGAATTACGCGTCCGGCGGCCTTGCGGTTTAGGTCCGGTGAATTCGTGATGATTGGCTTGCCCAATGCTGAGAAGCCCGTCTTTCGCGCTTATTCGATTGCCAGCCCTTCTTGGGATGAAGAGTTAGAGTTCTATTCGATCAAGGTCGAGGATGGCCCGCTCACACAACACCTGCAAAAGATTCAAGTCGGCGACACAATCCTGATGCGGAAAAAACCCGTTGGGACGCTGGTCAATGACGCGCTGATCCCCGGTAAGACGCTTTATATGATCTCGACCGGCACCGGCATTGCTCCCTTCGCCTCGCTGATCCGAGAACCTGAGACGTATGAGAAATTCGAAAAGGTCATTCTTTCGCATACCTGCCGCGATGTCGCAGAGCTAACTTATGGCCATGATTTGATTACCGCTGCGAAAAATGACCCACTGGTCGGGGAAGAAGCAACGAAACAGCTTGTCCATGTCGCCTCGACCACGCGCGAGACGTCGGATCGAATGGGGCGCATCACGACACAGATTGAAGACGGTTCACTATTCACACATCTTGGCGTTCCGCCTCTCAACCCTGAAACTGATCGCGGAATGATTTGTGGATCAATGGATATGCTGAAGGACGTCAAGGCACTGTTCGAAGCATCCGGCATGACCGAGGGCGCGAACAATCGCCCTGCGGAGTTTGTTGTCGAACGGGCCTTTGTCGACTGAGCCGTGAGGTTTTCGACGACAGCAGTTGTCGGAAGGCCGGCGCAGATTACTTCTTGCTCGGATCGGCCTGCCTCAGAACTCCAATAATCTCGGTATACCCACGCGCCTCTGCGTGATCGAGCGGCGTCGTACCGTCGCGATCCGGGATAGATTGATCTGCACCCGCCTCGACCAATGCACGGACAGTCTTGACATGTGCCGGACCACCGTCGCCTAAAATGACGGCCTCGATTAAAGCTGTCCAGCCGAGGTTATTGACGTGATCAAGCGGCGCACCGCCGTCGATCAAATGCTGCACAACTTCATCGTGCCCCAAATGCGCCGCCGCAATCAGCGCAGTCCCGTCATAGCGGCTGGTCATCAGGTCGGCTCGATTTCCAAGCTCCATCGCAAGCCGAACCAGCTCCGGGTCATCTGCGACCGCTGCGATCGTCAGGACGTCATACATCTGGTACTCTAGCGCGTTCATCGCCGCGCCCGCTTCGGCCAATACTTGCAGGGCCTCATCGTTCGATGCGAAGGCCGCGACATGGACAGGCGTTCGCCCCGACCCATCGCGTTTGTTAAGATCAGCGCCCGCGGTAATCAATCGGCGAAGCGCCGTGATGTCACCTTCATGCGCTGCAAGATGCAGCCCCTGATAATTCGCAATTTGATGCGCTGACGGAGCGGTTTGCGCGTATCCCGAACCGGGTAGAAGTAAGAGGCCAAGAAACAGAAACCGGATCATCGTATCTTCTTTCTATCAATACGGAAGGCGAGCCGATGCGTGGAGGCACACGAACCACCGGTACCAAATGCATATTCTGGAAGCCTACCCACAAGCCTTTAGAATGCAACGCGCGGGACAAACGTCCAATGCGAGCGAAGGTGAACAACGCCTAAGAAAAAACGCGCCCCCGGTTGGAGGAGCGCGTTTGCTGTCGCCCGTTTCTCGGTAGTCCTTACGAGAGTTTAGCTATCCGCTTCAATCTTGTCTTCGCTCAGTGGCTCAGCGGCGGGTGCGCCGATCAATTGCACTTCGATGCGGCGATCATCCGCGTTGTTCGCTGGACCATCGGTTGGCGCGAAAGCTTCGCCCTCTCCGCTTGTCAGGATCAAACCACCCGGCAACTCGCATTCGGTGACGATGTAGTTTTTCACAGCCGCCGCGCGGTTCTGCGACACCTCAAGATTTTTCTCCCAACGGCCCGAACGGTCAGTATGGCCAATGAGATGAAGGCTCGGCATATTTTCCATCGCGCTCATCGCATCGCAGAGAGCATGAACTTGTTTGCCACCCTTTTTGGTCACTTTGGCTTTGCCCACTGCGAACTGGACATCGAGCATAATCTTCGCATTGCTCGGCACCGCCATATAGCCGCTCTCGCTCAGAGGCTTATCGTTCTCATCCGTACGGATGGAGGCGGGCTGAATTCGCTTTGTTACGGCCTGCGATTCAAGACGAAGTTTAATATCGTCCATGCTCATTGATGCCGCAAACGCCGGAGTTACAAAACCAGCGATCACAAGAGTGGAAAGGATTGGTGTTAGTCGTTTCATCGTCGTTTTCCCTGCGCCTGCCGCAGCACCATTATAATCAGTGTGCGGACAAAATGGTCGGACTCGTCTTCTACCTTTGTCTTATCCCCCGCAAGTAGAGTGCCATTAACTAACGTAAATTTGCGTGCAGCGCAATCCCGTACAACGTATAGAAGTTTGGCCGCAACCAGAGCATTCGACTTAGACAAGCGAACCAGCGAATTTCATTGAGCTTTTCAGACATGCAAAATTTGACCGACCGTCAATAGACCATCGGACTTTTCAGGTTGCAGATATAAAAAGTGAACGGAAATTAAGGGTTATTTGCTCAACTTGAACCAATGCATCAAATCGAAGCACCTACCCACGTCCACATTGGAACAGTCCATTAACCGTAGTTTTTCAATTACAACGGGATGTTGTCATGCTTCCGATAGGGTTTCTCGACATGCTTGTTCTCAAGTGCGGCAAAAGCCCGTGCGACCCGGCGGCGCGTGGAATGAGGTATGATGACCTCATCGATAAAGCCCTTTTCTGCCGCAACGAACGGATTGGCGAAACGATCTTCGTATTCTTGCGTGCGCGCGGCGATCTTTTCGGAGTCTCCTAGCTCATTGCGATAGAGGATTTCGGTCGCCCCTTTGGCACCCATAACCGCAATTTCCGCCGTCGGCCATGCGTAGTTCACATCACCGCCGATATGCTTAGAGCTCATCACATCATATGCGCCACCATACGCCTTACGAGTAATGACGGTGACCTTTGGGACCGTTGCTTCGGCAAATGCAAACAGAAGCTTGGCCCCGTGCTTGATGATGCCATTATACTCTTGCGCCGTCCCCGGCAGAAATCCGGGAACATCGACCAAAGTAAGAAGCGGGATACTGAAAGCATCGCAAAACCGCACGAACCGCGCCGCTTTGCGGCTGGAATCGATATCCAGACACCCCGCCAAAACCATCGGCTGATTGGCGACAACACCGACTGTCCGACCCTCTAACCGAAGAAAGCCAGTAAGCATATTTTTGGCGTAAGCCTCCTGAATTTCGAAGAAATCGCCTTCGTCAGCGACCTTCAAAATCAGCTCCTTCATGTCATATGGCATGTTCGGATTATCGGGTATCAACGTATCGAGGCTCATCTCGACACGCGCGGGATCATCATGGAAAGGTCGGACGGGGGCTTTTTCTTTCGCCGAGAGCGGCAAAAAGTCGACCAGCCGACGGGTCTGCGCGAGCGCTTCAACGTCATTGGCGAAGGCGGCATCAGCAACCGATGACTTTGACGTATGCGTGCGGGCACCACCAAGTTCCTCGGCTGTCACCACCTCATTCGTCACCGTTTTGACGACATCTGGCCCGGTGACAAACATGTAGGAACTATCCTCAACCATAAAGATGAAGTCGGTCATTGCCGGCGAGTATACTGCTCCGCCAGCGCATGGACCCATAATGACTGAGATTTGAGGCACGACGCCTGACGCCCGAACATTTCGTAAGAAAACATCAGCATAACCTGCTAATGAGGCGACACCTTCTTGAATGCGCGCTCCACCAGAATCATTCAATCCGATGACCGGAGCACCATTCCGCAGCGCCATATCCATGACTTTGCAGATCTTCTCAGCATGTGTTTCGGATAAACTTCCACCAAAGACGGTAAAGTCCTGAGAAAACACATAAACCATGCGTCCGTTAATGGTGCCCCAGCCCGTAACAACGCCATCGCCCATCGGGCGATCTGCTTCCATTCCGAAGTCGGTACAGCGGTGCGCGACAAAAGTATCGTATTCCTCGAAAGTGCCCTCATCGAGCAGTAGTTCAATGCGTTCACGGGCGGTTAGCTTGCCCTTTGCATGCTGTTTATCAATTCGGGCCTGTCCACCACCCAACCGGGCTTGCTCACGTTTGGCTTCCAGTTCATCCAAAATAGCTTGCATCAAACATCTCTCTCAAAGTCTGCATAGATTTTAACTTCGACGCGGCGGCGCTCGGTTGGCTCTTGCCCGAACAAGCCGCCATCAGGCAACAAAAATTCGCATCACAGGTTTAGGCTTCCTTTGCCAACGTGATTAACCGAGCGGCTTCCGCAAATTCCTGAGCCTTTAGTGCGGCGGTCTTCGACGCCTCGTCATCCTCACCCCATTGTTCGATCTGCCAATCATCATCAAGGCGCGATAACGCAAACGCTTCGGCGGGTTTTAAACGCCCTGCGGATACTGCGAGGCCAAGAACAAGCGACCCGGAGATCGACACAAGATCATGAAGGCCCGCGAGTACAAAATTGTCGTGCCCTGCCACAGCGTCCGACAGACGTTGCAAGCTTTGTTCAGGCTGCGAGACCGGCATGATTCCGCTCGCCAAAATCAAATTCACGTCGAATTTGGTGCATGCCCAATCGAGCAAAGGATCCCACTGCGCCGCTTGCCGCGCGATAAGGGTGTCGGGATGCTCCGCGCGGTAGCAGAGCAGATCAGAGCCACCATAGGCGGCAACGGTCTCGATCACTGCCTCCCGCTGCGGCGCGATGCCATCCAACACCGAGTTGACGTAGCGGGTTTGCGGCATCGCTTTGGGATTCATCACCTCGTCTTGAACGCGCCATTCCTCAGCGACCGCCTCGGCCAGTGCGCGCGTCGGCGCAACGAAGTCTTTCTTCGCAGGTGTTTTGATCGCCCGATCATCCAGAGCCACGGTCCACCCGCCGCCAGCATCGACAACACCCACGTCGGTCCAAAAACGCTTGGGTCCACTCATTCGTTTTCTATTCCCACTCCGAGAGGGCCACTTTCAACTCGTCAAAGTCGTTGACCAGAACATCCGCACCACTGTCGAGCAAAAGCGCGTTTGAGTGATACCCCCATGTCACGCCGATGGCGTGGCATCCAAAATTCTTCGCCATTTGCATGTCAAAGCTGGTGTCGCCAATCATGACCATACGATCCGCTCCACTCAGCCGCGCACAATTTTGCAACATGCCTGGATGCGGTTTTGACGGAGCATCATCAGCCGATTGGGTCGCAACAAAATGGCTTCTCAAATCAGCTTGGTCCAGCAGATGATCAAGACCGCGTCTTGCTTTCCCCGTCGCAACGGCCAGCAACTCGCCTGCATTATTGAGATGATCAAGACAATCGCGCGCTCCGTCATAAAACTTAGTATTCGTCGCTGGGTCCGCGGCGCGTAGCGCAATCGACGCACGGCGAAACTCCGCATCGATCACACTGAGAGTCTCAAGAGGTTGCGATGGAGCAAGCGATGCCACAGCTTGCGGCACAGACAAACCAACAATACCGCGCACCTCTTCGTCGCTCGGCGCAGGAAGGTCAGCAGCATCGAAGGCTTCTCGCATCGCATGGATGATCGCGGCTTGGCTGTCGACCAAGGTTCCATCGCAATCGAAGACAATCAATCGAAGCGTCATGATGTGACCCAACGCCTGCTAATCACGGCCCGGCTCCGGCAAAAGGGACTCGTCATCGCCCGCCGCCAGTTCCCATGCAAAGGTATTCCATGAGTGCGACATGTGCTCGGGGATCGGCGCGACCAGATCGACAACTCTTCCCGACCCGTCTGGGTGGGGCAACGTGATGCGCCGCGCATGCAAATGAAGTTTATTGCTGATTGCCCCGGTAACTCTGCGCTCCGCATCTTCTCCCGACGGTCCATATTTGCCGTCACCAATAATCGGACAATTGATGGCCGCCATGTGCGCGCGCAGTTGGTGCGTTCGCCCCGTCACCGGGCGCAATGCGATCCATGACGCACGCTTTGCCGCCGTTTCGACAACCGCATAGTCCGTGATTGACCGTTTAGCATGAGGGTGAGCGTTTAGTTCTCGCGGGTCAATGCACACCATCTTCTCGCCCATCGGTCCGGGCAGTTTTTCCAACGCATAGGCCACAGTTCCACGCCGTGTTTTCGGGACTCCGACACACGCAGCCCAATACAGCTTTCGTGCCGCTTTCGACCGGAAAGCCCCCGTCAGCGCACGGGCAGCGGCTCCTGTTCTGGCCAAGACCAACAGCCCCGACGTGTCCTTATCAATGCGGTGGACAAGCTTGGGCCTGTCGCCGTCACCAGCCAAAGCTCCAAGCATTCCGTCGATATGGCGCGATTGTCCTGTCCCGCCTTGTACCGGGATCCCCGGCGGTTTGTTCAGGGCAATCATGTGCTCGTCTTGGAACAGGACCATTGAGCGGATTAACTTTACATCTGCGTCAGAGATATTCCGCATCGGTTTGGGTGGCGGTGCCTCTCCGTCCGGGACGGGGGGCACGCGAACCATTTGATGCGCCTCGATGCGCGAAGAGGATTTAGCTCGTCCACCGTCAAGACGCACTTCGCCTTTGCGAAGCATCTTCTCGATTCGACCTTGTGTGAGTTGCGGAAACTTTGCGCGCAACCAACGATCCAGCCGTTGACCGGCCTCACCGGGTTCAACTTCAAGATGCTGGACACCGCTCATGGCCAAATCACCCGACCCAGCGTAAGCCCCGCAAACAACGCGCCGATCGACAGCGCGACTGATCCGGCCACATAGAAAATCGCACTCGACATACGGCCACTTTCGATCAGGTTAAACGCATCCAGAGAAAACGCAGAAAACGTTGTAAAACCGCCTAAAACCCCTGTCATAACAAACGGCGCATATGCACCCCAAATGCCCGGAAATCTATGCAACATCGCAACCGCGGCAAGCCCCATGACCAGGGAACCAAGCACATTGACAAGCATCGTGCCGACGGGGAACCCCGGCCCGAAAACACGCAAAGCCCAAGCCCCGACGCCAAACCGAAGTGAGGCACCGAGTGCTCCGCCCAAAGCTACGGATAACAGTGTCATTCGGGCGCTATAGCGGTTTTATTGCATTGCAGCAATCGCGAGGTTTGCAAGAAATACAGGCGATCACTGCACGGGTGTAAAACACAGAAGACGAGTGGAATCCGCAGAAGTGAAGTTGAATGACGATCGCGATGCCGTTCATGGCGACCGGAAATTTCGGTCAAGCCTGACGACCGCAATGCGCCCTGAGCGGAAGTCGCACTTAGCCAGCTTGGGCCGCTCCTCGAAGAGCGGCCAGTCAATTCAGAGCCTCATGCTGCGACGATGTTATGATCGGGGCCATATCCAAAACCAGTGATGTTCTCTGGTCCATCGGAGCCAAGAATCACGATATCGTGCTCGCGATAACCACCCGCACCCGGCTCGCCATCGGGGATTGTTAACATTGGCTCCATCGAAACGACCATGCCCTCGGTTAGTTCTGTATCGATGTCTTCGCGCAGTTCAAGGCCTGCCTCGCGGCCATAATAATGTGATAGGACGCCGAACGAATGACCATAGCCAAACGAACGAAATTGAAGCAGGTCTCGCGATCCAAAGAACTCATTGATTTCGGCGCAAATGCCAGAGCACGTCGCACCCTCTTTGATAAGCGATAGGCCAAGTTCGTGCGCGCCGACATTTGCTTCCCAGAGTTTCAAAGACGCCGTATCTGGCTCACCGACAAACAACGTCCGCTCCAGCGCCGTGTAGTATCCTGAAATCATTGGGAACGTATTGAGGCTGAGAATATCGCCCGCCTCCAGCTTGCGCGTTGTTACGGGATTGTGCGCCCCATCCGTGTTGATACCGGATTGGAACCAAACCCAATTATCCCGCATCTCACTATCAGGATGTGAACTGGCAATTTCTTCTTCCATCGCGTCACGGCCCGCCATCGCAACATCTATCTCGCGCGTCCCAACACGAATTGCATCGCGTACCGCTTCACCGCCTATGTCAGCCACACGAGCGCCTTCGCGGATCAGAGCGATCTCCTCCGCAGATTTCACCATCCGCTGTGTCATCGTCGCACCAGCGATGTCGATGGTTTCCGCCCCGAGAAAGTCAGACAGTTTAGCATATTGCGAGAGGGTCAGATGATCGCCCTCGATTCCGATGCGCTTTGCCTTTCCAGTGATGTTACGCACTGCACGCCAAAAGTTATCGCGCTGCCAATCAGTGTAGACGACATTCTCATCTGCGCTGCGCCGCCAAGGCTGTCCGCCGTCGATATTGGCAGAAACAGTGACAGACCGATCTTGTGTGACAACACAGGCGTAGGGGCGTCCAAAAGCACAGTAGAGAAAGCCCGAATAATAGGCGACGCCATGCATAGACGTCAAAACTGTGGCTTCAATACCTTGCTCGGCCATGATCGCGCGCAAACCAGCGAGGCGACTATCATACTCGGCGCGGCTAAAGACCATTGGGGCTTTTTCGCCGTTAGGAAACGTAAAATATTCCGGGCGAACTGGTACATCTGTTATGAGAAGTGCTTGAGTCATCGTGACCTCCAAAAGCACGGAAGTCAGAGGCGAACCTCCAATCTTCCGATTGAAAGTCCCGGCGTTCAGGAT
>CAZJWF010000108.1:0-3317 GCA_964549375.1 uncultured Neomegalonema sp.
GGCGGTGGCGGAGCAACAGCCTTTTGATATCCACAAGCTTCCAGCGCGTCATTCAACTCGGCGAGAATCGCATTCGGGTCTGTACAGGCATGCGCCCCTTCCGAAAGCTCCTCAGCGTAGTTATCGTAGAGGGCCAATGCGCGAGCACACGCAACTGGGTTCTTCGATGAACCAGAATTGATCGTGCTGATCAAAGACGAGTATACACTGTCAATTTCCCCTGACAGTCCCAGTTGCCCGGGCGCCCAGGGTTGGACCTGCTCGCCGCGCAGGGCTGCAAGACCCTTTTGCATATAGGCAGAAGCATCAATCCAGTTCATGTCTTCCGATGCAGCGATCCGCGCAAGGTTTTGATACTCACGTCCCAGAGCTGCGCTGTATGTTTGTGCCGGAAAATCTAGCCCCTCAGCGGGAATGCTGGCATCCAGAAAGTTCTGAACGCCAAACGTTCCTCCGAGGCTTGCTTCAGGCAGCTTTCCACAGGCTGCGACGCTAACCAGCGCGCTTGCCATTAGGATGCGGGAAACTGTCTTCATCCCTCTCTCCATATTCCTTTTCTCGTCGCAGTCGGTCAAAACGCCGACTTTCACGACCTTGATCTCGCCAAAACGCGGCGCACACAAGTAATGTTCCATGTTTCTTACACAACCGCAAACCTTAGTGAAAAAAATGTTGTTCACCTCAGGTATTTTTGTGTTTTCGCGTCCTTTGCACAACACAAAAGCGTGCTCAGCATTGCAATTACCGGCTTGAAGTGTTGCGTTTCGGGGCAACGTTATCTATCGGAGTTGCGATCTTAATACTTTGTAAACGTATTGCGTGTCTGTTCTATATCGGGAGAAGGACTGATCCGTTCTGGTTCAACCGTCGACAGTATAGCGAGGAGGTTGGCACATATTGTCGATTAGCGCATCGGAGCTCAACTTAGGTGTTCTGAAATTGGAAGCGCAGACATGATTTTTTTGAGGGGCGACAGTCGGTGCGTGAGGCGCCGCTGTTAGAAAAGAGGAATACTTGATGGCGCAAACGATTTTGATTGTTGATGATGACCCGGCGCAGAGAAGACTACTCGAGTCTGTAGTGGGTGCCCAGGGATATAAGACTCTAACCGCTAATGATGGGCAGCAGGCGCTTGACATGCTGCGAAGCGGTAAGGGACCGGCGATTGATTTGGTTCTTCTCGATTTGGTTATGCCGGGTGTGAACGGGATGTCCGTCTTATCGGAAATCCGGCCCGAAAATACAGCATTGCCGATTTTGGTCCTGACGGCGAATGGATCTGTCTCGACGGTGGTTCAGGCAATGCAGGCCGGTGCGAACGACTTCATTGTTAAGCCAGCAAGTCCAGAGCGCCTTCAGGTATCGATCCAAAACGCACTGAAAATGAATGTTCTGGCTGGAGAAATTTCTCGTCTGGCTCGAAAAACCGAGAACCGACTTCTCTTTACGGATTTGATCGCGCGTTCATTGGTAATGCGGCAGTCGATCATGCTGGCTGAGCGAGCCGCACAATCGAACATCCCAATCCTCATCGAAGGGGAAAGTGGTGTCGGTAAAGAGGTCATGGCGCGGGCTATCCAAGGCGCGTCTGATCGTTCTGGGAAACCATTTGTCGCCGTGAACTGTGGCGCGATCCCCGAAAATCTGGTTGAATCAATCCTGTTCGGCCATGAAAAAGGATCGTTTACCGGCGCGACGACGAAGAAAGTCGGCAAGTTCCAAGAGGCGGACGGCGGAACGTTGTTCCTCGACGAAGTAGGTGAGTTGCCGCCACAGGTTCAGGTCAAGCTGTTGCGCGCCATTCAAGAGGGTGAGGTTGACCCGGTTGGTGGAACGAAACCGGTTAAAGTCGATATTCGCCTGATCTCTGCGACGAACAAGAATCTTCAGCAACTCGTTGCAGAAGAAAAGTTCCGTGAAGACTTGTATTATCGCCTCAATGTCTTCCCGCTGGGACTTCCGCCATTGCGTGAGCGCCGTGAAGATATTCCAGAACTGATTGCATACTTCATCCATCGTTTTGCAGCGGAAGAGGGCAAGCCTGTTCGGGGTATTGAAGATTCAGCATTGGAAATGCTCGGCGAGTACCGCTGGCCGGGTAACGTCCGTCAGTTGGAGAATTCAGTTTACCGCGCGGTTGTGTTATCAGATCGTGAAGTGCTGACGTTGCATGACTTCCCGCAAATCGTCGGACTGTCGAGTCATGGCGAAGACGTCGCATTTGCTGGATCAACGGTTGATGGCGAAGGTCTGCACGGTGCAGGCGTACCAGGCGGTTTTTCACCATTCACCTCCGAAGGGCATCTGCGTCCACTTGCCGATGTGGAAGGCGATATGATCCGCATCGCAATTTCAAAGTATCAAAACCATATGAGCGAGATCGCCCGACGCTTAGGCATCGGCCGCTCGACCCTCTATCGCAAAGTACGCGAACTGGGCCTCGACGTCCGCGACGCCGGGTAAATCCCGACACTGCGAACTTATCCAAAAAAGAAGGCCCGTACATACCGTGCGGGCCTTCTTTTCTTTGTGTCGGCCCAACGACCCACAGAGCGAAAATCTTGAGAGGTAGCGAATACATTCAGCTCCTCATCCTCGAAATGCCACGAACTTGACGCAGTGCCCTGATGATCTCATCGCCGGGCAGGGAGGTGATTTGAGTTGATCAGCAAGAATGCGCGCCGAGTTTCGAGGTTTGTTCGGGAACTCATCAGGGTTGGGCTCTGTGTTGCTTACGTCCTGACGAGTGAAAGCGCTTTTGCGTTCACCAATTCAAAACATCACTGCGATGGCAAATATTTCGAAGCCGCTGAGTTGGTCGATGCAGCGATGGAGAAATATGGAACCTTGTATTCAGGCGGAAACCACCATCACCGCTTCGACAACGTTGGTGCGACCCTCGATCTGTATCGGTTTTGGAAGGGGCTACCGGACGCAGGACTCCGCCACTTCGACGAAGTTGTCGCCGTCAATTACGGATACTATCAGGCAGGACCGCTCTCGTCCGCAGACGGCATCGAGAATATCTGGGAAAAAGCGCGATGGGCGGTGAGCGACCCAATTCCTGAAAATGAAACCGCAATCCTTTGGGCAGGGTGGGTTTTTGATATCCTGACCAGCATCGGCCCGGCGGTGGATTGGTGGTATCGGCCTAATGACTTCGATGATCTTACCGAGTGGCAAACTTGGGTCGCGGAAAAATCAAAAACTGAACCAGCGCTCGATTGGTTTCAAAACGTGCTCGCTGCATCGGATGCACCTTGGGCCAACCATTCGCATCTTGCTCACCGTACTGACCGAAGGATCGTTCGCGCCTA
>CAZJWF010000108.1:3417-10235 GCA_964549375.1 uncultured Neomegalonema sp.
GGGCCAACCATTCGCATCTTGCTCACCGTACTGACCGAAGGATCGTTCGCGCCTATCGACGGCTCGCGACCAAGGCTTTCCGGCGATACGAGGCCGGGGACGGCATTGAATGGCTTGTTGTGGCAGCGATCAACAGTCCGGATCGCTTCGGCAGCTCTCCGATCGATGCGCGGCTAGAACGACTTCGTGAACAGGTTGAAACTTGCGCCGCCAGTCCGGAGATTTATGCGGCTTACGCAGTGGCCGTTGGCGATCGTGCGAGAATTCGCTCACGCTGGCGGGTTCCTGTTGATCCAGATACCAGCAGCTATGCGCACATGCCTCGATCCATTCGAATGAAAATTGCGACAGACGCGCTCTATGGGTCTTTGACGGTAATGTACGAACACCCCCGAAACTTTGCCGCTAGAGACCTCGAGCAACTTCGTGCCGTCGCCCCGGATGATCCCGCTTGGCAGCGCAAAGTCGACTTGGCTCAACTCTACAAGGCAAAGCAGATTGATGATGTGCCGATTTCGGACAACGCCTATGTCCGGCGCGCTTACAATGTTTTGTCGGTGGATAACCTGCTTTCACTGGCACGCCGTGCAGAAGACAGCAGCATCATGATCGCAGCTTTCGCAAGGTATGTCGCGTTGGAAGAATGGTCGAGAGCAGAAGATTTGCTCTCTGAGTTAGCAACGGCCCTTCCAGAAGATGCCGACGAGATAACCCGGTTTTCGAACCTGTCTGAGCCGCTGTCGGTTCGTCTCTCTCTCATTGCGATTCATGTATCAGGAATTTCGACGCTCATAGTTGGGGGTGAACCGGATGGTGATATTGCACTCGTCCTGAGAAATGGAACGTTCACTGGGCCGTGGCGCCGGGACGAAGACGATCATCTCTCCCGAAAGAGTAATCTGCCAGCGGAATATGGAAGGGCGCAATTTCTTCAGCGCGATTTCGAGGCGTGGCTGCGCCTTTCGCACACCCGAGCGTTTTATGGGATGCGTGGCGCAAGCGTTTCGTGGATTGGACGAAAAGACCGCCGGCACGGGTACTTTAGAGCGTTGCCCGCAGTCCCCTCGCTTATTGGGAGCAGACCTTCGCAAAAAACGGTGCCATTTGAGCGTTTAATCGCTTCTGAGGAGATCGCTCGTCTTGCGGGGCGGAACCGACTGCTACACACCGCATCACGCCAGATTATCCGATGGGCTGCGGCGAACACGGATTCATGGTTGAAACGCAAGCTGGGTGACCACGAACTCGCGGCAGAGGCTTTGTCTAGGCTGTTATACCTATGCAGATTTGAAAGTTGCGGTCGCTACAATAACCGGCCCGCCCAGCAACGCGCCTTTATGATCTTGGCGGGCCGAATGGGGGATACGGAAGCGGCGAAGCGGGCAAATGGATGGCACCCCAGTCCATAACCTTGGCAGCGCAGATATCGCATAGGCAAGCGTCCGCCCCGCATTGCTGCAGGGCAGTTGAGTTCAGGTCAACGATCCGCAGAACCGTTGGATACGAGTACAGGCTTCTTCCAGGACGTCGTCTGACGTTGCGTAGCTGGCGCGGAAGTATGGGGACAGGCCGAACGCTGCACCATGAACGGCGGCGACGCCTTCGATTTCCAACAACTCGGTTACGAAGTCTTCATCCGTTTCGATCTTTTTGCCTGACGGCGCGGTTTTGCCGATGCAGCCTTTGATCGAAGGATAGACGTAGAACGCGCCCTCCGGCGTTGGGCATTCGATGCCATTGCACTGATTCAACATCGACACCACGAGGTCACGGCGGCGTTGAAACGCCTCGCGCGATTCCGCGATGTAATCCTGAGGACCGTTCAGCGCCTCGACCGCCGCCCACTGCGAGATGGAAGACGGGTTGGATGTCGACTGCGATTGAACTTTACGCATCGCTCCGATCAACTGCTCTGGCCCGCCTGCATACCCAATTCGCCATCCCGTCATCGCGTATGCTTTGGAGACGCCGTTGATTGTCAACGTGCGCTCGTTCAGTTTTGGCTCAACTTCTGCCGGGGTGCAAAACTCAAATGGAGGATAGGCGATATGCTCATACATATCGTCCGTCATGATCCAAACATGTTCGTGTTTCAGCAGCACATCGGTCAGCGCCTTTAGCTCATCCCGGCTATAACCCGCGCCCGTCGGGTTCGACGGCGAGTTGAAGATCAGCCATTTCGTTTTCGGCGTGATCGCGTTTTCGAGCATCTCTGCGGTCAGTTTGAAGCCGGTCTCAATGCCCGCCTCAACGGGTACGGGCACGCCGCCCCCCAGCAGAACCATATCGGGATAGCTGACCCAATAGGGGGCTGGGATAATGACTTCATCGCCGGGGTTCAGGGTCGCAATCAGCGCGTTATAAAGCACTTGCTTGCCGCCCGTGCCGACACTGATATTCTTGCGTTCGTATTTCAGGCCGTTCTCGCGCTCGAACTTGGCACAGATCGCATCCTTGAGTTCGACAATCCCGTCAGGGGCCGTGTATTTCGTTTTGCCGCCGTCAATCGCTGTCTTTGCTGCCGTCTTGATGTTCTCTGGCGTGTCAAAATCGGGCTCCCCAGCGCCAAGACCGATGACGTCTTTTCCGGCAGCCTTGAGTTCGTTGGCCTTCGTCGTGACAGCAATGGTGGGCGAGGGTTTCACACGGGCGAGAGACGCGGCGAGAAACGACATGACTTCTGTGTCCTTCATGGTCGATGATGTCAGGATTGACCGCAGGGTCTTACGCCTCGCGGCTAGGGGTGGCAAGATGCCAACGCCGCTCCAAATGTAAATGGGGACCGAAAACCGCGCATTCCCGATCGTTGAGAAACTGAAAATCGGGGTTTTGAGCGTCGCTTGAGGAAAGTCTGATGGTTCGATCTGCACTTGCTATCCTGTTGGCCTTTGCCGCATCCCCGTTGAACGCGCAGGCGGATTGCAACGATGATGCAATGCTCGTTTTCGATGCTTCCGGATCAATGGCGGCGGTCGGGTATAACGGGTTAGATATTCCACGCATTGTTGAGGCCCGTGATGCGCTGAAGCGGGTTTTGCCCGATGTCACTCCGTTTCGCGAGATGGGGTTGGTGGTTTATGGGCCGGGGACAAATGATTCGTGCAGTAACATTGCGCTACATTTCGGACCTCAGCAGAACGCGGGCGCCGCCATCCTTGGGGTGATTGATCAGACTGAACCTGATGGAGATACCCCACTCACGGAGGCCGTCCGAAGGGCAGCCGATGTGGTGGGCAGTGGTCAGCGCTCGGCTGATATTGTTCTGATCACAGATGGTCGTGAGACCTGCGACGGTGCGCCTTGCCGGCTCGCGGCTGATCTTGCGGGGACAGATTTAACGGTACACGTCATTGGCTTTCGCGTGCGTGGCACGTCGTTCGAGTGGCGGAGCAATGACAACTATGACGTCCGCAATCACCAAACCGTCGCCCGCTGTTTGGCGGACAGGACGGGCGGTGAATACGTCCCCGCAGAGTCCACGGACGATTTGGTCGATGCCCTTCGCGAAATTTTAAGCTGCCCGATTATTGGTTAGCATCCGGATAAGCCGCCCATCGGTAATCGCCAATCCCAGCGCAATCAGCGCAAACCCAATCAGGGCTTCAATCCCCAGCCTCTCGCCAAGGAACATCCACCCCAGCGTCACGGCAAACGGAGGGATGAGCAGCGTTACGAGGGTTAGATTCGCCGCGCCCGCCCTGATCAGAATGCCGAAATAGAGCAAGTACGCCATAGCGGTCGCCAGCAATGACAGCCCCAGCAAAGACCCCCAAACGCCAGCGGATAGCGCCAAATTCGGGAACCCTTCGCTATAAAGCGCGAGTGGAATCATCATCAGCGTACTTGCCACCAGCATCCCGAAAGCATTCACTTGCGGCTTTTGACCACTCAACGCGATCCGCCCCCAAACCGAGCCGAAGGAATAAGACAGCGCTGCCCCTAAAATCGCGAGCTGCCCCAAATTTCTTAAATCAAAACCAGAGGCCGCTGAAGGCCCCATAATCGCCGCGACACCCAGCAACCCCAAAATGGCGCCGGTGAGTTTGCGCGGCGTCAACCGTTCATCTACCAGTAACACCCCGGCAACCACGGCCCCGAAGACAGCGGTTGTCCCGTTCAAAATCGACGCCAGCCCACCTTCTATTTGGGTTTGCCCCCAGACGATCAGCATAAAAGGGATGGCATTGTTAAAGGCTCCCATGATGCCATAAGCGCCCCATGTTTTCAGGTCAGTCGGTGGGCGCAGTCCCATCCACCACAATACGACTGCGAGGACGGGAACCGCCCAGAATACGCGGTGCAACACGATGGTCAGCGGCTTGACTTCGCGTAAGGCAACCTCGACGAAAAAGAACGACCCACCCCACACGGCGGCAAGAGCGAACAGCATAACCCAGGCGGTCACAGAGATGGTTGGAGATGCCATCAGGTCAGGGTGGCGCAACTCAGCCCGTAACACCACCCGAATCTTGCGATGTTTTGGGACCAGTCACGGTGACTCTTTTCGAGGTAATTTCGGTTCACTTGTGGAGATTAGTCACCAACGAAGTTGACGATCGCGAACACATCAAAAGAAATCTGTGATGCGATTCAGAAAATCGAGCTTCGTCATCAAAAACGATCAGGGAAGAAAACTGGCGGCACGCCGCGGGGCAGGTCTCGCGGAATAAATCCACCATCATACATCATCTGATCGAGCGTACCCGACCCATACAGAAGCGAAAACAGCAACGCCATCAGCACCATGCCTAAGATGACAGCGGCGAAGATCTTCCATCTCGAATAAGGCCGCTCTCCGCACACCTTGCCGGTACGACCATTGACGATAAACCGATAGGTCTTACTGCGATACCGATAGGCGGCGATCCATATTGGCAGCAGAATATGTTTGAACGTGACCTCGCCAAAATCTGTCTCAAGCGCATCGACCCTTTGTTGGTCGCCGCCGATGTCAAAGCGCACATCGCGCCGGATGGTCAGGTCAATACTGGATCGCGCATCGGCAAAACCTTCGCGCAGATCAACGGTATACGCTTCCGCACGAAATCCTGCGAGGTATTCCGACTGGTAAGGCAATAATGCGTGCAAATCCCACGGAGCGAGATCATCAGTGAATTGTTTCGGCAAAGCTTGTGAGCCAAGAACAAGCACGTCATCGAACCACCGTCGCACGCGGCCTGATACGGGGGTCCAACGGATTTGTGGAATACGTTGAAGCTGTTTGCGTGGGCCTTTATCGGTCATCACACGGACGTAGCGTTCAACGTAATACACATCACCGCGTTGCCCACGATAGGTGCTCTGTGTATCAGCGTCGAAAGTCCAGTAGGGCGTATAAAGCCCGTTCATTTTCTGATCGGCCCGCGCAAACTTCTTCAACGCGCTAGGGGCAAACCATCGACTGCCAAGCCACTTTTTCAGAGACCCTTTTGCTTCAGATTCTGTGATGGTAAAGGGCAGAACGCCCTTGGGGCGCAAATGCCTGTGCTCGCCGATATCCGTGATCAGTGGACCAGTGCAGAACGGGCATTCCCCGGCGTGGATATTGGAATCAAACTCGACTGTCGCACCGCAACTGCTACATTTGGCAACCGTCGTGCTTTCGGTTTGAACCTCGCTAAGTTGATTCGCAACAGCGCGGCGAAAATCGAGTTCCTGTATCGGCGTACCGTCGATGTCGATGTGGTTCTCGTGGTCACAATACGCGCAGACGAGGCTTTCCGCTCCCGGCTCATATCGCAAATCCGCACCACATTGGGCGCAGGGAAAATGATCGGATTGGGATGCGGGCGAAGTCATCTCAGGTTTAGTACAACTTTCCTCAATGCTTCAAAGGCGCAGAGTTGGCAGGAACGCAAGACATAACGCCATCCCTAGACCTTCGCCGGGGGATGGCAATCCTTTAGGTTGGCAGAGGCGGCGGCGTTGCCGGGAACAGCGCACCGAGTTCGCCGACTTCAGCTGCCTTCGTCCAACCGCTCATGCCGTCGCACCACACCAGCGTATCGCGGTTCATCCGTCCGTTGCTTATCAGACCGCCTAAAGCAGACACATCGTGCGGTCCGCTAGATTGCCCATCGATCCCGACATGCCATTTCGCGGAGGGGAGCGGCGGGGGAACTGGCGCAGCCGACATCGGTCCACCGCCATGTGCGCCCATTGCGTTACCCATTGCATTGCCGAGGGCCATGCCAAGGCCGGCACCCATTCCGGCACCAGCCATGCCTCCGTCGCCGCCATTTTCGGCGGCGGCTCGCATCGACTCTGCGGCTTGGAATTGGGTGTACTTGTTTAGGTCGCCCAACACACCCATCTCTGTGCGTTTGTCCATCGCCTTTTCGACTTCGGGGGGCAGCGAGACGTTCTCGACCAACAGGCTGGTAAGTTCGAGGCCGTACTCCGACATTTCCGGCGCGATCCGGTTCTGAACGAACTCGCCCAATTGATCGTAGTTCGCCGCGAGATCCAGCACAGGAATCCCAGTGCTCGCTGCCGCTGTCGAGAACCGCGAGACGATGATGTTTCGCATCTGCCCTTCGATCTCGTCAGTATCGAATTGTCCATCCGTTCCGACGATTTCGCGCATAAACACGGCGGCGTCGTTCACGCGAATCCCATACGTGCCGAATGCACGCAGGCGGGTTGGACCGAACTCGGAGTCGCGGATCATGACGGGATTTTTCGTGCCCCATTTCAGATCGATGAAGCGTTTCGTCGCGACGAAATAGACCTCGGCTTTGAACGGGCTGTTGAAACCGTGGCCCCAACTGTTCAACGTGGTCATCAACGGCATGTTGTTTGTTTCGAGCATGTACATG
>CAZJWF010000109.1:0-10064 GCA_964549375.1 uncultured Neomegalonema sp.
GCTCTAGCTCGTCATGCGGCCCCAGAAATCCTTCACATTTTTGAAGAAGCTCTCGTTTTCGGGGCTGTTGGACTCTGTATCCGCGATGGTCTGGAATTCTTCTAGCAACTCTTTTTGGCGCTTGGTCAGGTTGACCGGCGTCTCGACGCCCACCTCGATATAGAGATCACCTTCGCGGTTCTGGCGCAAGACCGGCATGCCTTTGCTGCGTAGACGGAATTGCTTGCCCGACTGCGTGCCTGCCGGAATCGAAACCCGCGCGCGCCCACCGTCAATCGTGGGAGCTTCAATCGGACCTCCGAGCGCAGATAGCGCCATTGGCACCGGAATCCGGCAAAAGAGGTCTGGACCTTCGCGTTGGAAGATCGAATGGGGTTCAATGTCGATGAAGATATAGAGGTCGCCCGGCGGCCCGCCCATCAGTCCGGCTTCGCCCTCACCGGGCAAGCGGATGCGGTTGCCGTCTTCGACACCCTTAGGAATCTGCACATTCAGCGAGCGTTCCTTGCGCGTGCGGCCAGACCCCGAGCAACTGCCGCACGGATTGGAGATCACTTGACCGCGCCCCGAACAGGTCGGACAGGTCCGCTCAACAGTGAAAAACCCTTGCTGTGCACGTACTTTGCCCATGCCCGCACAGGTCTGACAATTCTCAGGTTTGGCACCCTCGGCGGCACCGGACCCATCGCAGCTTTCGCAGGCGACGGCGGTGGGCACCTTGATCGCGGCTTGTTTGCCCGCAAAGGCATCCTCAAGCGAGATTGTCAGATTGTAGCGCAAATCCGCGCCGCGCATCTGGCCACCGCTGCGCCCGCGTCCGCCGCGTTGACCACCAAAGCCGCCAAACAAATCGTCGAAAACATCTGCGAAGGCAGAAGAGAAATCGGCGCCGCCCTGTGCGCCGCCGCCAAATGGATTGCCGCCCATACCGCCATGTTCAAAGGCGGCGTGACCAAACTGATCATAGGCAGCGCGTTTTTGTGGGTCTTTTAGCGCATCATAAGCTTCGTTAACCTCTTTAAAGCCCTCTTCGGCCTTTGGGTCGTCTCGATTACGATCAGGGTGCAGGTCTTTCGCACGCCGACGGAACGCAGATTTTAACTCTGCTTCAGAGGCGCCCCGTTCGACGCCAAGAACATCGTAATAATCCCGTTTTGACATCTGTCACTCTCCCGGAGATCAAGCGACGCGTTCTCGGTAAAACGCGCCTGAAACAAGGGGCAGCGTGCCGCCCCTTCCTCCGTGGATCAGGCTTTGCGGTCGTCGTCGGTGATGTCCTCAAAATCGGCATCAACAACGTCATCATCTGGCCCGCCACCGTCACGTTTGGCGTCGGCTTCAGCAGCGGCGGCATCGTCGTCTTGGCTTTGCTTATAGATCGCCTCGCCGAGTTTCATGGATGCTTCCGCCAGCGTTTGACTCTTGGCCTGAATCGCTTCGACGTCATCGCCATCGAGAACTTCGCGCAGTTCCTCAATCGCGATGCCAATGGCCTCGCGCTCGTCTTCGCCGACCATCTCGCCGTGTTCCTTGAGCGATTTTTCGGCGCCGTGGATCATCGACTCGCCTTGGTTCTTGGCTTCGACCAGTGCTTTGCGCTTCCGGTCCTCATCCGCATATTCGGCGGCGTCCTTGACCATTTTTTCGATCTCTTCATCGCCCAGACCGCCTGATGCCTGGATCGAAATATTCTTCTCTTTACCCGTCGCCTTATCCCGTGCCGAGACGTTGACGATGCCATTGGCGTCAATATCAAATGCAACTTCAATCTGAGGTACGCCACGCGGAGCGGGCGGAATGTCTTCGAGGTTGAACTGTCCAAGCATCTTGTTGTCAGCGGCCATTTCGCGCTCGCCTTGGAATACCCGGATGGTCACAGCCGTCTGGTTGTCATCGGCCGTCGAGAAGATCTGAGATTTCTTCGTCGGGATCGTCGTGTTGCGATCGATTAGACGGGTAAAGACGCCGCCTTGAGTTTCAATCCCCAGCGACAGCGGCGTGACGTCGAGCAGGACGACATCTTTCACGTCGCCTTGTAGCACGCCCGCTTGAATCGCCGCGCCCATCGCAACCACTTCATCGGGGTTCACGCCCTTATGCGGCTCGGTCCCGAAGAACGTCTTCACCGTCTCGTGGACTTGAGGCATCCGGGTCATCCCGCCGACGAGAACAACCTCATCGACATCGCCCGGAGACATGCCAGCATCTTTCAGTGCTGCCTTACAAGGATCAAGCGTGCGCTTCACCAGATCTTCGACCAACGTTTCAAATTTCGCACGGGTCAGTTTCAGGGTGAAGTGTTTCGGCCCGGAGGCATCCGCCGTGATGAAGGGCAGGTTCACCTCGGTTTGCGTGGCACTCGATAGCTCAATCTTGGCTTTTTCAGCGGCCTCTTTCAAACGCTGGAGCGCCAGTTTATCGGTCCGCAGGTCGATGCCTTGCTCTTTTTTGAATTCATCCGCGAGGTAATCGACGAGACGCAGGTCAAAATCCTCACCGCCGAGGAACGTATCGCCGTTGGTCGCACGTACTTCAAAGACGCCATCGCCAATCTCAAGGATCGAGACGTCGAAGGTGCCGCCGCCAAGGTCATAAACAACGATGGTTTTGCCGTCTTGCTTATCAAGGCCATAGGCCAGCGCCGCCGCCGTCGGCTCGTTGATAATCCGCAGAACCTCAAGGCCCGCGATCTTACCGGCATCTTTCGTGGCCTGACGCTGTTGGTCGTTGAAGTACGCAGGCACAGTAATAACGGCTTGCTCAACTGGCGCGCCAAGGTAACCTTCGGCGGTTTCCTTCATTTTCTGAAGGATGAAGGCCGAGATTTGCGCGGGCGAGTATTTTTCGCCATTGGCCTCAACCCAAGCATCGCCATTGCCACCATCAACAATGTTGTAGGGGACCATGTCCTTGTCTTTAGCGATAATCGGGTCATCCATCCGGCGACCGATCAGGCGTTTGACGGCAAATAAGGTATTTTCCGGGTTTGTCACGGCTTGACGTTTGGCCGATTGACCAACCAGTCGCTCGCCATCATCTGAAAAGGCAACCATCGACGGCGTCGTGCGGGCGCCTTCTGCGTTTTCAATCACGCGGGCTGCAGAGCCATCCATGATCGAAACGCATGAGTTCGTTGTTCCGAGGTCGATTCCAATAACCTTAGACATTCAATAGCTTCCTCTCAGCAAAAGCCCGTTGGATGCGATTGTCGCCATCCGTTCAGAGGCTTTCCCAATGGTGTCATCTAATCCCCATGCAGGGAGTGCGATTTTCTGTTCACGCGACATATATGGAGGGGGTAATGGCACTGCAAGCAGTTGGAGTCACGATTCTTGCCCAAAATTTGTTCCGATGCGCCAATGTGAGCAACATTCATTCAATTATAGGGCTGAGTAGAGCAACGATGGCACCGCAAGCGGCACTGGACGAAATTCACGGCGTTTCGGTCGCCCGAGGTGCACTGCCTACCGCACAACAAAAAGAATTGTTAAATGATTTAAGAGAGATAGCACGAATTTCACCACCGTTTTCGCCAATGACGGGTTGGGGAAAACCGATGTCCGTTAAGATCACGGCGGCGGGCCGGTTCTGTTGGTTCTCTGATCGTCAGGGCTATCGCTACATAGAGACGCATCCGAAAACCGGCGCGGCTTTTCCGACCATTCCACCGCTCGCCCTTGCAATTTGGCAACGCTTTGAGGATCGAGTTGCCCCTGATTGCTGTCTTATCAACTATTACGGCGAAGGTGCGCGCATGGGGCTGCATCAAGATCGCAATGAGGCTAATTTCGATTATCCCGTTGTTTCTGTTAGTCTCGGCGACCCAGCCCTCTTTCGAGTTGGCGGCAATGAACGCAAAAGCCCGACACGCAGTTTTTGGCTCGAAAGCGGGGATGCCATGACGCTTCAGGGCAACACCCGCCTCGCGTTTCATGGCATTGATCGGATTAAATTCGGCGAAAGCACTCTGTTGCCCAAGGGAGGCCGGATTAACCTGACACTCCGACGCGTAGCCGACGGTTAAGTCTCGACTTCAACCGACTGGCCGTCTCGAACCGCAGTGTAAAAGCATGAGCGTCGCCCGGTATGACAAGCTGGGCCGGTTTGATCGACCAGCAGCAACAAGCAGTCCTGATCACAGTCATAGCGCATTTCGATCAGTTTTTGGGTATGACCTGATGTGTCTCCTTTGCGCCAAAACGCGCTGCGCGAACGAGACCAGTACACCACCCGACCCTGTTTGAGCGTCTCGGCGATGCTTTCGACGTTCATCCACGCCAGCATTAAAACCTCGCCCGTATCGTGCTGCTGAGCAATCGCCGGGATTAACCCTTGAGGGTTGAAGGTCAGAGAATTCGGGTCAAATTGAACACTCATGGCTGGCTCAGCTTTCACAAAGGTCGGTTTCGCGCTATATTGCACTGTCTGGCGGCGAACGCGACCGTCGAAGAGGATGGGTTATGGTTGATCTTATCAGTCTGTATTCAAAGAAGATTTTGGCGCTCGCATCGGATATACCCCATGCAGAGCGACTCTCTGATGCAGATGCCTCTTCGATGAAACGCTCACCGTTATGCGGTTCGACCGTCACCGTTGACGTGAAAGTTACGCGGGGCCGGATTACGGAGTTCGGTCAAGATGTGAAGGCTTGTGCGCTCGGCCAAGCCTCTGCGGCTGTTCTCGGAGCAAATGCCATCGGTCTTGATCTGCCGGGCGCGCGGCGCGTGCGCGAAGATTTGCGCGCGATGCTGAAAGACGGCGCGGAACCGCCCAGCGGTCAATTCGATCAACTCAAATTGCTTGAGCCAGCACGGGATTATAAAAATCGCCATGCCTCGATCATGTTGGCCTATGACGCCACAGTCGAAGCGCTGGAATCCATCGGAGTAGAAGCTTGCGTTGGCCAGGGACAAGGTTGATTTAGCCGAGACGCACTCGCCCCTTTAATATATTTGCTGCTTTGAGAGATTTTAGAAAACCGGATTTGGTCTGGAAAAGATCAGAAATCTGGGTTTTCAGATATACTCTTCATTCATTTAAATAAAATTGGAGTAAACTTCGCTTTTGATTGCAGTAGAACGTTAACCTAATTTGTGAAATCTGCTCGTATATTGTTTTCAAAGAATGAAAAACTAATCGGGTAGAGATGACGCGCAAGAAAAGTATATTTGCACTGATGGTTTCTATGCTGTTTTCGGCGACGACAAGCGCCGCGGCGGTGGACCTCAAATTGACGTCTGAAAACGGTGATGTTCTCGCGATCTACAACCAGCCAATGATTTCAGAACTCGGCTTGCGCGAAATCAGAACGACGACACCGTGGACCGACGGCGTCGTCAAGTTCGAAGGGACCGCTCTAAGAAGCATTCTTGCGGATGCCGGTGTGGCGGACCGAAATGTGACGGCCCTGTCGATGGATGATTATGCCGCCAGCATGTCTGCCGACCTGATTAACGAACACGATCCCATCGTCGCGACCCGGATGAACGGAAAGTTTTTGCAAGCCGGTGACAAAGGCCCTTTTTGGATCATGTTTGATTTCGATGCGATGCCAGCGGAAGACGCGGCGGAAATGCATAGCTACTCGGTATGGCACCTGAATGAATTAGAGGTGGAGTAAGCTCTTGTTTTTGGAAGGCACGTTTGAACGATTGTTGATTTTCGGATCGATCTTGATCCTTGGTGCCTTGCTCACGTTTGGTACGATTACGGCTAACCGCACGGCGCAGATGGATGTCAGCAGTTCAAACGAGCTGGTCTATGAATCGTCCCGTGCGATGAACAGCGTCGATGCGATCCGCTTTGTCGCCAATCAGGCGGTCCTCGGCGATCCTGAATTGAGCGAAAAAGAATTGGATACCCGCGTTGCCATCCTTCGTACTCGGTTACAAAATTTCGAGAACGGCATCGTGCGCGGCATTGATGACGCGCAAGTTCAAAAACACATTCGCAAACTGAGTGAGATCATGAAACGGATTGACGTGATCATGCTGCGTGCGGATTGCGACTCTGCCTGCCGAGGGAATGCTTTTCTCGAAGAAGGTCGCCTCGCAAAGCGCGAACTTGCAAAGTTACAAGGACGTGGGTTGATTGTTGACGGACAAATGCGGCGCGCAGTCGACGAGTTGAATGCCTCAACCATCCGCCGGATCTTTGCCAGCAGTCTCGCGTTCATGGCGTTTGCCGGATTGGTGGTCATGGTTGTCGCCCTCAAAAATCGTGAGCTGCAAAAACAAAAAACGCAGTTGACTGAAAGCCAAAAGCGCCTCGTCGAAGTCGGCCTCTACCGCGCGCAATTCTTAGCAGGTATGAGCCATGAATTTCGAACGCCGTTAAATGCGATCAAAGGTTTCTCTCAATTTATCCTGATGGTCAAAGGCGAGATGCCGCGCGAGAAACTGCTCGAATATATAACCGATATTGAAAAATCGGCGATTGATCTGGAAGAAACGACAAACAGCGTTCTCGATCTTTCGAAGATCGATGCCGGAACGCTTGATCTTTACGAAAAGACGGTCGACCTCGTGGAAATCGTAGAAGACGTTCGCAAACAGTTGGGCATCGGCAAAGGCAGCTCTCGCATTGTCCTGAAGACCCCTGCTACGCTGCCACTCCTTTGCGATCCAACAGCAATCAAACGATGCGTACAAAACCTTATCTCGAACGCACTGAAGTTTTCCCCGGATGATACCAGCGTCACGGTATCGGTTCGAAAACTGTCAAAGGGTGTTCAGATTCAGGTTACTGACCGGGGGAGCGGAATACCGGATTCTGACCTTCAGACCGTATGGAATGTCTATTCACGGTCTAGTTATACGCGGCATTCCGACAAGCAAGGATCAGGTCTTGGCTTGCCCATCGTCAAGGCGTTGATCCAAGAGCATGGCGGCCAAGCAATCCTTGAAAGTCAGATTGGAGTCGGAACAGTTGTGACTCTTACGCTCCCCACATCACGCCTTCGTTCGGAAAACAATGTGATGTTGAAGGCTGCTTGATTTTCAGCATCACAATTCCCGACCCGCTTTGAACTCGCCCCATCGGAGGGTTGCTATCGCACCAATCGACGCAATGGGTTCCATCGGCAATCGGGATGGTCGCGCTTGATTGGAAAAGCGCGTCAGGTTCTCGGATGCTTCTCCGCTCGCCAGCTCCGCCGCCATTATGCCAGTATAGGTGCCCCGCGCCGCGCCGAGGCCGTTCTGGCAACCAGCGGCGAAAAGACCCGGTTCGACTTCGCCAAATGCACTCGTCCCATTTCGGCTAAGACAGAGCAAACCGCCCCAACGATAGGCCATCTCTACGCGATCCAGCATCGGAAAGCGCGCGGCGAATGATCGGTCATGATTGCGGCTGACTTTTTGCACGGCATCGGTTCCGACTTCACGGGAGGGAGACCATGTCACGCCGTTGCGGATCACGAGACGCGGGCCGCCCTGTGTCGCAATCTTGCGAACCGTTGTGCCCATCGGATCAGCGGGCGTGAAGCCCCAAACCGCCTCGCCCCCGAGGCGCTGGTCTTCCTCTGGCGTCAACGCGCGGGTCATGGATCCGTAAAGATAGATGTGCATGAGCCGACGCTGGAAAAAACCAAAGCTCTCTAAATGGCCATTCACGGTCAGCAGAACTTTGGATGCTTGTATGACGCCTTTTGGCGTGTTTGCCGTCCATGCTGCTCCGGTTCGATCAAGCCGCGTTACGGGTGTCTGTTCGAAAACCTCGATATTTTGCGACGAGAGGCCTGACGCCATCTCGCGTGCGTATAGGGCGGGTTGCAGCATCGCCGTACCGGGCGTGTAGAGGCCGCTTTGATAATAGTCCGACCCGCACAACTCACGCATCTGATCAGCATCAAGCAACCGATATGCCTCGTCCATTTTCGTAAGGTGCGCAGCGTAGTCATGATTGTGTTGCGTGCCTTTATCGGTCGCCGCCGCATTGATCTTCCCGGAGCGAACAACCGTATCCGGTGAGAACCCGAATTCGCGTGCGGTGTCTTCGGCAAATTGAATGGCAGTCCGGTTCTCGGTTGCCTCCAAGCGATCTTTATCCAAGGCCCCTGCATAATCTTCGGAGACGAGATTATGTGGCAGGTCGATCATGAAACCAGAGTTTCGACCCACTGGTCCCTCAGCAACTTTGCGCGCATCCAGCAAAACAATCGAGTCTGTCGGATGTAGTTGCCGCAACCGACGCGCGGCGGCGAAGCCCGCAAAACCAGCGCCGATAATTAACCAATCTGTTCGACGACTTTCGTCGAGGATTGGATAGTTCTGGCCGGGCGGGAGGATCGCGCCCCATGCCGCGGGGCCGGGATCGACCGGAAAACGTGTGACTTTCATGGCAAGCTCAGTTGTGCCATGCGCCCGCCATCAACGGTGTAAACTTGCCCTGTCACAAAGGCCGCGTCGTCGGAGGCGAGCCATGCGACGAGGGCCGCAACTTCGCTTGGTTTTCCGGTACGGCGGATAGGATGAATGATGCCGATTTGCTCACGGAAGGCAATTGGATCAGGCATCGCCCCGATGAACTCTTCGTTGAGCACCGTGTCGATCCAGCCGGGTGCGACGGCGTTGCATCGAATACCCTCACTCCCATGATCGACAGCGACGGCGCGGGTCAGGCCATGCAGCCCTGCCTTCGATGCACAATAGGCGGGATGGCCGGGATTTGATCCCAGACCTTCGATAGAGCCGATATTGACGATACTGCCCCGCGTTGCGCGGAGGCACGGCAAGGCGTGCTTGATGAGTAAAAACGGCGCGGTGAGATTCACAGCGAGGGTTGTTTGCCAATCGTCCAGAGACATGTCTTCGGCGGTGCCTTCGAGCATGATTCCAGCATTGTTGATCAGCACGTCGAGCCGTCCTGCTCGTTCGATAACATCGGCAATGACGGCCGCCGGTGCGTCGGGGTTCGCAAAATCCGCAGAGACAGTTTCGAATTCTCCAGCGCCGCGCTGAGCCGTGAGAACTCGCGCACCTTGATCGCTGAGACGCTGAGCACAGGCAAGGCCGATTCCGCTACGCCCGCCTGTCACCAGCGCGACTTTTCCTTCGAAGCGCATCATCCGACCGGCTTTCCGCCATTCACCTCGATCAATGCACCGCAGATATACCGCGACTCTTCGGAGGCGAGGAATATGACGACATCCGCGATTTCTTCGGGTGATCCGACATGACCAATCGGAACAGTCTTGCCGAGGTCAGCGATTGCGGTGTCAGGATCAAACCCGCGCAACTCAAACCCCGTA
Organism: uncultured Neomegalonema sp.; assembly: GCA_964549375.1. Taxonomy (GTDB): domain Bacteria; phylum Pseudomonadota; class Alphaproteobacteria; order Rhodobacterales; family Rhodobacteraceae; genus JAHDDY01. The sequence goes on from CAZJWF010000109.1 coordinate 9,251, forward strand.
CGCAACATCGGAGTGTCGACTTCGTTGGGGCACACCGCGTTCACGCGAATGCCCTGATGCGCGTGGTCGCGGCCCATACATTGCGTTAGCGAAGCAACTGCCGCTTTGGTCATGCAGTAAAGTGCATGATCCGGTCCCGGATGGACGCCCCAACAGGAAGCTGTGTTGACAATCGCTCCACCACCAGCCTCCGCCATGATCGGAATGGCTGCACGGCATAGGCGGAACGGAGCCTCGACATTGACTGCAACCGAGATGGAGAAATCTTCATCCGTGCTGGCGGTAACAGGACCGCGCCGCATGATCCCGGCATTGTTGATCAAAATTTCAAGCCCGCCCATCGCCTCCGCCGCGCGCGCTGGTAACGCATCCGCATATCCCGCATTGGTGAGATCACCTGTCAATGCATGATCCGCCGCCGAGCCGGTCAGATCGAGATCAGCCGCAGCGACCGTCGCGCCCTCGGCTTGAAGCCGTGTAATAATTGCGGAGCCAATGCCGCCCGCGGCGCCGGTTACGAGAGCTTTTTTCCCTGATAGCTTCATATCGTCACCCGAATGATGCGACAGGCGCACCGAAGACCGCCTCATCAGGCGTCACCCCGAGGCCCGGTCCGCTTGGGACAGCAATATGACCGTTCTCAATCTTGAGGCCGTTCTTTGTATCGTAATGACCGTCGATATAGGGCGCAGCGATCCAGACGCCTTCGCAGAGGTGCGGCTCTACCGTTGCGCCGATATGGGTGCAGGCGGCGGCGATAAAATCGCCACCCCAACTGTCATCGCAGGTATGCGGCATTGAGCGCGCTGCACAA
>CAZJWF010000110.1:0-9889 GCA_964549375.1 uncultured Neomegalonema sp.
ATCCGAAAGTTCAAGCTGGGCGACGGTTCCGAACTGCGCGAGCAGTTGTTGACCTTGTCTGATATGGAGCAGACCTTTTCCTACTGCCTGCTCGATACGCCTGTCCCATTGTTCAACTATGTTGCTCACCTTCGCCTCTTTCCGGTGACAGACGGGGATCGGACCTTCTGGGAATGGGAGAGCCGGTTTGACACGCCAGCCGGGCGGGAAGACGAGCTTAAATCTCTTGTCGCTAACGACATTTATGGCGCTGGGATGGAAGCGATCCGTTCCCTGACGGAGGGACAAGCATGAGCCTGTCGGTCGAGACGTTCCAGACTCTGGATCAGGTGGCCGGAGCGATGGGATCAGACGCCCGCTTTCTGGCGGGAGGAACGTTGGTGATGCGTGACGTCAACGAGGGCGATCAAAGCTTTTCACGGATCCTGCGTTTACCTCAGATGCCGAGCGAAATTCGCGGAGAGGATCAGCGCATTATCATTGACGCCGGGGTGACAATGCATCAAGTCGTTGCGTCCCGTGATCTGGATTTTCTTGCTTCCGTGGCCAGAAGTGTTGGTGGACCGGCTGTACGAGCGATGGGTACGGTCGGCGGAAATCTGTTTGCTCCTCACCCCTATGGTGATTTGGCCGCTGCCCTGTTGGCGCTGGATGGCGAAGTACGTTTTGCCGATGGCCGAACGCAGCCGCTCGAGAACTTCTTTGCCGAACGTGCTAGCGCGGGTCTCGTCGCCGCCGTTTCGATCAACCGACCCCGCAGCGGCGAGTTTCGGTTCCGAAAAGTGAGCCGGGTCAAACCAAAGGGCGTTTCGGTTATGAGCATCGCCGCTTGGTTGCCCGGCGCGCCGAGGCGGGTCGCGCAGGCTCGGATTGCTTTTGGCGCAATGGGATCAACGCCATTGCGGGCTAAAGGTGTCGAGCAGGCGCTGGAAGGACAGAGCCTTGATGCAGCGGGGATTGAGCGAGCACTGGCTGTGGTTTGCGATGGCCTTGATCCACAAGATGATGCGCTTGCGTCGGCTTGGTATCGACGTGAGGTTGCGCCGGTTCACCTGCGACGTCTTTTGCTCGATAGAGAGGTGTCGTCGTGAACAAGACGCCCGTTCGCTTTACCCTCAATGGCAGTGAGACGGCCTTGTTTGTCGATCCGGGAGCGAACCTGCTTGATGTGTTGCGGCGGGGTGTCGGTGATCTCTCACCGAAATTCGGGTGCGGGCAGGGGACATGTGGAACCTGCACTGTGTTGGTCGATGGCGTGCCCCATCTTTCCTGTCTCACACTGGCAGAGTCCGTCGAAGACAAAAGTGTGGAAACGGCGGGCGGTTTGCAGGGAACGGAACTTCACCCGCTCCAAACCGCGTTCATGGAGGGATTTGCGGCTCAGTGCGGATATTGTTCGCCCGGGATGTTGATGGCTGCAAAAGCCCTGCTCGACAGCAACCCCAATCCCACCCGAGATGAGGTGATCGAAGCGATCAGTGGAAATCTTTGCCGTTGTACCGGCTATGAACCGATTGTCGAGGCGATCCTGACCGCTGCGCGACGTATGAGTGGGAGGGTCGCCTGATGCCGGTGGAGTTCCGCAAAGATCTGTTCGCGAACGAGCGAGATGACACCCTCAAAGAAATTGGACAACCGACGATTCGGCAGGACATTCTTGGCCATGTCACGGGGCGGTCCCCTTACTATGACGATCACCTCTATGATGGCTTGCTCCACATGCGCTGTGTGCGATCGCCGCATCACCACGCACGAATCCGTCATGTCGACTTCAGTGCCGCAGAGCTGATGCCGGGTGTTGTCCGTGTTGTGCGGCCTGATGATATCCCGCACAACATCAATACATTGCTTTCCCTGATTGGCTTTGGCCGCGACGACGAGGCGCTTTTGCAGCCCGATAAAGTTGCCTACAAGGGCGAGCCTGTTCTGGCTATTATCGCGCGAACGGAGAGGCAGGCACGGGATGCTGTCGCGGCTGTCCGCGTCGATTGGGAAACGTTGCCTCATGTTTTGGATGTCGAGGACGCACTTAAGAGCGACTCGCCTGTTGTAAACGGTACTTACCCGAACAATACTTTCGATTATCACGATCTTTACGACCATCAGAAACTTCGCTTCGGTGACGTCGAAAAGGGCTTTGCCGAAGCTGATCATATCATCGAAGGCGAATATCAGATGTCGCCGATCGAACAGGCTCCGATGGAAACCTGCGGAGCCATCGCGGCTCCTGAAACCAATGATCGTTTCGTTTGTCACACGTCAACACAGGCATTGTTCTTTTCGCTTGGAACAACGGCGAAGCTGCTCGAGATGCCTTCCAGTCGTTTACATTTCATCGGCGGCACAGTCGGCGGCGGTTTCGGTGGTAAGGTTGACAGCGTCGTCGAGCCGATGGCGGTGCTCGGGGCAAAGCTGACCGGACAGCCTGTCAAGTTCATGTGGGACCGATCGGAAGAGATGCAGGTTGGCGCGCCGCGCGGCGCTGAACGCTGGCGCATCAAGGACGGCGTGACGAAGGATGGGCGAATCCTTGCACGTCAGTTCACCGGCTTCTTTGACAGCGGCGCTTATACGCGCCTGTCATCTTACGCCGTCGTCAAGTGTACAGGTCATCTCCCCGGACCCTACACAATCCCGAACGTTGCTTCGAATGTCTACTGTGTCTTTACCAATCGGACCCCAGCTACCGCGATGCGAGGCTTCGGGATTACCGGCGTCGATTTTTCCATCGAATGCCACATGGACAAAGTGGCCGAGGTGGTCGGGATTGATCCCATCGAGTTGCGTATTCTCAATGCGTATCGCGACGGCGATATGAAAGCGCATCGTCGCGAGGCTAAGAACTGCGCCCTTGTTGAGTGTTGTCAGGTGGCGGCAGAAAAGTCTCGTTGGCCTCTCTCCAGCGATGCACGGGCTGCGTCGAGTATGGTCGGTGGCGGTGAGGGATGGCGAGTGGAAATTCCTGAAACGGCGACCGATCAGGTTGGACGCATTGGTGAGCGCCGTCGATCAACAATTCCCACCGAACCGGATGCGGGGGCCGATGCGACACGTCGCGTCGCGGCGGGCGCACGCCGCGACGACACATCGCGCGCGGCGGAAGCGCAGGACACAGACATGGTGATCGAGCCCGCGCGGACCGGGTATCTCGGCGAACAATATGCGCATCCTGTCGACGGGGCAGCCGTAGCGCCGACGGCACCTGGGAGTAGAAGAGTCCAACCCGCCGCATCTCTACCACCCGTCGCACCCCCTGCAGCACTGACGAGTCCTTCCTCGGGGCGCGCTCCGAAGCCGCCAGTTGGCACGACAGGAATCGGCGCGCCGTCGACGGCGCCGACTCCGCCACCAGCCGACCCGGTTTCGGAGGCACCGGCTGCCGTGAAACCTGTCGAACGCGGATTAAAGCGACTCGGCGCATCGCGCTTTATCTCTGGTACGCGGAGGCGCTGAGATGGCTATTCACACAGGGCGCGGTTTTGCCGCCATCAATTATCCGATTGGAATGAACCTGGGGGGCGATCCTTCTCAAGCGCTGGTTCACTCAACACCGGATGGAAAGTTCATGGTCTCCTTGTCTTCTATTGATCTGGGGCAAGGGATGAAGTCGGTCACGCGGCAGATCGCTGCGGAGACACTCGGCGTGCCGGTGGCGGATGTCTATGTCGACACCGCCGATAGCGATACAGGTCCACATTGTATGGGCAGCTTTGCCTCACGCGGCACGCACCGCGTTGGCAATGCCGTGATCCGCGCGGCAACCGAAGCACGCAATGCGATGCTCGAAGCCGCGTCACAAGAATTGGAGGTCAACGCATCTGACCTCGATACGGACGGCGCTGGGAAGATCCACGTCAAGGGTGCGCCCTCGCGATCAATTACGGTCGCCGATACAGCGATCGCAGCTCAATTTAAACAGGGTCGTACTCTGTCAGGTCGCGGTATTTTTCTGATTCCACCCAATCAAGCGGACCCGGATACGGGAGAGATGTCGCCCGTCTCTTGCTTTGCTCATGCTGCGTTGGTCGTCGATGTTTCTGTCGATGACGAGACGGGTGAGGTTGAAGTGACGGAGATCAATTCCGCTTATGAAGTCGGGCGTGCGCTGAACCCCAAACTCGTCGAGCAACAACTGATCGGCGGTGCGTGGATGGGCGTCAGCCATGCTCTTTATGAGACGACCGAGCCGTATTATCCCGAGCGAGATCACGGGCCGACTGATTTCAATCACTACCTACAACCCGGCCCCGGCGAGATCGTGCCACACAACATCGCCATCCTCGAACGTCCGGCGGAAGATGCGCCGTTTGGGGGGAAGGGACCGGGAGAGATGTGTGCCAACCCGGTGCTGCCAGCGATTGCCAACGCGATCTACAACGCCGTGGGTGTCCGTTGCGACAATCTGCCGATCACACCCGAGAAAGTTCTGCGCGGGTTGCGCAGCAACGGCGGCGCAGTCTCGAAGGGGAGGCATTAAACCGTGGCCGTTTCTCCTTCGATAGGTGGCATTGACTCTCCGGGTGTCCTGCGCGACGCACTGAGCGGGGCGCAGTATCTTGCCAGCGAAGAACTGTCGACGGCGGCGTATTTGGCACTCGCGCTCGGCAAACCATTGTTGCTGGAGGGTGCACCGGGGGTCGGGAAAACCGAAGCGGCTAAAGCCATCGGCGCGGTGTTATCGCGCAATGTCATCCGTCTACAATGCTACGAGGGGATCGACGCGGCGTCGGCACTTTACGAATGGAACTATCCTCGTCAGATGCTCGCCATCCGGCAGGCAGGGGATGAGTTCGTCAATATCTATGGTGATGAGTATCTTTTGGAGCGACCATTGCTTGCGGCGCTGCGCGCTCCCGAAAGCAGTGTTCTTCTCATCGACGAGATTGATCGTGCCGATGCTGAATTTGAGGCGTTTCTGCTCGAGTTTCTCTCTGACTTCAGCATCTCGATTCCGGAAAGTGGACCTGTGCGGGCAGTCCACCCACCTGTCGTGTTGCTCACATCAAACCGAACGCGTGACCTGCATGAAGCTTTGCGTCGGCGCTGCGTTTATCACTGGATAGACTATCCCGACGCCGCACTTGAAGCCGAGATCGTGATGGCGCGGGCAAGCACTGTCGCGCACGGAACGGCTGACGCCGTTGTTGCGTCCGTTGGCCTATTGAGAAATGAACCGCTCGCCAAACCGCCGGGAGTTGCGGAAACCGTCGAATGGGCCGAAGCCGCTACATTGTTAAGCGAGCAAGGCGTCCGCTGGCCGGAGGCGTTCCGCCGTTCGCTGGGGGTCGCGCTGAAGGATCAAGAGGATATTGCGTATCTGGAACCCCGCCTTGGCGAATTTCTCCCCGGAGAAGCGGCATGAGCTTGCCCGCCGCCATCAAACCGTTCCTCGAGTTCCCCGGAGTCTTGCGTGCGCACGGTTTCGCGGTGTCTCCCGATCAGAGCATAGGTTGGCTTGAGGCGATTGGTTTGCTGGGGCCGCGAGAGATGGGTGATATTCGGCGATCCGCTGTCGCCATGCTGGCGATTCCAAAAGAACGCGAACCCGAGTTCGATACACTTTTTGACGGTTTTTTTTTCGGGCAAACCATCAGCGCACCGGTGACGGCCGACGATGACGAGGTTGATGCGTTTGAGCCGACGGGGACCGAGACCGAGATTGAGGAAGACTCTGACGAAAGGGAAATTGGCACTGACGCAACTGCGGCGGAACGTCTCGCCCGTCGTGCATTGGGCGGCGGCGAGGAAGACGCGCTGCGTCGGTTTTCGCGTTTGGCACCGCGCCGGCTTCCGCGTCGGCGTTCTTATCGCCGGGTGAGGGCCAAGCGTGGCGATACGATGGATGTGCGTCGCGCGCTGCGGGAGGCTGTCCGGAAAGACGGGGAGGTGATGCTTCTGCCCCAGCGCCGTCGCAAATTGCGCCAGCGTCCCGTTCTGCTTTTAATTGATGTCTCCGGTTCGATGAAAGAACGGACTAATGATCTCGTTCGCTTTGGCCATGCGTTGGCGAACAACAGTTTGCGATTTGAGGCCTTTACGCTGGGGACGCGGCTGACGCGGATAACGCCTGCACTGAGCGTTAGAGAGCAATCTTCGGCGCTCAATCGTGTCGCTGGGCTCGTCGCTGACCTCGATGGCGGAACACGAATAGGCGAGGCTTTGCAAACGTTGCTTGCCGTACCGCGCTACGCAGGGTTTGCGCGGGGCGCTGCTATCATTGTTCTCTCGGACGGTTTGGAGCGCGGAGAGCCAAACGCGATGATCGACGCCGTTCGGCGACTGTCGCGCATGGCGTGGCGGATTATCTGGTTGTCACCTCTGGCCGGGCGTGAAGACTATCGGCCGGAAACCGAAGCCTTAGGAGCGGTTCTCTCCGATCTTGACGGTCTCGATGATGGCGGTTCGCTCGATGCCATTTGTACGCGTGTGCTCAACATGGCGAGGGCCGCATGATCGACGCACATCACCATATCTGGCGACAGAAAGACCTACCCTGGCTTTTGGGGCCGGAACAGCGGTGTCTCTTTGGTGCTTACGACGCGATCAAGCGTGACTACCTGATCGAAGAATATCTGAAAGATGTTAAACGCAGCGGCGTTAAAAAGTCTGCCTACGTTCAGGCAAACTGGGCACCAAACTGGTTCACTGATGAAGCTGCATGGGTGCAATCAATCGCGGATTTGAGCGGCTGGCCTCATGCCATCATCGGCTATGCCGATTTTACCGTCGGCGATGTATGTCGGCAGCTCGATAAACTGGCAGAATTTCCGTTGGTTCGCGGTGTCCGTCAGCAATTCCATTGGCATGAGAACCCAGCGTATCGTTTCGCCAAAAGCGACGACTTATGCACCGACCGAGCGGTGCAGAAAAATATCAAACAGCTTTCGAAATATGGCTGGAGTTTTGAGTTACAGGTATTTCCGTCGCAAATGCCGGATGCGGCCAAGCTCGCTGCCGCATGTCCGGACGTCACGTTTATCCTGCGACATGCGGGGATACTGGAAGACAAAGGCAAAGCAGGGCGGGCTGAATGGCATCAAGGAATGTCTCTGCTCGCGGAACAGCCAAACGTTGTCGCAAAGCTGAGTGGCTTTGGAACGTTCAGCCACCGCAACGCTCTGCCGTTCATTGCTGAGATGGTCCGAGAGACAGTCTACCTGTTTGGAGCCGGACGCTGCCTCTTTGGTTCAAACTTCCCGATCGAAAAGATCTGGACCTTATTCACCAAACTTGTCGCAGCGTTTCGTGTGGCTACCGATGATCTGCCAGAAGAAGACCGACAGGCAATTTTTAACGACACCGCGACGCGAGTGTACCGCATCTAAGGAAAGGTAACGATCCATGGCCCTTACGATTCACGTCCTCGATTATGGTGATATCGAGTTGGAGACGAGTTTTCTCGTCCTTGGCCACGAATGTGGCCGCGTTCGCCGGGTTCCAGTTTATGGATTTTTGATCCTTGGCGGTGCGTATCCTATCCTTGTGGATACCGGTTATCGCGACAATGCGATCATGGAGAGCCTCGGAATGAGGGGGCTGCAATTCCATGACAACATGATTGAAAACCAACTCGCTAAGCACGGGTTAAAGCTGGGCGATATCCGATACATCCTGCATACTCACTTGCATATCGACCATGCGGGTAAGGACGACCTGTTCCCGATGAACACGACGGTTTGTCTGAACCGCCGTGAGATGGAATTTTCGGTCTCTGGGATCATGTACCCGCAATATCCCAAGCCCGACATCATGCATCTGGTCGAGCGGATCTACGAACCCGAAGCGATGCGCTTCCTTGACCTCGAAATTACCGGAGCCGAGGAGATAATCCCGGGCGTCTGGTGCGAGGCAGCGGGTGCCCATACCGAGGGTTCGATGAACGTGATTGTTGAGACGGCGGAAGGACTCGCCTGCATTTGCGGCGATGTCATCTACGACTTCAACGATCAGATCGTAAATCATGTCATGACGAACAACGATATGGAACCGCGGGTCACCGGCAACCATGCCGGATCGAAGCGGGAAGAAAAGGGCGCGATTAAGAAACTGCTCAACAACTATACTTTCTTGCTGCCGATCCACGACAAACCGGCGAAGATCGAGCATCAGAAAGTTGTTGGACGTCTTGGTATGGCCGTCCCGGGACCAATGACCGAGACCTTGCCTAAACGCGACTGGTTCCCCGTATGAGTCATACCGCCACAGACCAGCGTTTTCACGGGCTTGTCGGAGAACACACACCCATTCGCCAGCTTGGAACCGGGTTTATTTTTACCGAAGGTCCGCTCTGGCATCCGATAGAAAAACACCTGCTGTTTTCTGACATGCCTGGTGATGTGCGTCGCAAATGGCAAGACGGCCAGGTGACCGAGGTCATGCGCCCCTCGAACAAAGGGAATGGCATGACTTACGACGCGGATCTTAATCTGATCGTCTGTGAGCATGCCACTTCCAGCGTGGCACTGTTTCGCCCGGATGGCTCACGAGAAGTCCTGTGCACGCACTTTGAAGGCCGAGAGCTGAATTCGCCCAATGACGTTGTTGTTGGGAAAGATGGCAGCACGTATTTCACCGATCCTACGTTTGGGCGTATGGACCATTTCGGGATCAAGCGTCCGCTGGAGCTGGGGTTTCAAGGCGTCTATCGCTTGCGTCCCGGACACAGACCGGGAGAAGAACCGCAGCTTGTATCCGACCGTTATATGTTCTCCCAGCCTAACGGGCTGTGCTATTCGCCCTGCGAACGCTGGATGTGGGTCAACGATACTGATCAGGCAAATATCCGCATGTTCGATGTGGCAGAAGATGGCGGTTTGAAGAATGGGCGTATCTTTGCCTCTGGTGTCAAAGAAGACCTTCGTCCCGGCGTTCCTGACGGAATGAAAGCCGATCGCGATGGTAATGTCTATGTCACCGCACCGGGAGGCGTCTGGGTCTATGACTTCCATGGTGTGAAGCTCGGTGAGATTTCGGTGCCAGAAATGGCCGCCAACCTACACTGGGGCGGTGAAGACTGGGAGACACTCTACGTCTGTGCCTGCACCTCCGTCTATTCGGTCGAAACTAAAGTGAAGGGCCGAATTGAACCGTTCATGACGGCAAAGCCACAAACTGCGAGCGCGCCCTCAACCGTTTTGCCTGCTGCTGCACAGCCCTCCGAAGCCGCGTCTGGTGAGGGGATGCTACTTGACTTCGTTCCTGCGCGGACGGCCCTGATTATTCAAGACTTGCAAAACGATGTGATGATCGAAGGTGGCGCGTTTGCGTCGACCGGCTCACCACAACACGCGAAAGAACAGAACGTCGTTGCGAATGCCAAAGCACTAGCCGAGGCTTGTCGGGCGGTCGGTGCGACCGTTATCCACGTGTGGATGGTTTGCGAGCCTGGGCATCCGAAATTAACGCAACACGCGCCGTTGTTTCAGGGATTGAAAGGTGAAAACGCGCTGGTGCGAGGAACCTGGGGCGTTCAACCCGCGGTAGGGCTGGAAGCGCAGTCAGGCGATCTGGTCGTAGAAAAGATGTCGATGAGCGCTTGGGAAACGTCTCGGCTCGAAAGTTATTTGCGCCACGCTGGTATCGACACGATCATCAACTGCGGGGCGTGGACAAATATGAGTGTCGAACACACGGCCCGTACCGCCGCCGATAAAGGCTTTCGCGTGATTGTTCCACAAGACGCTTGTTCGACTATGAATGCCGACTGGCATCGTGCCTCCATTGACTATGCGATGGGCAATGTCGCGGAGGTGACTTCCGCCGCCGCCGTCCTCGCGAAGTTGCGTTAAGCTTGATTTGCCAGAGTCTTTCAAATTTGCTTCGTTGGGTTTGGGGCGCTGCGTCCGATCCATGAGCCGCAACGATCACTTTAGAGCGTTTTGTCTGAACG
>CAZJWF010000111.1:0-9840 GCA_964549375.1 uncultured Neomegalonema sp.
CGCCAAAACAATCCTCGCCGAAGATGACGCCGCATGGGAAAAACTGCGCCCGATGATGCGCGCCAAAACAGATGCCGAGTTCGAACAGTTAAAGATTGGCTTTCGGGCTGGAATACCAACGCCTCAGCCGGTCGATCCAAACTCAGCAAACGCGATGTTGCAATTGATGTCGGATCTAGGCGGTGAAGCTCTGGTGGGCAAGGCGACCGAATTGCCCGATGGCGTCTTTTATCACCGCGGTGAATAAGTCTGAAACAGGATCAGGACGCATTGCTCTGATCTCTATGATCGGATTGGCCCTGACATGGTGGGTCGCCGCGATACTTGCTGCGCGCCCTGATCTGCTGCCCGCCCCCAATGCGGTGGCTGTGCTGATCTGGAGAGAATTGATTTCAGGCGAGTTACTCTATCACCTTGGCATCACTCTGATGCGTGTCTTGGCGGCTTGCGTCATCTCAATGAGCATCGGCGCGATATTCGGCATCATCATGGGCACACGGCGCGGAGTTGACCGTTGGTTAGACCCGTGGCTCGTCGCGGCGCTCAACCTGCCCGCACTCGTGACTATCGTCCTGTGCTATATTTGGATCGGTCTCACAGAAGTCGCCGCCATCGCCGCCGTCGCCATCAATAAAATCCCTCTCGTCACGACAATCATGCGCGAAGGAGCACGCACGCTGGACCGCGAACTAAATGCAATGGCCCAAGTCTTCGAGTTCTCGCGCACGAAGAAAATGCGACATATCATTTTACCGCAGCTCGAACCCCATTTCGCTGCGGCGGCCCGAACCGGCGTCGCCTTGATCTGGAAGATTGTACTCGTTGTCGAGTTCCTGGGACGCTCGAACGGGATCGGCTTTCAAATCCATCTTTATTTTCAAAACTTCGATGTGGGCCACGTGCTCGCCTACTCTCTCAGTTTTGTTGCGGTGATGATTGCCATTGAGCTGTGCATTCTCCAACCGTGGCAAAATCACGCGACGCGGTGGCGCCGAGCATGATGCGAATTGACCTCCACGGAAAGGCATTCGGCGAGGCACACGTCCTGGGCCGCCTGCACATCGAAATTGACGATACAGAGTCCGTTGCGCTGATTGGGCCATCGGGAGTTGGCAAGTCGACCTTGCTGCGGTTGATCGCCGGATTAGATCAAAATTTCGACGGCTCGATTACCGGGGTTGGACGTTTGGCTTTCGTCTTTCAGGAACCGACCCTCCTGCCGTGGCGAAGCGCACGAGATAACATCATGCTGGCGGCGAATGTCTCTGAGGCCGAGGCGGACCACCTGTTGGAGCAAGTTGGTTTGGCGGAGAAGGCGGCGCTCTATCCATCGCAGTTATCGCTGGGCCAACGTCGCCGGATAGGGATTGTCCGCGCTTTTGCGCGACAACCGGAGACATTGTTGATGGACGAGCCTTTTGCCTCGCTTGATCCAGAAACGGCGGCCTCGATGCGGACCATGCTGTCAGAGCTATTGCGCCAACGACCCACGCGGCTGATTCTCGTTAGTCATGATGCTGAGGACGTTGAAGCTCTTGCCACTCGGACGATCCGCCTCGTGGGCACCCCTGCCCAGATCGCGGCCAATTGAGCCGCGATGCCGGTTACAGAAAATCGGCCTTGATATCGACGCTGTCGGATTCGCCGATCTTCGTTTTATGCGCCGCGAGCCATGCGTCAGTCGTCGCCCTGCCCGCTTCGCGCAGCTTTGTAATGACCGTCCAATCCGGGGTGATCTTCGTGGCGACACTGAAGGCCGCCATTGTTGCATCATCGCGGATGGAGTGAACCCTCATCCTCTTCCAACGGTCCTTACCAATGATGCCCTCGTCAATCAGGTACTGCACGAAATCAATCGCTCGCATCTCACGCATCAGCGACGCATTAAAACTGATTTCATTGATCCGGTTTGCGATTTCCCCGGCTGTGCGCGGCGTCTGCTCGCGTTCAATCGGGTTGATATGGACGATCAAAACGTCGCGGCACTTTGCCTCGTAGATCAACGGATATATCGCTGGATTTCCAACGTAGCCGCCGTCCCAATAGGGTTCGCCATCAATCTCGACCGCTTGAAACAGATACGGCAAGCAAGCCGAAGCGAGGATTGCATCAACCGAGATTTCTTCACCGCTAAAGACTTTGGGCCGACCATGCCGCACGCTCGTGGCATTGACGAACAGTCGCGGGCCGCGCGGATGACAAACCTCGTCGAAGTCAATCATCTCTTCCAGCAAATCGCGCAGCGGATTGATGTTGAGAGGGTTGAGCTGGTACGGCGAAAACGTCCGCGTCAACCAGTCGCCCATCATATACGCGGGCGAATACTCGAAGAACCCCGACAGGGTCGCCGGGTCTGGCGGAAGGGCGAACATGGCGAAAGGCGACGTTGAACCTCCCGAACGGTCCACGATTTTGTGCCAGAACTCGGCAAGCAAGTCTTTGGCTCCCTCGCGCCCACCTCGCGCCAGACCCGTGACCAGCATCGCCGCATTCATGGCCCCCGCACTGGTCGCTGTGATGGCCTCAAACTCAAGGTCATCTTCTTCGAGCAAGCGATCCAACGCTCCCCAAGTAAACGCGCCATGCGCGCCGCCACCCTGAAGGGCGAGGTTGATTGTCTGGGTCACATTGCTGTCCAGCCGCCATCGACGGAAATCGAAGTTCCGGTGATCTGTGCAGCGCCTTCTGAACAGAGGAACGCAGTTGTGGACCCGATTTGCCCGACAGTGGCAAATTCGCGGGTCGGCGTGCGGGTCAACATGACCTGATTGATGACTTCATCTTTGGTCATACCGTTCGCGCGCATCTGATCTTCGAGTTGCGCTTCGACCAAGGGCGTCCAGACATAGCCGGGGCAAACGGCGTTGCAGGTAACGTTGAGGCGAGCTTCGGCGGCCTCCAGAGCGGTCACTTTCGACAATCCGACAACCCCATGCTTAGCGGCAACATATGCGCTTTTGTAGGGCGAAGCCGTCAACCCATGCGCCGACGCGATATTGACGATGCGGCCCCAGCCGCGCTGTTTCATCCCAGCAAAGGCCGCACGGGTCGTGTGGAAGGCCGAAGACAGGTTAATGGCGATGATTGCGTCCCATTTGCCGGTCGGAAAATCCTCAATCTTTTCGACATACTGGATACCCGCATTGTTCACGAGAATATCCACCTGACCGAACTCAGCTTCTGCGCCCGAAATCAGCGCCGCACAGTCTTCGGCGCTCGACATATCCGCACCGACATAGGCAACCTCTGTCCCGGTCTCTTTGCCCAAATTCGTCGCAATCTCACGGGCAGCATCGCTTTTGGTATGATCGTTTATGACGACCTTACAGCCTTGTTCAGCCAAGACTTTCGCGATCCCAAGGCCAATGCCACTGGTGGACCCTGTCACGACGGCAATTTTTCCGGTCAACATATCTTTCCTCGTAAATTTGTGCATCGCAACGCGATATAGTGCAATGCAACAAAATTTGCGAGACACTCATTTGCGAGCGGCGGCGAGTGCCTCTGGCAAAACCTGCTCAAAAATGTCCAATTCGTCGTCCCTGCCTACACTTACCCGGATGCAGCGGTTCAACACATCAGGCCCCGGCATCCGAACAAACACCTGCCGAGCGATCATCTCGTCCAGCACCCGCTTTGCAAACGCACCATCGGCTCCACAGTCAATTGCAACGAAGTTCGTCGCAGAGCTTAGCGGCGTCAGGCCGTTCTCTCGGACAATCGCGGCGAGCCGCTCCCGTCCTTTCGCAATAGTCGCAACCGTTTGCGTCATATGAGCTTGATCGTCGAGAGCAGCATGAGCCGCCGCCTGAGCAATTCGGGCAACGCCAAAGTGATTCCGAATTTTATCAAATCCCTTGATGACCCGCTGAGAGGCCAACGCATACCCGATCCGCATACCCGCCAGACCATAAGCCTTTGAGAAGGTACGCAGCCGGATCATGTTCGGACGCTCGAAGGTGTCGGGCGGCACGATGCCTTTCGGCGCGAATTCGGCGTAGGCTTCATCAAGCAGAACCAGACACGTCTCTGGGATGCTGTCCACGAACTCCATCACCGTCGCCGCATCATGCCAACTGCCCATTGGGTTATCTGGATTACAAAAATAGACCAGCTTGGCGTTCATCTCTCGCGCCATCGCGGCCAGCGCGCCCGGATCTTGAGCATCCTCGCGATAGGGAACCATTTCGAGGTGAGCGCCTGCCCCTGCAACATGATAGTTGAAGGTTGGGTAAGCGCCGCGCGAGGTAACTGCCCTGTCGCCGGGTGCCAGAAACAAACGCGCGACCCAACCCAGCAAGGCGTCAATCCCCTCGCCCACCAATATTTGATCGGTGCTATAACCCGTGTGTCCCGATAGTGCTTCACGCAGCTCGTAGGCAACCGGATCGGGATAAAACGCGGACTCATCTTTCATCACGCGCGCGCAGGCCGCACGCACGAAATCCGATGCGGGAAGTGTCAATTCGTTCGCGCCCAATCGGGCCTTAAACTTTTGTCCCGTCTCTCGCTCGATCTGTTCCGGTCCTACAAAAGGAACTGTCGAGGGTAAGACTTCTGGGATTGGCGCAAAGGCGGGCAGGTCTGTCATCGCTTGGTTTTCCGTTCACCATCTTCGCGGAGGATGCCATAGGGGCGCAAGAGTCGCCAGACGTGATCCGGGATCATATTTTTCATCATTGCCGGACGTTCTCGCCGCAAGTGCAGGACGGTCTCTACCGCTTTCATCTCCACCCTCGCCCGCGCAAATTCGAGGCCACGCGGGCCGATCTTGGGCATCAGCCAACTGACAATCGGGCGCAGCCAGTTCGGCATCCTCCGCAGAGGCAGTCCGCCAGCAGCGCGTTCAGTATTGGCGAGAAAACCCTTCACCGCGCCCGCACGCTTGCCCTTATCCCCCGGTTCCGAAAGGCGCACCTCATAGCCAAGCAAACCAAGCAACGCTTCACCCCGCGCATTGCGTACGAGCAGCCATTGTTCACCCTCACCTCCCATGTAACCAACTGTGATGTCGGCAAGCGCATTCGTGTAATCGACACAGGTGCGGCACGTTAAGGGAAAGAAATCGCTCGGCAGGTCAGAAATCGGGAGACTCAGGAACGGGATCAGCTTGGTCTCACCATTGGAAAAGCGTAATTCGACGCGATAGTCGGCGCGAAATTCTAGATAGGAAATCGTCTCCGGCACGTCAGAGAGTAACTTCAAGAACTTATGAAAATTCTCTGTCGTCGTGTTGTCCGAACAGGGCGTGCCAATAACCGTGATGCTCTCAAAGCCCAAGTCTCGCTCAATCGCGCGGAGGGCGTAGACCTGACAAGGGATGCCAATAACAGCGATACGTTTGTGTCCAGCGGCTCGTGCCGGCTCAAGCAACGCTAGCAACGGCGCATAACCCATCCGCATCCCGCGTACTTCAGACAGATCTGCAGCTTCGGTAATCAAGACCGGAACAGGTTGCCACCTGTCGGTCGGGTGCGGGGCCATTGTCAAAACCGCATCGACGGCGTCCGTCTCCAACAAGCGCTCGGCGAGGCGGGTCGTGATGCCGGTCCATTGCGCGCCACGTTTCGGCGGGGCCAAGGCCGCTCGGACCATTCGACGATACGGGCCGAAGAAAACCTCATCTCCGCGTTGCGGATCACGCGCACGGCCATGAACCTGCGCTTCCAACCCAGCGTAATCAGGCTGAATGAATTGGCACGCGCGGCCGCATCGCTTCGCTTCAGTGGTCCGCGAGAGGCCACAATCCGTACAAAGGTCACGCGGAGCCGGATCAGCAAGAGGCGGGACAGTGATCGTCACCGATTGCCCGCAAACCTAGCGATTTGCGCCAGCATACCAACAATAAAAAGGACGGGGTCGTAACCGACGCGGCTCATGCTCGTGCCCCTCTTCCAATCCTACTAAAGCTGAGAGATTCCGACGCTAGAAAATCATCCTTCGGATTGCAACGGCGGAAGGCAAGACATGTGATTCCCGGCCATCCGCCCACCCTTCTGGCCCGCGACTGCATCTTCCAGAAGAAAAGATCTGACACCTCTACATCGGCTTACACCGTTCAATTTTACCTCCGAAAGTGCCACATCCGCGCACTTTCGCACTCTCGCGGTCAATAAAATTCAGAATGTGGCCCCATACACACCCCTAACTGCTGTGCAAGATGTCGCCTACACTGTTGCAGACGGCGGACGAGCGTGACACTGTCCTGCATCCTTTGGTCTCGCGGATTACCTTTCGCCGATACGGCTATGAATCGACAGGGGAAATAATGATGGTTTTACAGCCACCGCGACAGGCTTAATGATAATAAAGAGTTCCAGATTCGGAACCAAATAACTAACGCACTGAACAACGGGAGAATTAGATGTTCAAGAAACTAACGGCTAGCCTGATGGCTAGCGCTGTGATGGCAATCGCGGCAACGTCTGCGAATGCAGCCGATGACGAAATCACCGTAGGTTACTTCCTCGAGTGGCCAATGCCTTTCCAGTACGCAAAAGTTAAAGGCCAGTACGACGAAGCGCTCGGCGTTAAAGTCAATTGGGTTAGCTTCGACACGGGTACGGCAATGTCGGCTGCAATGGCTTCCGGCGACGTCCAAATCTCCGTTTCGCAAGGTGTACCGCCTTTCGTCGTGGCAACTTCGGCCGGCCAAGACCTTCAAATCGTTGATGTTGCGGTCAGCTACTCCGAAAACGACAACTGCGTCGTGGCTTCTGCACTGGAAATCGACAAAAACAGCGCGGATGAGCTTGCTGGCAAGAAAGTCGCTGTTCCACTCGGTACGGCTGCACACTACGGCTTCTTGAAGCAAATGAACCACTTCGGCGTTAAGGTCGATGGCCTTGAGGTTGTCGACATGGCGCCAGCAGACAGTGCTGCTGCACTCGCGCAAGGGTCACTCGACATGGCATGTGGCTGGGGTGGCGCGCTGCGTCGCATGAAAGAGCACGGCAACATTCTTCTCACCGGTGCTGAAAAAGAAGAGTTGGGCATCCTCGTCTTTGACGTGACCACCGCTCCTGCAAGCTTCGTTGCAGAAAACAGCGAACTGGTTTCGAAGTTCGTTGGCGTAACCGCTGCGATGAACTCGATCTGGAACACCGGCCTGATGAATGACGTCATGCTGCCAGTGATCGCGAAAGACGCGGGTATGGATGAAGGCGCAACCGCCGACACGATGGCGACGTTTGAATTCCCATCCGCAGCAGATCAGCTTTCGGATAAGTGGCTCGGCGGCGGCAGCCAAGTCTTCATGAAAGGCGTTGCAGACGTCTTCGTTGAAGCTGGCTCGATCGACAAAGCACGCAGCAGCTATGACGGTGCTGTCAACGTGGAACCACTTGCCGCAGCGAAGTAAAGCTACCTCGCCTTGCCTCCTCCCCTCAGCGGGAGGAGGCCCTCCCCGACTCCCCCATCTTGCTTAGGAGCACGTACCCGATGTCGGGACTGTTAATTGATGATATTTCCATGCGCTTTGAACTGCCAAATGGCAGCGCGGTGCAAGCCCTGCAAAACGTATCGCTGGACATCAAGTCTGGGGAACTGGTGAGTGTCCTTGGCCCGTCAGGTTGTGGCAAGACGACACTTCTCAACATCATCGCGGGTTTTCTTGCACCGACTTCTGGAGAGGTTTCACTCGGCGGAAACCGCGTTGTCGGACCTAGTCCCGAACGTGGGATGGTCTTCCAGCAAGGCGCGCTTTTCGAGTGGATGAGCGTTTCGAAAAATGTTGGTTTTGGCCCCAAAATGAAGGGGATGCCAGGTCGCCAAAAACGTGAGACGGTAAATCATCTGCTCGACGTTGTCGGGCTACAAGATTTCAAGGACAAAGCAATTTACGAGCTGTCCGGCGGGATGCAACAGCGTGTGGCACTTGCCCGCTGTCTCGCCAATGATCCTGATGTGATCTTAATGGATGAACCTCTCGGAGCGCTGGACGCGCTGACCCGTGAAAAGATGCAAGGCCTTGTCCTCAAGCTTTGGAAAGAAACGGGCAAAACGATCATCCTGATCACCCACTCGGTTGAGGAAGCTCTGTTGCTCGGCGAACGCCTGATCGTTATGGCCCCGCGCCCCGGACGCATCCACCGCGAATATAACCTGCCCTTCGCTGATATGGGCGTTGGGGCCGACTTACGAGAAGTGAAACGGCACGCAGACTACAGCCCCCGCCGCGACGAAATTCTATCGATGATCTGGGAAATGGAAGAAGAAATCATGGGCCAAACGGAGGCAAGCAAATGAGCTTCGAAGGCTTTACCTCCGCGCTTTGGGCGCAACTGCAAGTGCTCGGTGAAGGGCTTAGCACCGACCTCGGAACACTGAGCACAGCGATGCTCAAGGCTGTGCCGTTCCTGATCGCTTATGTGGTGCTGGTTCTGCTGTGCATGACGATCTGGCGGTTCATCCGAGGAAAATTTCGCCGTCGGCAAGATTTCACAGCCCTCAAGACTGTCACATTCGGGGATGAAAGTGCCGTTCGGGCGGAACGCGCCGGGAGTGTAATTTCGATCGCCGTGATCTTCCTGCTTTGGGGAGCCTTTACCGGCAGCTCTCTTCTCCCAAGCTGGCTCCATGCACCCGGCCCATTTACCGGAAATGGCAGCTTCTCTTACACTGTCGAAGCTCCAGATGGGTCCACCGACGACGCCACGGTCGAAGTCGCCGTCTTCCCGGTTGATGAAGAGGTTGATGCGCCAAAACCAGAGGCCGGTGACGGCATTGCCAAGAACGACGGCGTCGCGATTGCTGAATTTCGCAGCAAGCTGGTCATCTGGGACAAAAACGACGAAGTGAAACGCAAGGCGGGCGCGCGCATCTTTGCGATCAATGGCGTCTCAACCACCTTTGATCCAAAGGCAAGCGAGCAAGCCGCAGACGCACAACGCGATTTCGAAGTCGATTTCGGTACCGTCACTCTGACGGACAAAGGCACGCTGAACATCACGCCAAACACAGGTTGGCAGATGGAGTCGATTTGGCTTCCAGCGCCTGAGCAGGTTTGGAAACGCCTCGTCGAGATTGCCAGCCAAGGGTATCAGAACATCACGCTGCTGGAGCATGTCGGATATTCCCTCTTCCGAGTGATCGTCGGTTTTGCGCTCGGTGCTCTCATTGGCATCCCGCTGGGCTATGCGATGGGTCTGTCCAACTGGTTCCGGGGATGGTTCGACCCTATCGTCGAATTCATGCGTCCGGTGCCGCCGCTGGCCCTGATCCCACTCGTCATCATCTGGGCGGGTATTGGCGAAACAGGCAAGATCATTCTTCTCTTCTTGGCTGCGCTCTGGATCATGACCATCGCCGCACGAGCGGGCGTTTCGGGGGTCAATATTTCAAAGGTTCACGCGGCCTACTCGCTTGGGGCGTCAAAGTGGCAGCTCTTGCGCCATGTGATCATTCCAAACAGCCTGCCGGACATCTTCACGGGTGCTCGAGTCGCGATGGGCGTTTGTTGGGGAACGGTTGTGGCCGCCGAACTTGTCGCCGCTGAAAAAGGGGTCGGTAAGATGATCATTGCCGCCTCAAAGTTCCAGAACACCGACATCGTAATTATGGGAATCATCCTGATCGGCATCATCGGATTTGGCATTGATATGCTGATGCGTTGGGCCGAACGGCTTTTGGTTCCGTGGAAAGGCAGAGGCTAAGCCCTCCACTGCGGGTGATCCAAAACTGAAATGCCCTGTCCCGCGCCGCGCGCGGGGCAGCGGCTTAGCCGCCTGCGCCTCCCGCCCGGATTTCGGAGGGGGTCAAATGAACATCGAAGCAAGCGAGACTTTATCTGGCGGACGCTCGATACGGTTCGCCCCAAACCGCCAACCACACAAGAGCGCC
>CAZJWF010000112.1:0-9753 GCA_964549375.1 uncultured Neomegalonema sp.
TGAAGACCTATACCGCCAAACCGTCCGATATCGAAAAGGGCTGGACCCTGATCGATGCTGACGGTCTCGTGCTGGGCCGGCTCGCATCGGAAATTGCGATGCGCTTGCGCGGAAAGCATAAAGCCACCTTCACGCCGCATATGGATATGGGCGACCATGTCGTTGTCATCAACGCCGAGAAAGTGTTGCTGACGGGCCGTAAGCGCGACAACAAAACCTATTACTGGCACACGGGTTATCCGGGCGGCATCAAAGACCGCACCGCACGCCAACTGTTGGAAGGCAAGCACCCTGAGCGCGTGATCGAGGCCGCAGTAAAGCGCATGATGCCGGGTGGTCCTTTGACACGCCAGCAAATGCGCCACCTGAAAATCTACGCCGGTTCCGAGCATCCACACGAAGCTCAGTCCCCTGAAGTCCTCGACTTCGCGTCGGCAAACATTAAAAACGCGCGGAGAGCATAATGGCTGATGAAATTAAATCGCTCGAAGGTCTGAAAGACGCCGTCGCCGCGAATGCTGCTGCGGCCCCGGCGGCTGCAGAAGGTGAGGCACCTGCTGTTGACCCGTCGCTTGCCAATAACGAAGCAGCCCCTGTTTACGAGCAAAAGCGCGATGAGCTTGGCCGTGCCTATGCCACCGGCAAGCGGAAAGACGCGATTGCGCGTGTTTGGGTTAAGCCCGGCACCGGCAAGATCACGGTGAATGGCCGCGAAGTTGAAAAATACTTTGCCCGTCCTGTGCTTCGCATGGTGATCAACCAGCCGTTCACAGTGGCCAATGTTGCAGGTCAGTTCGACGTGATGTGTACCGTCAAGGGCGGCGGTCTGTCAGGTCAAGCTGGTGCCGTGCGCCACGGTATCTCTAAGGCGCTTGCGAATTATGACCCGGTCATGCGTCCGGCGCTCAAGAAAGCTGGCTTCATCACCCGCGATCCACGTGTTGTTGAGCGTAAGAAATACGGTAAGGCCAAAGCCCGCCGGAGCTTCCAGTTCTCGAAGCGTTAATCGTTTCAAGACTTTCGAGATCAAAAGCCGCTCCCTCGGGGGCGGCTTTTTTTGAGGCGGCCTTGTTTGCTATGGCCGTTTCACCGCTGCATGTCCCTCCCAAAACGTGACGGCGCGATCATAGGCGGCGCGGTCTATTGCGACGCCGGAGCCGCCTTCGCTTGGCCCCAACGCATTGCGGAGTTGAGTAATGGGCGGCATAGGTGGTTCTTCGGGTTTAAGCACACCCAATGTGCTGACAATTCCCCAGCCACAATCGGGGACGTCTTCGGGGAAGGCGTCGGCCTCGATCACCAACTGTGCGTGGCTATAGAGGATCACGTCGAGATGAGTGGCGATGGGGGCTTCGATGTCTTCGAACCACCGCTCCAGCACGGCCAACTCGCCCTCGCGACGGGCGAGATAGCCTGATTTCAGCAACGCCCGGTTTTCATCGGTGATCGGGGCAAAGCCGCAGCGGGTCTGCGATGGGTTCTCCAAAAACAGATGTTTGCAGAACGGCGCGTAGCCATCGACTAGCAGCGCACCGCCTGCAATCGCGTCGTTGCACAGTGCCACTAGCGCTTCCGGCTCAATCCCTACAATTCGAGTGCCGCTCGCCCCCGATTCCCAGTTGCGACGGGCGAAAGAGGTGAGGGCGATGAGAAGACGGTTACTCATGGTGTTCGGGTCCGTTGTTGCGAGACCCCCAGCCTAGGCGATGGAAGCGCAGGGGTGAACCCTGCGCACACCGTTTAAGCCGCTGCGCTGATGGCGTAGGCCGTTGCGCCTGAAGCTGCGAGAACGTTGTCCGCGACAATCTCCGCCGTTGCCGCCGATAGGGTCCATCCAAGGTGCCCGTGTCCGGTGTTGTAGAAAACGCCCGGTTTATTCCCCGCGCCGACTTTTGGCATCATGTTTGGCATCATGGGGCGCAAGCCGGCCCACGGCACAGCATGTTCGGTCGACACGCCGGGGAACAGCTTTTCGCACCACTTTACCAGCGGGACGATGCGGTCATTCCGGATGTCGCGGTTTGCGCCATTGAATTCAGCGGTTCCGGCGATGCGGAAACGATCAACACCAAGGCGGCTGGTGACGATCTTTGCGCCATCGTCAAGCAGGCTGACCCAAGGTGCAGCGGCTTGGCTTTCAGCGTCATCAAGGTTCACCGTGATGGAATATCCCTTCACAGGATAGATGTTCACGCGATCCCCTAACGCCGCCGCCAATCCCCGTGAGCGCACCCCGGCACAGACCACGACGCCGTCGAACATCGCGTCTTGCTTGTTGTCGTCAATATCCCAGCCTAAGTGAACGCCGTCGGAAGAGTGGTCGAGCACTTCAGCCATTGCTCCATATTCAAATCGCACACCGCGTTTTTGGCAGGCAGCACCGAGACCTCGGCTATAGGCGTGAATGTCGCCGGTGAAATCGCTGCGGGTGAAATAGCCGCCGTAAAGGTCGCCGGGTAGAGCCGGTTCGATTTCGCGGATTTGATCAGGGCCAACAGCTTCGCGGTGCAAGCCACCCTCTGCCAAGAGCGCATTGACCTTGGTTGCGTGGTCGAATTCTTTGCGATTGTCATAGACATGCAAGATGCCGCGCTCCTCGCAATCGAAGTCAAACCCCTCGCGCTGCGCGTTGGTTTTAAGATGCTCGCGTGCGGCAATCGCGAGGCGCACCGTGTCGATTGTGTTCTGGCGATAGTTTGGGATGTTCGACATAAACTCGGCCATCCAGGAGTATTTGTGCCAGCTTGGTTTGGGATTCACCAGCAGCGGTGCGTCTGGGCTGAACATCCATTTGATGCCCTTGAAGATCGTTCCCCATTGCGTCCAAACCTCGGCATTTGAGGCGGAGAGCTGACCGCCATTCGCGAAGGAGGTTTCCATCGCGGCATAGCGGTGCCGGTCAAAGACCGTGACCTCGAAACCTCGGTTGAGGAGGGCATAGGCGGTGGTGATGCCGGTAATTCCGGCTCCGATAACAGCAATGCGGCGCATGACGGTTCCTTTCGTCAAACAGGTGACGCTGGCGAGCCAGCACAATTCCCATCTGTCGCGGAACCTGAGAGTTTCGCCGCGCGCGGATGCACCCGACTTCTCCTTCGGTGGGCAGCCTGTGGGCCACCGCTCTCCAGATTGCTGTCGTCAAGCAGTCCGTTTGCCTGAGAGTTTCCGGGAAGTTGCTCCTTCGGCGTCGGGCTAGCCCGATCTCTCCCGCATGACGATCTATCAGCAGACGCTTAGTGGCAGATTTCGCCGAAAAAAACAAGGCATTTACAGCGAGTTACACTGCACGGTATTGCGTCAGGATGGTAAATGAACGGCATCCTATCGGCGTTTTCGATTCCGGCTTGGGCGGGTTAACCGTGCTGGCGGAGCTGCGCCGTGCCATGCCGGAGCAGGATTTCGTTTATCTCGGCGACAATGCTCATGCGCCGTATGGCACTCGCAGCCCAGAGGAGGTCAGGGTTCTGACCCGCGCGGCCATTGAACGCTTGTTTGCCGCTGGATGTCCGCTGGTGCTTGTTGCGTGTAATACGGCGTCGGCCTTGGCGTTGAGAAATCTTCAACAGGATTGGTTACCAGAGGCCGCGCCAAACAATCGAATTTTAGGTGTTTTCGTGCCGCTGCTCGAAGCGTTGACCGGGCGCGGTTGGCGAGATGAGCCGGGCAGGGCGCCACTCTCTCGCGCTGTTTTCTTTGCGACCCCCGCCACGGTCAGAAGCCGCGCGTTTACGCGAGAGGCACAGCGCCTCGCCCCGAACTTGACGATTGTCGAACAAGGCTGTCCCGGATTGGTGGATGCTATAGAGGCGGGTGAGCCCTTTGACGAGATCGTTGCTGAGGCGGTGGCCGAGGCATTGCCGAAGGGTACGCCGGAAGTCGCGATTTTGGGCTGTACCCATTATCCCCATGCGGAGGCGGCGTTTCGCGCGGCGCTGCCAGCCGATGTACCGATCCTCTCACAGCCGCAAATCGTTGCCGATAGCCTTGCCGCGCATCTGGAACGCCATCCGCAGTTTAAGGGCGGAACAGGGAGCCTTGATTGCCTAACGACGGGAGATGCCGCGCATGTCAGTGCGCGTGCGGCGTCTTTATTCGCAAGGCCATTGCCGTTTGAACCAGCGTAACGCGCGAGGGGTGTGCCGCCCTGGTTTTCGATGGCGGTGATGTCGTGATTGTTGATCTGCAAAAAATAAGGCCCCGCTGAAACGGGGCCTTATTGGATCGTCGAATTATCAAAGGCCACCCGGTGGGGTGGCCTTTTGTGTGTGCGGGGTTACTCAGGAGCAAAGTCGAACTGAATCCGGCGGTTGCGCGCGAAGGCTTCGCGGCTGGTGCCCGGATCGACCGGCTGGGTTTCAGCATAAGCTTCCGCTTTGATCCGGTCAGCAGGCACGCCCAGCCCGACCAGGAAGTTCACGACATTGCCCGCGCGGGCCGCCGAGAGCGTCCAGTTCGATGGGAATTGCCGTGTATTGATCGGGTCCGCATCCGTGTGGCCTTCGACAACAATCACGCCGCGTGCATCGGGGCGGGTGTTGAGGAAGTTCACAATCTCACCCGCTGCACGGTTGAGCACTTGCTGACCGCCTTGCGACAGCGTGGCCGACCCCGCCGCGAAGGTGGCGCTGGAGCTGAGGGACAGTGAGCCGTCCGGGTTGATGATCGCATCCGCGCCAAGGGCGTTGATCAGACCATTCCGCAGGGCATCGCTGTTCTCGTTGTTCACAATCACCTGTTGCGGAGGTTGCGAGGCGAGAAGGTCCAGCTCGTTTTGCAGATCGCGGTTTTCGATACGAAGCTCTGCCATCCGGCTTTGCATCGTGCCGAGTTGAATCGCGCGGTCTGCTTGGGTGGCCTCGATCTCATCGTTCAGTGCCGCAAGGCGCACGTTGAGGTCGGTGTTGGCCCCTTGCAGATCGTCGGCAGTCTTCGACATGTCCGTGAGACGCGCGATGGTCGCATCGAGTTGCTCACGGGTTGGAGCTTCGGACAGCATGGTGCCAAAGCGGGTGGCCCGTGCTTCGGCGCTTGACCGTCCGTCCAGTGCTTCTTTCAGACGCGCGTTGATCGCGGCTTCCCGATCTGCAGCTTCTGCCAAACCATCTTGTGCCGCGTTGAGGCGGGCGATGTTGGCGTCTAGCTGTTCGCGGGTTGGCGCCTCGGACAGCATCGTGCCAAAGCGGGTCGCGCGTTCTTCGGCGGATGCGAGGTCAATGTTGAGGCTTGCGAGATCAGCCTGCGATGCGTTGAGGCGCGCGATGGTCGCATCAAGCTGTTCGCGGGTTGGTGCTTCGGACAACATGGTGCCAAAGCGGGTCGCGCGTTCTTCGGCGGATGCGAGGTCAATGTTGAGGCTTGCGAGATCAGCCTGCGATGCGTTGAGGCGCGCGATGGTCGCATCAAGCTGTTCGCGGGTTGGCGCTTCGGACAACATGGTTCCAAAGCGGGTTGCACGTTCGCCGTTTTCGGCGGCCTCCGCCATTGCTTCTTTTAAGCGTGCTTGCAGGGCGTCAACTTGTTCACGGGTTGGTGCCTCGGACAGCATGGTGCCAAAGCGGGTTGCCCGCTCTTCAGCATCCGCCAGCTTGGCTTGAAGTTCTGCTTCAGACCCGGTTGCCGCGTCGCGCAGAGCATCAAGTTGACGCTGGATGCTGGCCACACGGTTCGTTTCCGCACCCAGTTTCGACGTCGTGGTTGCGTTTTCATCGCGGAGTGATCCGAGTTCGGCGCGCAGGGCGTCGATCTGCGTATCACGACCCGAAACGTCGCCTTCCAGACCTTCGATCTGTTTTTCGAGCTCTGCCAGTTCGCCTTCGACTTGTTCAGTCGTGGCGTTGGCTGTGTCGATGGCAGCGTTGCGGTTTTCCAGCTCGACGGTCAGTTCGCCGATCCGGGTTTGCAGCGCGTCGACTTCTGACTGCAGTGAAGCGGCAGTTGCTTCGCCATCCGTGATGGATGATTGCAGTCCAGCGATTTCCGCTTGCAGCGCATCACGCTCTTTCGTGAGTTCCGTCGTACCGAGCACGAAGTCGGCGATTTCGGTGTCTTGTGCGGCAATTTCTTTTGTCAGGTCGCCGTAACGTCCCTCCAACGTCTCCAGTTCACCGACGAAAGCGCTTCGTTCTTGGTTGGCACTGTCGAGCAGTTCTTGTTGCTCGGCAATTTTCGCTTCGAGGATTGCGCCCGCCTCTTCGGCATCAGCAATAGCACGCTCCAGTTCCGCGTTACGTGCACGTTGTTCTTGAAGGGTCGCCAAAAGCTCCTCGGCGCGGCCATTGGCCGTTTCGAGGGCACCTTCCGCATCGCTGAGTTTCGCAGCAGCGCCTTGTTGTGCGTCGGCGAGTGAGCGTTCCAGTTCTTCGTTGCGAGCACGTTGCTCACTTAGCAAACCTTGAAGATCAGCGGAACGTGCCGTTGCCGTTTCGAGAGCGCCTTCGACGCTTGCGAGTTTTTCGGCGTTTTGTTCAGCCTCTTCATCCAGTGCAGCAAAGCGCGCAGCGGTCGCTTGATCGCCTTCCGCTATCGCGTCGCGTTCGGCCTGTAACTCTTCGATCTTGACGACCAGTTTGTCGCGCTCGACTTCGGAGGTGTTCAGTTCCGCTAGCAGGGCTTCGATTTCGGTGTCTGCTTCCGCGAGTTCGGTTACGCTTTCCTCTGCTTCGGCGGTAAGCGTGTCGAGTTCAGCACGAAGCTCTCCGGCTTCTGCTGCTGTTGCACTGCCTTCCTCGGTCATCTCATCTATTTGAGCGCGCAGCTCTTCAATGGTGATGCCGAGTTTCGCATTGCTTTCTTGGGATTCAGCCAGAGCGAGTTGCAGGCCGTCAATTTCTTGATCGGCTTGTGTATTTTGCTCTGCCAGAAGGCCCAAGCGTTCGGCGCTGTCATCGGCCTCGTAAGCAGAGACCATTTCGCTCAATTTGGCGATTTCAGCTTCCATCGCGCCGACTTTTTCGGCTTCGCCGTTGGCGGCTTCAAGATCGCCGGTCAACTCAGCGAGTTCGACCTTGAGAAGATCGTTCTCGTTCTTGAGGCGAGTCAGGCTGTTCGACGCATCGTCCAGACCTTCCTGAGACGCGTCCAGTTCTGCCTGAACCGATGCCAAGGCACCAGCGCCGGCCTCTTTTTCCGCCGCAGCGGATTCTTGAAGCGTCGCGAGTTGTTCTTCGAGATCGGCGAGCTTTGCTTCAGCTTCGACGAGAGCCTCGTCAGGAACAGCCGACGACAGTTGCGATTGCAAGGTATCGCGCTCGGAGCTGAGCGCTCCGTTTTGCTCTTCGAGGATCGCGCGCTCGTCTTCGAGTGAGCGCAGTTCACGACGCGCTGTGCGAACCTGAGCGCGAGCCGCATCAAGTTCTTCGTTCAGCGAGTCAATCTCATCCGTAAGCGTTGCCCGCGTGCGGCGTGCCGCGGAAAGGCTGCGCGTGAGCGCATCAACCGAATGGTCCCGGTCATCCTGAAGCATCGTCAGGCTCGAACCACCGCTCATGAAGGAAGAAGCGATGGCCGGTGCAGGCTCGGGCACCGCAGCGAGTTGCGCTTCGAGGTCAGCGATAATCGTTTTCTGCGACTGAACCATTTCCTCGGCGCTGGCCAATTCGGATTCAGCGTCAGCGAGGATTAGAGCCTTTTCGTCAACTAACTTAGCTGCATTCGTCTGACCGAATGTCGCCTCATCAAGCTGCATTTGCAGGTTGTCTGCGGTATCCGCGAGTTCCGTTTCCAGCTCCGCGAGAACGAGAGATTGTTCTTCGACAAGCGATTTGGCGCTGTCGCGCTCGGCCATAAGTGCATCAATCTGCAACTGCATATCGTCGGCTTTGTCAGCAGATGCAGCTTGGCTGGCCGTGAGAGTGTCCCGCTCTCCACTCAGCGCGGCAATCTGTGCGCCCAATGTGCTGATTTGAGTTGCTGCGTCGCCATCTGCGCTAATGCCGTCGACCTCTAAGTCTGCAAAACTGGACCGAACCGAACCAAGTGATCCGGCCAATTCTTCTTTTTCCGCTGCGAGAGCAGCGCGAGCAGCTTCGAGTTCCGCTTTTTCGGCAGCGAGTGCCGAGTTGCTTTCTTCAAGTTGCGCGATTTGCGCGATACGCTTTGACCCGTCCGAGCAGGTCGAAAGTCCGACTGCTCCAAAGCTTAGTAGGAACAATCCAAATAATGCCCACAACAGTGGCCTACAGTTCATAATACGTGAGAAATCCATTGCTCTTACAGCTCCAGCTCAGAGTACCCCCGGAAAGAGCGCAACACGCACTCTCTTCGGGGGGATGCTATGAGATCAAGGCCAGAGGGACAAGGGGCGTTTGTGTCAGAATAGCGCAGGAATTCAGGTATTTTAGATCACGCATAGAGTGTATTTTTTTGCGATTTCTTTGTGTCGGTTTTAGGCGCTTTTTCCATGCTTTATCATCTTAGGATCATCTAAATTCTGAGGTGAGGTTGTTTTGAAAATTACTGACGCACTGATTGCGGCGGCGGTTCCGCTCCTCTGGGGGTTGGGTTTGGTGGTCGCAAAACCCGTCTTAGAAACCTTCCCACCAATCTTGCTGATGACCCTCCGATTTTCGGTCGCTGCGTTGTTATTGGTTTGGTTCGTGCCAGTGCCGAAGCGGCATCTGTTTGCATTGGCTTTGATTGCTCTGGTCGGATCGACTTTGCAATATGGTCTGACTTTCAACGGGTTGAAGCGTCTTGATGCTGGAACGACTGCACTGATTGTCCAAGTTGAGGTCGTGTTCCTCGTATTGATCGCGGCGGTATGGCTTGGTGAGCGACTCGGTTTGCGGAAATTTATTGGGATGATTGTCGCGTTTGCGGGGCTGTGGATCGTTTATGGAACGCCGCGCTTGCATGGACAGCATGTTGGAATCGCGATGGTCCTGGGGGGCGGTTTGTTTTGGGCCTTTGGACAGGTAATGGTGCGCCGCCTTGGTGAATTGGGCGGTGTGACGACGATCGCTTGGGTGTCGGTTTTGGCCGCGCCGCAACTGTTGCTCTTGTCCCTAGCGATTGAGGGTGATCCGCGCCCGGCGCTCAGCGGCGCGGGATGGTCGGTTTGGGCCGCTGTGTTGTACCTGGGGGTGATGATGACGGCGGTGGCCTATGCGTGTTGGTATCATGTGTTGGGCAAATATGAGGCGGGGCAGGTCGGGCCTTTCCTGTTGTTGACGCCGGTCGCGTCGGTTCTGGGCGGTAGCTTATTTCTTGGCGAGCCTTTGACGTGGGAAATTCTGATCGGTGGAAGTATTTTGATTGCTGGTGTCGGGGTGCTTGTAATCGAAAAATCAGAGACCTGAGACGGATAGCTCGATCAAATTGTTATCGGGGTCGCGAATATAGAGTGAGCGAAGCGGTCCGGTTGCCCCCGTGCGCTCGACTGGCCCTTCTTCGATATTGATCCCGTTCTTTGACAGATGGTCCTGCATGTTTTCCAAGGTGCCGTTGATCAGAAAACACAGATCACCGCTGCCCGCTGTTGCATGAGCGGCGCGGGGCGAGAACTCGTTTCCAATTTCGTGCAAGTTGATCTTTTGCGAGCCGAATTTAACCGCATGGCGTTCCCCAAAACGGACGTGGGTCATGCCTAGAATGCCGGTGTAAAAACCCAACGTCGCCTCAAGATCGGCGACTGTCAGAACGAGGTGATCGAGGCTGCGGATCATCACGCGTACTCCTTGGCGGCGCTTCCTTTTGCGATGATAGCGCGATGGATCTCTATGGGTAGATTGGCCTGTTCAGAAGATCCACCTGAGG
>CAZJWF010000113.1:0-9592 GCA_964549375.1 uncultured Neomegalonema sp.
AACAGGCAATGAGTATCTCTAGGAGAACACACATGACTCGGAAGACGCAAACTGTCGTTGCGCTGGCTCTGACGACGGCAATCTGCGCCCCAACATTGGCGTCAGCGCAGGAGCAGACGCGGCTGGGCGCTTTCAAATACTGGAGCGCCTTTACGGCTGATGCCCCGGATGGCAAAGTATGCTGGGCCGCCACCGCGCCCATCAGCACAGACTATTCCGGCGACAGCCGTGGCGACGTCTTCTTGATGGTCTCCATGTGGCCGTCGCGCGGAATTGAGAATGAAATCAGCATCATATCGGGCTATCCGTTCGACGAGAAACGGACAGCAGCAGCCAAAATCGGCTCGGACACGTATTCATTCTTCACGTCAACGGATGGCGCATGGTTGGAGACCAGACGCGAGGAATCCGCGATGGTGAAGTCCATGAAGGCTGGTGCCAAAGCGTCCGTAACCGGATTTTCAAACTCTGGATCGCGCTCAAATGACAGCTTTTCGCTGCTTGGCTTCACCGCTGCGTACAATGCCGCGAAAAAAGCATGTAAATAAAAGCGCCTGACGCTTTAATCGAATGCCGCCTCCCACCGGGGGCGGCTTTTTTATTGATCGGCCCGCCGGGAATTTGCGGGGCCGCTTTGAAATAAGATATAAAGACCGCGCGCTAGTATCGGCGCGTCCTGTCGAAACGAGAAACGAATGACCGTTCCATCGGCTGCGCCAACCACTGCTGTGACACCTGATTTGATGGCTTTGCCACGCCAATCAACGGCGGCGCTGCCAAATCTGATCGGGATGACTCGTGAACAGCTCCGCGCCGCGCTGATGGATGTTGGCGTGGCAGAGCGACAAGCAAAGATGCGCGAGCGGCAAATTTGGGCGTGGCTCTATCAGCGCGGCGTCCAAAGCTTTGACGCCATGTCCAACTTATCAAAAGACCTGCGCGCCAAACTTGCGGAGCATTTCACACTAGATCGCCCTGAGATCGTCACCCGACAGATCTCAAAAGACGGCACACGCAAATATCTCCTGCGGATCGAGGGCGGCCACGAGGTCGAAGCCGTTTACATCCCCGAAGAAGATCGCGGAACACTATGTGTGTCATCCCAGGTGGGATGCACGTTGACCTGTTCTTTTTGCCACACGGGCACCCAGAACCTCGTGAGAAACCTGACAGCGGGCGAGATTGTCGGCCAGATCATGGTTTGCCGCGACGATCTGGATGAATGGCCCGAAGAGGGGGCAACGAATACCGGCGAGAAACGTCTACTGTCGAATATCGTACTGATGGGCATGGGCGAGCCGCTCTACAATTTTGACGCGGTGCGCGACGCCATGAAGATCGCGATGGATAATGAAGGGATCAGCCTATCGCGCCGCCGGATCACGTTATCAACGTCAGGGGTCGTTCCGCTGATCGCACGGGCCGGCGAGGAAATTGGGACGATGCTGGCAATCTCGCTTCACGGCACCACCGATGACATCCGCAACACGCTGGTTCCCATCAATAAGAAGTGGAACGTCGAAACGCTGATGCAGGCATGTCGCGATTATCCAAAACTCTCCAATTCTGAACGGATTACCTTCGAATACGTGATGCTGGACGGCGTGAATGACACTAATGCCGATGCCAAGCGTCTGGTGAAGCTGATCGAGGGCATTCCCGCCAAGATCAACCTGATTCCGTTTAATCCCTGGCCCGGCGCACCCTATAAACGATCAAGCTGGGACCGCATCGAAGCTTTTGCCGACATTGTCAATAAGGCTGGCTATGCCTCGCCCGTTCGCACCCCGCGCGGTCAAGACATCATGGCTGCTTGTGGCCAGCTAAAGAGTGCGACAGAGCGGGCCAGAAAAGTACGACCTTCGGAGCAGGTGTGATGGACCGGGCCTCATCTTGCCGGAATTTCGTGCAACTGATCACCAGAAGTTAGTCTTGGGAATTCCCGCTCCGATGCACCGCCTTTTTCTGACAACAGCTTTGATTATCGGCACGTCGACGGCCACCGCAGAACGGGCGGGGCGAGACGTCATTTCTCACGACTTCTCCAGCACATCATCGCAAGGCGCGATTGCCGGACATGATCCGGCAGGCAAAAACCGCAGCTTTTCGCTTTTACTGCTCTACGATGCCGAAACCGGCGATCCCGAAGCGCAATTTGAATTGGCATGGGCCTATGACAAAGGGCTGGGCATCGAAGAAGATAACGAGTTGGCAGCGCAGTGGTACGCAAAGGCCGCCGATCAAGGCTACATTTTCGCGCAGTTCAATTTGGGGTGGATGTACGAAAAAGGGATTGGCGTTCAGCAGGACGACTTGGAAGCCATCCGATGGTATTTCTCAGCCGCGTCGCAAGATCACGCCGATGCTCAATACAATCTGGCCTACAAGTTCGACAAAGGCCAAGGCGTTCCAAGAGACGATACCGTCGCCTTCTCTTGGTATTTGCGCGCCGCAGAGGGCGGCGACCGCGAAGCGCAATATGCGGTCGGCCTAAAGTATGATGAAGGTCAGGGCGTCACGGAAGACAATGAACAAGCCGTGCACTGGTACCTCGCCGCCGCAGAACAAGGCTTAAAAGAAGCGCAAAACAATCTAGGGGTGATGTACGCCCTTGGCGAAGGCGTCGAAAAAGACGAGGCCGAAGCTCAGCGCTGGTACACAGCAGCAGCGGAGCAAGGCGATGCCGAAGCGCAAGACAATCTTGCCCGTCGGTATTCCGGCGGGACCGGTAACACCGCGACCAAAGACCCCAAAAAAGCGCTCGAATGGTTCCTAAAGGCGGCGGAACAAGGCAATATCGACGCCCAATTCTCCCTTGCTTGGGCATATGACAGCGGCGAAGGCACCGACGAGGACAATGCGGAAGCGATCCGGTGGTATACGAAAGCCGCAGACCAAGGCCATAAGCGCGCGCAATTTAACCTCGGCTGGATGTACGAACACGGCGAAGGCGCAGCGGTCAATCCGCTAAAGGCGGTCGAATGGTACACGAAAGCCGCCGAGCAAGGGGACACCGACGCGCAGCTCAATCTCGCGCTCATGTATCAGTTTGACGAAAATATCGAGACGGATCTACGCCGTGCCCTGCGCTGGTATTTGCCCGCCGCTGCCTCAGGTAGTGCTCTCGCACAAAATAATCTCGGCTATTTCTTCGACGCAGGCGAAGGCCTGCCGGAAAGCGATGAAACCGCTGTGCGATGGTATCAGCGGGCCGCCGAGGGCGGTCATCGGCTGGGCCAATACAATTTAGCCCTCAAATACGAAGCTGGCGAAGGCACAACGAAGGATCTGTCAAAGGCGCTGCGCTGGTTTCGCAAAGCGGCCATTCAGGGAGAATCAGACGCCCAGTACCGGCTCGCCCTTCTTTACGCTGAAGGCAATGGTACCGAGG
The DNA here is from genome assembly GCA_964549375.1 of uncultured Neomegalonema sp. GTDB lineage: Bacteria > Pseudomonadota > Alphaproteobacteria > Rhodobacterales > Rhodobacteraceae > JAHDDY01. The sequence continues at coordinate 3,392 of CAZJWF010000113.1, forward strand.
TCAACTTGCTGGACGCTCATGCCTGGCTGTCGCTTGCCGTCGAACAAGAGCACCGCGAAGCCTCCAAAAAGCTGGCAGAAGTTAAGACCGCAATTTCAGATGATAAAAATGCAACACTATCAGATGCGGAACGCAGATTAGCGGGGCTTCGCGAAGAAATCGGCGAGTAAAACCACCCTCAAAAAGCCAGATTCCCTGATTTCGAGCGTCAGCGTTAAAATCACAAACAAATGAATGGTTTAGTTCGGATTCGCCGGGCCCTCGCTCCCCAGCATCCCAGCAAATCCGTGAAACCAATTTGGCGGCAAACCGTTGACGGCAATGTGATCAAAATCACAATGCTGCGTTTACGCTTCTTTGAGGTACAATCTACGGGCGACTAAGGGGATTTCAGAATCGTGCTCACCAATGCTGCCCAAGTCATTGCGAATACTCGAATGTTCTCGGACGCCCCGGCGAACGTCGCCATCGCTATCGGTAGCCGGGCGAAATACATCTCGCTTGACCCAAATGAGGTCCTTTTTCGGGAAGGCGATGAAGCCGATGGATTCTATGCCGTCGATCATGGTGGACTAAAGGCCACCCGGCTGTCACCGGATGGGGGCGAGCAGCTTATCGCGATCTTTGGCGACGGGGAAATTATCGGCGAGATGGCAATCTTTGACGATCACCCACGCTCCGCCACAATCACGGCGCTGAAACCGACGCGCATTCTATTTTGCTCGCGCGAGGCCTTTTTCGAATTCGCCGATGAGACGCCGATCATTTACCGGCATATGTTGGGGGTGATGACACACAGGCTTCGGGCCACGAATGATTCGCTCGCCGCACGGGATTTCCTGGCTCTGCCGGGGCAACTCGCCCAAGCCATGCTACAGCTCGCGGACGGCGTTGGGCGTGAAATGGTGTCGGGGTCGATCCGCATCGAATACAAGCTGACGCAATCCGAACTCGGCGCGATGATTGGTGCAAGCCGTGAAAACGTCAGCCGCGTTCTGAACCAATGGAAGCGCGCCGGGATCATTTCTCGGGTCGACGGCTATTATCACATCGATAAACGTCAGGCATTGTCCGATGTGACCGCAACCGGTCTTTAATGGCTGCTTCCAGTCGTCGCGTGTCGGACTGTTCGATCCAGCTCACATCGTCAGAATAATCTTGCCGATATGATCACTTTCGAGGCGCGCATGAGCCGCCGCCGCCTCATCAAGCGTAAAGCTCTGATCCATCACAGGCTTAACTTTGCCTTCGATAATCATAGGCCAGACATACCGCAACAGCGCATTGGCAATCTCGCCCTTTTCCTCCGGCGAGCGGATGCGAAGCGTTGATCCCGTCAACGTCAAGCGTTTGAGCATGACCGGCAGCATGTTCAGCTCGACTTTTGGGCCTTTTTGGAAGGCAATATTGACGATACGGCCCTGTTTGGCCGCGACCTTGATATTGCGTGCGATATAGTCGCCGCCGATCATATCGAGAATGACATCGGCACCTTTGCCCTCGGTTGCTTCCTTCACCACCTCGACAAAGTCTTCCTCGCGATAGTTGATGCCGCGTTTTGCGCCCAGCGCCTCGCACGCCCGACACTTTTCATCTGACCCCGCAGTGGCAAAGATCGTTGCACCGAATTCGCGCGCGAGCTGGATGGCCGTCGTTCCAATACCGCTGGTGCCGCCATGCATCAGGAAAACCGAGCCATCGCCTAAATCAGAGCGTTCAAAGATATTCGTCCAGACGGTGAAGAAAGTCTCCGGGACCGCCGCCGCATGTTCCAGCGGAATGCCCTCTGGCGCAGGCAAAACGCAAAAATCATGCGCGACAGCATACTCGGCGTATCCCCCACCAGAGACCAACGCGCAAACCTTCTCACCGACTTGCCATCGACTCACTTCCGAACCCACACGTTCAACCGTTCCAGAGACTTCCAATCCCGGAATATCGGAAGCACCGGGCGGGGGCGGATACTGGCCCTCGCGCTGCATCGCATCGGGGCGATTGACACCCGCAGCAACCACTTTGATCAAAACCTCTTGCGCGTTAGGTTCTGGCACGGGCCGCTCGCACAGTTTCAGGGCATCGGGGCCGCCGGGTTCCGGTATTTCAATCGCACGCATCGGTCACTCCTGTTTTCTTGGGTAAAGAACGGCTTACAGAACGCAAGGTCAAGGGTGACGGGTTTAACCGAATGGTCTATTCGGTGCCGTGATGTAGGGAGAAGACGATGCGTTTCGAAGGTACAGCGGATTATATCGCGGAAAAAGACCTGACCACCGCCGTAAACGCAGCGATTGCGTTAGAACGGCCTTTACTGGTCAAAGGCGAGCCGGGCACGGGCAAAACCGAATTGGCAAAGCAAATTGCCGGATCGTTGGACCTCAAGCTGATCGAATGGCACGTCAAATCGACCACCAAGGCACAGCAAGGTCTTTATGAATATGATGCGGTTTCGCGTCTGCGCGACAGCCAACTTGGCGACGAGCGTGTGCATGATGTGAAAAACTACATCCGCCCCGGAAAGCTCTGGGAAGCCTTTACAGCAGACGAGCGTCTTGTTCTGCTCATCGACGAAGTAGACAAAGCGGATATCGAATTTCCGAACGATCTGCTTCAGGAACTCGATAAAATGGCCTTCCACGTTTACGAGACCGGCGAGACCATCGAGGCCAAGCACCGCCCGATTGTCATCATCACTTCGAACAACGAAAAAGAACTGCCCGATGCATTCCTGCGCCGGTGTTTCTTTCACTATATCTCGTTTCCCGATGCGGAGACTCTCAGCAAGATTGTCGAGGTCCACTATCCCGGCATCAAAAAGCGGATGTTGAATGCCGCGCTGACGCAGTTTTATGAAATTCGAGAGACACCGGGGTTGAAGAAAAAACCCTCAACCTCCGAAGCCCTCGACTGGATTCGTCTGTTGGTCGCCGAAGATGTAGACCCCGCCGTCCTGCGCGGCGAAAGCGAAAACGCCCTGCCCAAACTCCACGGAGCCTTGCTGAAAAACGAACAGGACGTGCATTTGTTTGAAAGGCTGGCGTTTATGGCAAGGCGGGGTGGGTAGGTACGGCGACGCGCGCCGCCAGGCGGGGTGGCAAAGCTGCCCCTATCGCGCCACCACGAGATCAATCTCGACCGATGCGCCGACCGCCAATCCGGTCACGCCAATACAAGTGCGAGACGGCAAGCACCCTTCAGGGAAATAGCTGACATAGACCGCGTTCATGCGGTCAAAATCCTGAAAGTTCACAAGATAAACCCGCGCAAACGCGACGCGCTCAAAGCTGCTGCCCAAACCATCCAGCACAAGTTTGAGATTATCCATCACTCGGCGGGTTTGTTCCTCGATCCCCCCATCAACCAGCTTGGTCGGATCATCGGGCAAGGTCGGCATTTGTCCGGTGACGAAGTGAAAGTCTCCCGCTGTGACCGCATGATGAAACGGGCCAACGGTCTTGGGACCGCCATCCACGAGATGCCTTACCAATTCAATCATTCCCATTTCCTTTCCACGAACCACTCGCCAAATGAATGTGTGTGCTCGAAATCACTTACCCTAAGAGAGATTTAGGCGATAACGCCAGCGTTCTTGAAGCGCATCGTTAGCCGAGTGTCGTCATGAGTACCATCGTGTTGTTTTTTGCCGAGCTAAACCTGTTTGATACCTTCGGGCTTCTGGGCTTTGCGGGTTATCTCGGCGGCTTCGGTGCGCTTCAATTTGGACTGCTGGACGGCAACGGCAAAACCTACGCATGGATCAACGTCATCGCTGCGAGTTTCGTCCTGATCAGTCTTTATGAGGCGTTCAATCTTGCGTCTGCGCTGATTCAGGTGAGCTGGATCATCGTCGGATATGTCGGCATCGTCAGGCGTAGCGGACAATCAAACGAACCCATCGGACGCAGCCTGCCGACCTGAAAACCGCATCCACCGCCCAAGAAAAAGCCCCGCCGAAGCGGAGCTTTTGTGTCAATTTGCTATGATATGGCGGGATCAGGAATCCAGCGCGCCGACACCTTGAAGCAATTCGATAATTCCATCGCGTGCGCCTTCGGCGGCATAGACGGCGTCTTCGCCCCATGCATTGTCGAGCAGGCCGCGTGGCACGTCATTGGCCTGTGTCACCTGACCAACGCTTTCACCATTGGTATCCTGAACGCGCCAGATGATCTCGATACGATCCGAGTTTGCACCCGGCGTTTTCGATACCTGAGCGCTGAGGATCAGCGCACCGGGACTTGCGGAATTCGTGATATTCGCACCCGATTGAGCGAGCAGCTTACCGACTTCGCGACCTAATGCCTGATCGCCATCACCCGGCGCACCATGCACACCTTGGAAGACGAGCGGACGCGGACCGGATGCAACAACGTTCGGGGCCGCAGCCGTTTGCGTGCTGTTCGACGGGCGCAGCGTGTCAAAAGACGGCGGTGGGGCAACCGGACGCGGAGCCTGTGCAACTACCTTCGGCGCTTGCGGAATCAGTTGAACTGGATCTGGGTTGACCCGCGGCGCTGGTGATTGCGTCACAACACGCGGCGCAGGTGCAGAAACCCGTGCAGATCTCGGCGCGCTTTGGACATTACGCGGCTGCGCGACAAAGGTCGACGAAGCGCGCGGCGACAGGCGCGGCATTGGCGCACCCGCAAGGCTTGCGCCCTTTTGCAGCGTAAAGACTGTACTGCCACCCGATTGGATTGATCCAAGTGAGCTATTTTGCGTCGATACATACGACGTATTGAGCGGTGCCGTCGTTGCGGCAAACAACGTGGTCTCACGAAGTTTGCTGTTCCGCGCGACACGATCCGCAACCCGCTGACCCATCGCACGAAGCGACGTATCACTCATCTGTTGCCAACCTTCACCATTTTGACGCTCTGGGAAAATCCCAACGACGTCTCTATTCGAATCAAGCAGTTGCCACTCAACGGAAACATATCCGTCCGTGTTCCGCTCGGCGCGTCCTCGCAGATCAAATGCAACGGCAGCGTTATCAGCGGTCGCTTTGTCGACCGATGATCCAATGACCGAGACAACGGTATCAGCCAGTGTCGCCGATGCAGTACCGGGCGCACCAACCACCGGATGAACATTGACAACCGCACCATTCGACAGGCGCGCACGGCGCACCGCAATCGGCGATAACGGTGCAGAAACCCGAGTGGGGGTGGACACACTCTCAACCGGAACACTTGGCGCAGCGCCGATGGCATAGGAACCAATCGGAACCGACAGATAACGGTCATCTACTGGAGCAGGCTCGTAAGAAATCGCCTCTGGCTGGCTGGCCGTTCCAGCGATCGCGTAGGTTTCCAGCGGGACGACATCATATTCCTGATCAACGGATTGAATTGATGAATCGAAGCTAGGCGCGTCAAAGGACGTCGGGCTGTAAGCTGACGATCCAACGTCGATATTCTGAGCAAACGATTGCGTTTGAACTGGCGCGTCGATTTGCGGCAACGGAACTTCGATTGGCGCAGGCAAAGGCACGCTTTGCAATACAGCAGCCACATCCAATGGCGCGGCTGGGGCCGCAGGAGCCTCTGGAACTTGATACTGCGATTGAGCAACTTGAGGCGCTGGTAGCGCTTGCGGCGCCGCGCCTTGTTCGAATTCAAGCGGAGCAAACGCAACCTCTTCAAGCGGCGTATCCGAAACAGGCGGCACGGAGAAGTCAGCGACATCTTTCACGCCATCCGCAAACGGCTTGGGCAGCTCAAGTCCTGCCGGTGCCTCAACCTGAGGCCTCGGCAATGATGCAACGTCGGTGTTCTTCAACGCTTGTTTCGTCCGGTCTTCGACGGGTGCTTTCAGATTGGCAAAAGCATCCTGTGGCGGAGGCGGCAGACGTGTTGCTTCACCGCGACCCGTCACGCTGGGTGGTTTTTGAGACAGGCCATAACCGCCAATATTCGAAGGCGCATCCGGCAGCTTACTAGCAAAATCACATGCCGAAAGCGCGCCCACCATAACAGGCAGGGCAAGGATGCGTACAAGTGCAGTAGAAGATTTGGTCGACTTGAGAGCGGTCATTGTATCACCAGCGGCTATGTCACGACGAGGTCGAGGCTGGCGCGAGAGAGGCTTTCAGAACCATCTTGTGTAACAAGCGACGTCCGGCCAAGGCATTGGGCCGTTCCGGTTTCGCTGTCCATCAGGATCATATGAAGAAAGAACGTCATATTTGGTTCGATTACCGTC
>CAZJWF010000114.1:0-9452 GCA_964549375.1 uncultured Neomegalonema sp.
CAGGCCTTACGTTTTGCAATTCAGTCTGGCGTTTGGGGCGAAGACAAAGAATTAGCCGAGAGAGCTTATGCGAAATTGTTGGAGACCGATCCACGGCAGGCCCAAGCCGCTCGCCGTTTCATCGATAATGCTCCACCAACCACACCACGTCGGTAAAGCTTAGGCACGACGACGTTTGGGTGGGTTAATCAACCAAGCGAATAGGATTGTCATTCCAGTTTCCAACCACTCTTTTTCGTTAAATCAAACTGATCACTTCAATTCATATCAACGTAAAGGAGTAGGTTGATCCAATTTCTCTCAGTGGTAAAGCTGAGCAGGACGAATACTGAAACGTCGAACCAACCAAACCGGAGCTTTTTAAAGCAAAAAATCGACGATGAGGGTGCTGCTGGCAGCTAACAGGTTGCCTCGAACCGGCTCCACACGACTGGGTCGCCTTTTTTGATGTCTTCGTTGTCCGGCGCAATATGGGCGAAACCGTCTGCCTCGGCCAATCGCCTCAGATTCGCTGAATTAGCGCCGAGGGAAAGCCCAAGGATTGGCGTGCCTTCGTCGGTGTAGCTTTCAACTTTTACCAGCGGAAACTCGGCACGCCCCGGACGCCCCAACATGGCAAAATCGGCAATGGCGGTCTTTGGACCGATTGGCGCCTCTTCGATCCCAGCTCTGGCGCGCAACAGTTCCCACCCCAAAATTTCAAGCAGGACGTTCACGGAAACCGGATTCCCCGGCATACACAGGCAAAGCGTTCCATTCAGGCTCGCGACCATCAGCGGCTTGCCCGGCTTCATCGCAACGTTCTTGGCTGCGATCTCACCTCCTATTTCAGTGATAATCTCACTAAGCGTCGATTGGACACCGCCCGATGTTCCTCCTGCAATAATCACCACATCTGCGGCACCAGCGGCCAATGGCAAGGCATCCTTGACCGCGCGGGGCTTATCGCTAAGCAGACCAAGATCAAGATACGTAATCCATTCGCGGTTCAACGCCGCTTTCAACATTGGGCGATTACAATCGTGCATCTCTTCGCGGCCCAATTTGGTCCCGACCTCGATCAACTCTGACCCTACCGACAAGCACGCGACGCGCAGACGCTGGCGTACATTCACCTCAGCCCGTCCAAGCCCGGCCAAAAGCGCAATGTCGCGCGTCCGCAAAATACGACCCGCTTCCAACAGATCAGTTCCGACCTTGGCATCTTGCCCGCGCGGATGGATATTCGTGTTGCGTGCCGGACATTGGAAGATGGTTACGGTATCGCCATTTCGCTCGACACTTTCGTGTGGAACCACCGCATCAAGAGACCCGAATACCTGTGCCCCTGTTGAAATTTCGAGCGCGCCGCCAGATGCACAGACTGGCCGTTCGCTTTTCTTAGTTCCCGCCGCCAGCTTTCCGTCGATATGGAGTTCCCACGGGCCAGGACCAACCAAGTCGCCGCGCCGGATCGCATAACCGTCCATCATTGCGGCATTGTAGCGAGGCAGCGGTTCGTGATTACTGACCGGATCAGCCAAAACACGGCCCATAGCGGCCTCGAGTACCACGCGTTCAACCGGCAAAACCGGCATTGCTCGTGCAACGGCCATACTGAGTTGCCGAGCTTCTTCGACGCTGAGGTCACGCTCGATCTCTTGTGAGTCAAAGGAAGTCATCGGACGGCGCATTGCGTGGACGGTCATGCTCGTTCCCTCATTTTTTGTTTGTCAGGGCATCATAGAAATCAAGAGTGTAGAATTTCGGCGAGTGAGGCGATCACCTCTTCGGATGGTTCGCCTACCAATGCATGGGCCAGATTGCCTTCGCGCCAGAACGCACCGCTCAGTCCATTTTGCGTAATCAGAATCGGCGGCTCCCCTGCCCCTGGCAGTGCGGCATGGCGACAGGTCAACCCCGTCGCATCCGCCACGTAAAGCCCCAAGGCCTCACCATTTTGATCGAAATTAAAAGCCGCAATCCGGCGATCCAACAGCCAGCAAAGACGGCCACCGATCAAGTGTAAGTCGGACAGCGAGACAAGTCGCGGTACAGGAAACGGCACCTTGGGCGCGAACCAATCCATGACGCGCTGCGGATTTGTTTCAATCAGGTCAAGATCCCGGTCCGCATCAAGATGGGTCGCAAAATCACCAAAAACGGCGAGCGATAAGTCCCCTCTATCCTCAGCGTTCCCCGAACGCCAGACAAACGACGTCACGGCGACAATCGACGCGGCTGCTGCACCACCGTACAACATCCATCTGCGACTGACCGGTTGGACTGGCTGAGCGGCGGGCCGCGCCGCATCAAGGTCATTCAACCGCTCGGTCAAATCCAACGTCGCCTTCACACGCGTTCCGGCTTCACGCGCCGCAAAATCAAGACGGCGCAGAGTTTCGATATGGGCTTTGCAAGTTGAACAAACCGCAACATGCCGCGCAATCGCATCGGCCTGCTCGCCTGCCTCACCATCGAGCCACATTTCAGCATCAAGTAAACGGGAACATTCATTCATGATTGCACCTCCCGGATTGACGTAAGCTGAGGAAGATCTTTCGCTTCGACCAGAGTCCGTAAAGACTGTCTGGCCCGGTTTAAACGTGATCGGATCGTGCCGACCGGCACACCGATAATCGTCGCACATTCCTGATAGCTCAAACCCTCAACTGTGCAGAGCGACAACACTTCGGACAAATCAGAGGGCATTGCATCCATTGCCCGCGCGACGCGGTCCAACGCATCGCTGCTGAGCAATTCCGTTTCGGGCGTGCGGTGGTCCGCAACATGCTGTGAGAGCGTTTCGATTTCGCCCTCTTCTGTCACGACTCTCAGCCGCGATTTCCGCGAACGCAGACGGTCGATGCAGAGGTTTCGCAAAACCCGGAACATCCACGCACGCGGATTTTGAGGCATGGCATGAGGAGTCGATGGATGGGCAATACGCAAATACGCATCCTGCACTGCGTCCTCGGCTTCTTCTCGTGACCCCAGAACGCGCAGCGCCGTGCGATAAAGCGCATCAATTTCCCCACGGAAAATCTGCTCAAGCGTTTCGTCAGGTGGAAGGGAGTGCGCGGGCATATTGTCGATCTAGCTCCGTAATTTACCAAGAAGACGGTTGCCAAGACCGGAGGGTTCACGAAACTCACGAAACCGTGAAAATCATCCGCAAATAAGGTGTTTGATCAGCTTTTGAACTGATCAACATAGGCGTCGACTGCGTCGATCCCTGACTGCTTGGCCGCGTCATCAACAAACGATGCGATGAAAGAGTTCTTGGCCAGTTTCACGAGGTCGGCTGGCGATAGGTTCAGTGCGTGATAAATGCCGAGATAATTGTCGTTTACATATCCGCCGAAATAAGACGGATCATCCGAATTGACCGTCACCAGCAATCCCGTATCCAAGGCACGTTTCACAGGTGATGTGTCGAGGCTTGGGATGCCTTCCAACCGCAGATTTGACAGCGGGCACATCGTCAGTAAAGGCTTCAATATTCATTGGAGGCTCCAAGCGTCAAAAACGAAACAACGTGGCGCATTACATCTGCGAACCAGAGCACAAATATAGTCGTTTGAAACGCGCACGAATATTTGGGCGCGGGCCAAAGTGCACGACGGAGTTATTCCGCCGCGCGCTTCGCGGCTTCTGTACTCACGGACGCGCTGGCGCTTGGGATCGGATGATCATCACCGTCGTGGATTGGACGAACCGAAGCCGCGAGCGAACGTCTCGCTTCGCCGACATATCGGCCAAATCGGGCGCGTTCGCGGCGGTTCCTCGCGGGTATAGCGGTCAGATTTCGCAAAGACTTGAGCGCCATGCGAATGTCATGCTCCACGGCCATTACCGCAGGAGTGACAAGTAAAACCAGCACCACGCCAAAGCCTAAACCAAAAGCCAGCGTCACCACAGTAGGCTTCAAAAACAAAGCCTGACGGCTGGTTTCAAACAATAGCGGCGTGAGTCCACCAACAGTGGTCAGCGTGGTCAGCAAAACGGCGCGCAAGCGGCTTGCCGTACCATCGACAATACTGGGGACCATCCCTCGTTTCGGGGTTTGCTCATCAATCGTCGTCACCAACACAATCGAGTCATTAATGATAATGCCCGCCATGCCGATCAAACCGACAACCGAAAACATGCTCAGGGACAGGCCGTACCAGTAGTGCCCCCAGATCGCCCCGATGAATCCAAACGGGATCACCAGCATCACCACAAACGGCCGCGACCAAGAAGCAAAGACCCAACATAGGGTCAGGTAAATTCCCGCAAGCGCCAACCCGAACCCAAGCAACGCATCGGACAGAAAACTTTTTTCATCCGCGCGCAGTCCACCTTGTTCATAGGCGACCCCATATTCGGCGGCAATCGCGGGCAACAAGCGTTCATCAAGAGCTGCGCGCACATCAGCGGCGGCACCCGGCACGTCTTCCTCAACATCACCTGTCACAGTCACAACGCGCAGGCCGTTCTCTCGCCGGATCGCCGCAAAGCCTTCGCGCGTAGTGATATTGGCCACCTCGCCCAGTGTGAGAATGACCCCCGACGGCGCGCGGATATGGGCGGCTTCCAGATAGTTCGCACCCACTTCACCATCGGGCGGCTGAACGCGAATGCTGATCTGACGCGCATCACGAGCAAACTCCGCCGCCTCAATCCCATTTAACCGCGCGCGCATTTCAGAACCGAGCGCGCGCGTCGTAAACCCAAGCGCTTCCCCGCGCGGGGTCAGTGTGAGGATCAATTCGGTTTTGTCGAAGTCGAGACTGTCCTCTAGCCCGCTAACACCCGGGGTATCATTGAGGCCCGCTTTCAGCGCTTCTGCAGCCGCCTTGAGTGTAAAGGCATCAGCACCCGAAAACTTGACGTCAACAGCGTCGCCGCCCGGCCCCGCCCGCGACGAGCGCAGCGACAGCGTTTCAACCAACGGAGAAGATTGAATTTCCGCATCCCAATCACGCATGAACTTAAAGGATGAATAAGGCCGCAAATCCGCGTCAATAAGTGCGGCTTGAAATCCTCCAATCAGATCTTTAGGCTTGTTACTGCCTCCCCCAAAACGTCGCCCGACATTGCCGCCCAAAGTCGCTTGGGCGAAATCAAGCGGGGCCGTGCCGTATTTTTCAGCGTAGCGTTGATTAACGACATTCAGCGCCCGGTTCATCTCATCCAGCATCGCCTTGGTATCGGCGCGGGTCGCAACAGCATCCATAACGATATCCGCCGAGATTGTCCCCTGCTCAGGTCGCGAGAAAAACTCCCATTTCACCTTTCCACTGGCAAACAATCCCATCGAGAACAACAGGCTTGCTACGGCGATCGACAATGTCAGATACCGTAGCTTCACCACCCACAGCATTAACGGACGGAAGACCACATCGCGAAACCATGCAAACCCTGCATTAAACACGCGGCTTGGGGCGTCATACCAAGGCGTTTGATTTTTGGCGGACAAGGCGTGCTTCATATGATTGGGCAGCACGAGGAAAGATTCAATTAGGCTGGCAATAATCACTGCCGACACCACAAAGGGGATGGCAGCAATCAACGCGCCAAAACGCCCGCCAATAATCACCAATGCGGAAAAGGCAATAACGGTCGTGATCGACGCGCTCACCACCGGTGCAGCCATACGCCGGGCAGCACGGGCGGCGGCATCGGCCGGCGGCACGCCTTTTCTCGCAAGATCGTCCGCGTGTTCGCCCACAACAATAGCGTCATCGACGATAATGCCGAGCGAAATAATCATCCCGAACATCGAGATCATGTTCAGCGTTTGACCGCTGACATACATAATCGCGACGGTCGCCGCGATGGAGATGGGAATCCCTGCTGCCACCCAAAATGCCGTGCGCGCGGACAGAAACAGAAACAACAACGCCAGAACCAACGCCAGACCTGTCACGCCATTGCGCGTCAACATCTCCAGCCGGTCTTTAATCGGATCGGCACGGGAGCGCGCGCCAATGATCTCGACACCCTGTGGCAGAGTCGGGGCCATTTCGGCTATAACTTTTTTTGCCGCGTCCTGAATTTCTAGCGCGTCGCCAGTGGCATCGCGCTGGACTGCAACGATCAGTGTCCGACGCTCATCGCGGAAAATCTCGACACCGCCATCGAATCCCACATCGACCACCTGCGCGACATCACGCAAGTAAAGCTTTGATCCATCTGGCGCAGAACGCAGGACAATCCCGCCAAGTTCTTCAATGCTGCGTTTATCCAGCCCCGCCCGTACCCGCGAGGCACTGGCATCGACATCTCCAGACGGAGACCCTGTCACCTCCGCCCCGATAACATCGGATATTTCGCGCAAGGTCATGTTGTGCCGAAGCTGCGCCTCTTCGGAAACTTCGACGCGGATAACCCCGTCAGGCACGCCGGACATTGTGGTACGCGGAACCCCCGCCTGAAACATCCGCGCGGTAAACTCATCGGCGTAATCAGTTAGCCGCTCGATACCAACATCACCGGTAATGGCGACATCAAGAACACGGTCGGTAAAACTGAACCGCCGCATCTCAGGATCTTCAGCCTCGTCGGGTAATGTGCTGACAGCATCAATCGCTGCCTGAACGTCATCGCCCGCGCGGCCCATATCCCAACCGTCTTCGAAGGTCAGCGAGATAGATGCCGACCCTTCTCGCGAGGTAGAGGTTGCCTCTTCAACGCCAGTGACTGCGAGCAGCGAAGGCTCCAGCACTGCGACAACGCCCTCATCGACATCCGCTGCCCCCGCACCTTCCCACGCCACGGAAACGGTGATGCGCTCACGAACAATATCCGGGAAAAATTGTGCTCGTAGGTTTAACGCGCCCAGCAACCCCGCCAGTATCATCAGGAGCAACAGCAAATTAGCCGCCGTCTTGTGACGGACAAAATAATCGAGCAAGCCGCCCGTTTTTTGCGAAGCGGGGTTTAGGCTCATTGCGTTTGAGCCTTTGAGGTTTCACGCCTGCCGCGACGCGTCACAAGATCATTGACGCGCTTCGTGCGGCGTTCACTCTGTCCGCTTTCAGCGCGTTGACGCTTACCCTTGCCTTCCGTCTCTGCGGTCTCAGTATCCAGATTATTCGCCGTCGTAGCCTGTTTGTCAGCGCCGTCCTGTCGTTCATTCTGTTTCGGGCCGTCCTCTTTTTTCGCCTGAGCGCCTTCTACTCTGGCCGCACGTCGAGCAGCCCTCTTCTTCCGATCCTCGGCTTCTTTCGCTGCGGCCTCTTCCGGCGATTGCACCTTGATCCCTTCGCCAAGTTGCGGGCGACGTTCAGCGACGATCTTCGCCCCAAACGGTACCGAACTGACGATCAGCGTTCCCGGCAAGCGGCGCAGGACCTTCGCCTGATGCGCTTTCAGACGCCCATCCTCGCCAATCAGAAAAATCTCCCCTGCCTCTGTCGCGGCCCGCGCAGGAATTTCAGCAACCTGATCAATCGGCGGTTCTGTAACTTCAACGCGGACAAAATCACCGGGGCGCATTGGCGTTTCGGCAGACGCATCAATCCGCGCGTAGATGGTCCGGCCTCCCTCAGCGCCAACCATTGCCGCAGGCCGGTCGAGCGTCGCGCGCACTTTCACCGAACGATCCCCCAACTTCAACGTGACCACGGCCTGCAGCGGTGCCAGCTTTCCGTCTGCAGTCAACAACCGCGCATATTGAGCATCCGAAACCCGGAAAGATGCCTCCAGCGACCGCATATCAATAAGCCGAGCCAGCCGCTCGTTTGCGCTAACCAATGACCCAAGCGTTGCGTTGATTTCCGTCAACAAACCATCAAAAGGAGCTGCGATTGTCGTATCCGCGCTGTCCCGCCGCGCGCTCTCAAGATCAAGCTGCGCGCGTTGAATATTCGTGGCCGCCTGCGAGACCCGCTGTTTCGCCGCGACATAGGCACTACGCCGACTTACAACAGCTTGTTCAGCCGTTGACGCAGCAAGCTGCGCGGTCTCCACCGTTGCCGCCGATACAATCCCACGCGACGCGAGGTCTTTCTGGCGCTCAACGGCACTGCGGCGGAGTTTAAGCTGTCCAATCGCGGCCTCAAGATCCGCACGCGCGAGCGCGAAAGACTGATTAGCCTCGGTCTGACCCGAACGCGCATCGGCCAACACCGTCAGAGTATCCGCTTCGCGAGATCGCAGATTAGTGGGATCAATCCGAACCAGCGTCTCTCCGGCACGAGTTTGCACGCCCTCTCGCAGATCAGGCGCAATGTCGACAATGCGTCCCGCCGCGGTCGCGCGCAATTCAAGGATACGCCACGCCCCAATCTCGCCAAAGGTCGTCATCGTTGGCGTCACCGTAATGGGCGTCAAAGTATGATCGCGGACAGTATAAATTCGTTCTGGCGCGGCGCGTTTCGGCCTCCCGTCTCCCGCGCTTTGCTTGGCGGTAGAATAACTCGACCAGCCAAGCATCAGCACGGCGGCGCAGGCCGACAGGATCAGTGCTCCAAAAATACTCCGAGCGATAAATCGCATGAGCCGTGATCTCCGCAATGGGCCTTGACCCTATGATACGCACGCCAACCGTCTATCCGTCGGTGCACACACTGAGAACGAATATAGGTCATTCTACAAAAAACGGAATAAATTCACCTCACGGAAAGCAACCGTCATGTGACCCTCGTGCTGCACGGGGCTATTAAATTTTGGGAACGACCCAGCTTATCCAGACCATCCGGAGCCTAAACAGCTGGATTTTGTCGCTCTCGACAAACATATCGACCCTGGCGCCGGCGAAATTACCTAAGTCGGTCGCAGCGCGACATGTGGACATTTCAAGTGATACACCGCTGACTCCGAACAACTGAAAGATAAACTTTGAAATTGCCATACAATAATCGGGAATGCGCCTAGGTAGTTATTGCCATAAAACTGATGTTGTTACGAGAAAATCGTAACTTTTCATTAAGATAGCAAACAGAAAATCAATCTACAAACCTTTCTATTTGGCGGGTGGAACGATGATTTTGATTGTTAATTTCAATATAGTCGAAAATGCGCTTTTGGAGAAAGTCTCCGAAGAACTCGGTTTTGCCGAGCGTTGCCAATATATCCAAGAGCCAATGACCACTCCCCAAGACCTGAGTGAGCAATATCAACGCCCGAATGGTGCTTTACCCCGTGTGATTATCTTAAATCTAGATTCCGCCGATGCAGATTGGAAAACACTGCTCACAAATCTCAAAGCAGATGAGGTCTGGCGATTTGTCCCGGTGCTTGGCTTTGGCTTTCTGGAACCCAGCGACGTGGTTCGAACTTTCTACCAACTTGGCGGCGCATCCTGCATCCGAAAACCGCATGGCTATGACGGCCTGTCTGAAATCACCAAAACAGCGATGGGATACTGGTTAGACGTATCATTCCTACCCTGCGATTTTATGACCGATATTGCGTGATGGTCCTCCCCCCGTGTGTGGACGCCTCTTGGAATGCAAGGGTTTTTGCAGGGTGGTTGGGGCGAG
>CAZJWF010000115.1:0-9395 GCA_964549375.1 uncultured Neomegalonema sp.
GGCCGAAGCGCGAGGGCTGATCGAAAGCGGTGTGATCGCCGGAGGGATGATCCCTAAAGTCGAAACAGCGCTCGACGCGCTGTCTCAGGGTGTTGATGGGGTGGTGATCCTCGACGGGCGCACCCCCCATGCCGTTTTGCTAGAGCTGTTTACCAAGCATGGGGCTGGTACGCTGATCCGAAGCTAATCGGTTCGGCATAAGCGACCGAATATCCACCGCCATAGGTGCCAACGTGATTATAGGCTGGCGTCGTCTCGATATAGGTTGGTGGTGACTGTAGCTCGATGGAGTAATCCTGATACTGCGTCGCGGCTGGTGCGTAGGCGTTATAGCTGTCGACGGTACCAACATTGATATAGTTGGACGTATCGTAATTGACGGCGACAGGTACATCATTAAACGCCACTTGATACGTAACATCCTGATAAACAGGCGTTGTAGGCACGGCATAACCGCCACCCGTCACAGACACAGCGTATCCGGTGTTATATCCCGCATATTGGGCCGAGACATCAATGTAAGTTGGCTGTTGAACCTGTGCGACAACAGGCGTGTAGATCGGCTGCGTTTGCGCGACGGGAATGTAAGTCGGCGTCACATCACCAATCGAAACGTATTGGTTGCTGATGTCACCAACCGAAACATAGGTCGGTTGAAAGCTTGGCTGAGCAGGTGCTTCAACATAGGCCGGAGCGGCAGGCTGATAGCTGCCTCCTGATGTCGATCCATTATACGACGGTGCATTCGCGAGCAGCATACCGCGCGATCCTGATCCCGAGCAAAGTGCCGGATTGCGCGTGCAAAGGTTCCGCACGTTATCCATCCAGCCTCGGAAAGCGGCAATTGGCGTGAAATACATCTCATAGCCAGACAGAACGCATTCATCGCCCTGACCGTTATTCGTGCCCGGCTGGATACCTGACAGCACGCCAGCAAGCTGGAGGCCATAGGAACCATACGCCATCAACGGCCCACCACTTTCGCCGCGACAAACACCATCTGGGCCGCCGCTCGCACTAACCGCCGTGATATATCCGGGGACTTGCACGTCGGTAACTTGAACCTGCGTTTTATTGAGATTGCGATCTCCGGCTTTCAGGCCGGTGACAGGCCAACCTGCAACCAGACCCGTCGACCCTTTGCGCGCCGAAGTTTGGTTCTGCTGATCAAGTTGCGCTGGCTTAATATCGTAGGGAAGTGGTTCGTCCAGATGGATTAGCGCGACATCTTCTTTCAGGCCGTCATATTCAAATCCACTGTGGCACACAGCGTTCCGCGAAACCCGGCGAACAGCGTTTTTGCCATCAAGGTTCGTCTCGCCTGCGATGACCTCGACACGGTCCCAAGAGGAGTCGGCTGCTACGCAGTGCGCGGCGGTAACAATCCACTGACTGTCGATGACGGTGCCGCCGCAGTGGTCAATCTCGATACGATCTGGATACTCATAAACGATACGAAGCTTGACCATCGAGGGGAGATCCAGATCGGTGCCGACGCCAGGTTGACGATACGCTGCCCGCGAAGCCGGGGGTGTCGTCGACTGTCCGCCGTAAGCTGTGGGCGCATCGACCCCGCAAGCAAAGGCATTCGCGCCGGCGAGCGTTTCAGCGTGAACGCTGGAACTAAATGCACAAATGAGCGATGCGGCGCCCAAGAGCCTCGATACAAATGCCATGCTTCCACCTATCTTTTGTCGCCCCAAAACAAGAGCGGGAATGGTTACCGTGACGATACTTAGTAAACATTGAGTGTGTCTTTTCTGAACGAAAGGTTAACGGCGCGCATTGTTTCCAATCGGTTTGAATTCCAAAAACGGCTCTTTGCCTGCAAAACGCTGAAATGCTGCACCTCCTGAATATCTCGCAGCCCGTCCCGACAAAGATCAATAAAACTAAATTTTATGTGCAGTGAACGAAATCACCCTGCGTCAAAATAGCATTTGCGTTCCGCACAGAATCAACGAACAGAATTCAGAATGTTTTTCGCTTCAACAACAGCGACGAATAACGCGTCCAAGACGGACGTCATTCGTTTTTTAGGAAGCCAAGACTTGCTCTGCCAACTTCATACGTTGGATTTTACCTGACGGTCCTTTGGGTAGTTCTGGTAAAAAGTGGATGCGGTCTGGCGTTTTAAACGCCCCGACCGTCGAACGGCACAGCGATAACAGATCCGCCTCGGTCAACGCTGCGCCGGTTCGAACCTGAACCCCGGCCTCGACGGTCTGGCCGTAATTTTCGCATGGGCACGCAAAGGCTGCAGCTTCAATCACATCTGGGTGAGAATACAGCACATCATCAATCTCGCGCGGCGCAATGTTTTCGCCGCCCTTAATGATCAGTTCTTTCAGGCGCCCGGTAATAAAGACATAGCCGTCCTCGTCCATCCGCCCCAAATCACCGGTACGAAGCCAACCGCCCTCTGCGAGCGAGGCGGCCGTGGCCTCATCATTGTTGCGATACCCGCGCATGACATTCGCGCCCCGGACAATGACTTCGCCCTCTTCGCCTCGTGGCATTTCATTCTGAGATGGATCTGCGACAAGAACCTCGTTGCCATACGCAATCCCCGGCGAGCCGATTTTCCGATTCCCCGGCGGCAAGGGATTGGACAAGATCTGCGCTGCGGTTTCAGTCAGGCCCATCGTCTCGACAATCGGCACATCGAATTTGTTCTCAAAGGCGGATTGAACATCAGGCGATAACGGCGACGAAGCCGATCGTCCAAACCGCAGCGCAGGCATTTCCCCCGGCTTTTCGGTATGGTGCAGCAAGTAAGAAATTTGCGTCGGCACCACCGAGAACCACGAACAGACATGATCACGCAACAGGTTCCAGAACGAGGACACAGAAAACTTCTGCGGCATCACGACACTGCCACCCGACACCAGCGGGCCGATGATCGTCACGCATAAGCCATTGATGTGATACGCGGGCAAGACACAAAGCGCGCGGTCTTTGTCAGACAACTCATGCGCCAGAGCAGTATTTCCACCTCCGGCGAGCAAACTCGTATTGGTGTGTAAAACACCTTTGGGTTTGCCAGTCGTGCCAGAGGTATACATGAGCAGAGCGTCAGACCCCGGCGTGACAGCATCGATATCGCCTTCACGCTCTTCGAACCAATCGTCCGAGATCATTTCAACACGCGGGGGTGATGGCATCTTCTCAGTGGCCTCGGCCACTGTCTCCGCCGTGTTATCGTCGATAAAGACAAGCCGGGCTTCAGAATGTTCCAACACGTATGAAATCGTCGCCAGCCCTGAAACCAGATTAATCGCCGTAGCCACATACCCGCCATAGATCGCACCGAGCAGCACACAGACCACATCCGCACCGTTTTCCATCGCATAAGCGATACGGTCCCCCGGCACACAGCCTTCGGCCTTCAATCGCACAGCAAAAGCCTTGGCCGAGTCGTGCAAATCCCGATAGGTCAACGTCCGGCGTGTCGTGGGATCAATCAAGAAAACCTGATTTGGCGTTTTGGCCGCCCGGCGCTTAATCACCTCCCGGACCGACTGGCCCGAGATCGCGCCCATCGAAAATGTTGCACTCATTTTCCTGCAGTCTTCCAGTAATCGCCGAAGATTTCATCGAGCGACGGTTCGCTCGCGGGAATGGTCCGCACGATCTTTGTGACGTTTATAAAGTGCGTGTAGTTGAGATTATCGTCGATGGAGTTTCCACCCCAACTGCCACAGCCCATCGACAGCGAGAACGGCATACCATTGTCAAACGACCCGCCAGTCGCAAAGCAGTGCGCTTGATTGACGATCACCCGACAGGTCGGAAGATCATGCCCCAGTGAGCGCGAGCGCTCATCATCGCTGGTATGGATGCCGATGGAATGGCCGGCCCCCTGATGATCCAGCAAGCGTTCCGCGATGGATCTGGCATCTTCAAAATCTTTCGCCCGATAGAGCGTCGAGACAAGAGACAGCTTTTCGCCCGATTCTGGATGCTCAGGCCCAATACCGCCGCCATCAATCAGCAAAAAGCGCGCGGTTTCAGCGTCTTCGACGGATAGATCAGCAACCTCAATGACCTTGTCGACATCTTGCGCCAACAGATGACGGTTGAGATGCCCGCCGCCGAACAGCGACTCTTTTAACTTCTCGCCTTCGGCCCCCGTCAGGTGACGCCCACCTGCCTCGTGCAACGCCGCCATAAACGGCTCAAAGATCGTATCTACAACAATCAACGAGTTCTCAGAAGAACAAGACGTCGAATTGTCGAAGGTTTTTGAGGCGGTAATCTTTTGCGCGGCTGTGGCGATATCCGCCGTCTCATCAATAATCACCGTGACGTTCCCCGCCCCGACCCCCAACGCGGGCGTCCCGGATGAATAGGCGCGGCGCACATTGTCCTGACTGCCCGTCACCACCAGCAAATCAACGGTTTCCATCAACCGCTGCGTCTTCACCTTCGATGCCGGTGCGGGCACCATCTGAACGAGGTCACGCGGCACGCTGATCCGGTCGAATTCAGCATGGATGTAACCCAGCAAAACCTCGCAGGCGTGTATCCCTTTCGGCGACGGCGCGAGAATAATCGCATTGCCGCATTTCACCGCGTTGATCGCATTATTCGCAGGTGTTGCGACTGGATTGGTCGAGGGCACCACAGCACCGACCACACCCTTGGGCCGCGCAATTTCGGTAATCCCCGTCTCGGAATTTTCTGACAACACCCCGTGCGTGACAGCGCCTTGAATATCCCGCAATAACCCAAGGGTCTTACGGTGGTTCTTGGTCGTCTTGTCGGTGACATTGCCGAGGCCAGTTGTCTCAACAGCGAGCGACGCCATTTCGACATTGCGTTCAGGTTGCATGATCGCCCAGCCGACGGCCAGCGCCGCCTGATCATAGCGGGTTTGATCAGCACCCTCCTCAAAGGCCGCCTGCGCCACACGCGCACGCGCGACAAGATCGTCGATCACAGCCTCTTCAGGCGAAACGTCTGATGATACCGGCGCGTCCATTGAGGTTCTCCCAGAGAAACATGTCGCTCCCCAAAACGGGGAGCGACAAATGACGTCAGAGGCCTTTAAGCAGTTCAGCCAGCGTTTCTTCGCGCTTCGCCCACATCGCCTGAACCTCTTCGCGGTTCATAACGTGTAGCGGCGAACCACCCGCTTTCATGCGCTTTTTCACGCGCGCATGTTCGAACATCGCAGGGACTTTCTCAGCCAGATGGTCGATGACTTCTTGCGGCGTTCCTTTTGGAACCATCAACCCGCGGAAGTTCACTGACGAGTTATCGACATCGTAACCTGCTTCCTTGAGCGTCGGAACATCAGGAAGGAAGTCGTTGCGCTCCAGATCGGCCACACCGAGGATTTTCACATTGCCTGCTTCGCGCGCACGGAACGCATCGGACAGGTTATTAATACCGCCAACGACGTCACCAGCGATCACGGCCTTCATAGCTGCGGCGCCACCACCTTTGGTCGGAATATAGACGAATTTGGCCTCAGTTGCTTTTTCCAATTGCAGCGCGGCGATGTGGTGCCCCACGAACAAGCCCGCACCAGATAGCGTAACTTTGCCGGGGTTCTCTTTGGCGTAATCAACCATCTCTTCGATGGTGTCATAGGGACTGTCTTTGCCAACAACGACAACAGCAGGGTCCGCGCCCCAGTTTGCGATTGGCTCAAAACTATCAGCGGAATATTTCACGCCGCCTTTGATCGACTGAGCGATGAAGTGCGGAATGTTATAGGCCGACATGGTGTAACCATCGGCTTCGGCGTCGGTCGCAAACCAATTCCAACCCACACGGCCACCTGCGCCGGGCTTGTTTAGGATATAGATCGGCTGACCGAGCATATCCTCATTACCAGCAACCATTGTGACGATCCGCGCCTGAAAGTCGGTCGCACCACCCGCACCATAAGACACCGCAACGCCAATCGGACGCGACGGATATTCATCAGCAGATGCGGGGACGGCAAATGCCATCGTCGCAGCGGCCAGTGATAGGCCGAAAGTTTTCAACATTGTCTTCATCGTCTTCTCCCATTTACCTCAGCCCGCATTTTTGCGGTGCCAAGTCGTTCAATTCATCCACTTATCAAGTTCGCCAGAAACGTAATCACAGCTTTCAGCGGAAACAAAATAGTTTGGTAGAGTCCAATTGTGTCTCCGTCGTACAGACCACGCGGGGTCTGGACCTGCAGCAATTCAGCAAACAGTCCAAAGATCACCGACATAAAGATCACGGTGACAAACAATCGCTTTATCCATGCCTTCAGACTGGTGAAAGGCGCTGGGTCATAGATCGTGTAGATCAGAAAGAAGGCGATTGTGGAGCTGGTATAAAATCCAAGGCCCCGCCGCACCAATTCGTACCAATCGGTTCCCTCCAGCGCGGCGACCTTGCCGTACCCCTTCGCGGCCCAGAAAAAATAGATCAATGTGACGATCAGCCCCGGCACGATGGCCCGTACAACCGGGCCAGACAAGCCCTCGCCAACCTTCGACAACCCCATCACAGCGCGGAAGAAATTCCAGATCGCGAACAAGACGAAGAAAATCGAGATTAGTCTTGGCAATAAAAAGGCTTCGGTCGGCTCCCCATTGGCGCTGACCCAACAAACGACGATGGCCACTGCGAGGATCGCGCCCGACGCAAGTAAGTGTTGTGTACGCGAAGCGGTCATGCCTGTGCCTCCTCGCGCACCGCTCGCTCACCCGCCCGGTGGCTGATGAACGAATACGCAATGGATGCGATGATCAGGCCGATCAGAACCATGTTCAATGTACCAGTGAAGAAATAGACCCAAGGCCCGTCCTGCGCTCCCGCGACCCGCGATCCAAAGACGAAGTTATCTTCTGCAATCGGACCAAGGATCAGGCCCAGCACAACCGGCGCGGCTGAAAAGCCGAACTTCTCTAGGAAGAACATGCCAAGGCCCAGCGCGCACATGATGTAGACGTCACCCATCGACTGTTGCACCGAATAGGAACCGAACAGCGCGAGCACCAGAACCGCCGCCGCCATAATCGGAATGGGCGCACGGGCAATCTTTGCCGCTGATTTGGCAAGCATAATGCCAAAAACTACCATCAAGACCTGACCCACCAACATCGAGTTGACGAAAGTCCAGATGACTTCAGGGTTTTTTGTAAAAATATCCGTGCCGGGGAAAATGCCATGAATGAGCAAACCGCCCAGTAACACCGCCGCCGTGGGGCTGCCCGGAATTGAAAGCGTTAGCAATGGGACCAGCGACGGGCCAACCATCGCATTATTCGCCGATTCTGCGGCGATCAGCCCCTCTGGATGACCCGTTCCAAACTTCGTTTTATCGCGTGAGAACTTTTTCGACTGGTCATAGGCGACGAGCCCGGCAATCTGGCCACCAATACCGGGGATCAACCCGACGATCGACCCGACGATCGTACCGATGGTCAGCGGCTTTGCGCTGCGGCCAATCTCGCGCGCTGAGTCTTTGATCGATCGTGCTGATACCGCAACCGTCTCGATAACTTCCTTACGGCGACCTTTCGCAAACATATCGAGGACTTGCGGAATCGCGAAGATACCAATGAGTGCCGGGATGATATGAATACCGCCGGTCAGCGTGTCGGAAAAAATAAACCGCTCGGCGCCATAGTTATCGTCATAGCCGATCATCGACAGCCATAGGCCGATACACCCTGACAATAACCCCTTCACAAAGGACTTGGAATCCAGAGACCCGATGACCGTCACACCCAATATTGCTAGCCAGAAAAGATGTGGTGGTCCAAATGCCAATGCCCATTGCGCCAGCACCGGGGTCAGAAAGATCAACAGCAAAACGCCAGTGATTCCACCGATGCCGGAAGACAGGAACGATAGGTGAAGCGCCCGCGAGCCTTCGCCCTTCTTGGCCATCTCGTGCCCATCCAGCGCCGTCGCGATATTCGCTGGCGCACCGGGGATTTTCAGCAAAATCGCACTCACCGCGCCGCCTGCGACCGTCGAGGTATAGGCTGCTCCCAGAAGAATAAGACCCTGTGTCGGCGACAGATGGAACGTAAACGGAATCAACAACGCCACGGCCATCGTCGGCGACAATCCCGGCGTCGCGCCAAGGATCAGCCCTCCAATCGTACCACCGATCAACAACAGCAACGATAGGGGCTCAAACACCCCGCCAAAATATCCGAGGAACTCCATCCCTAGTTCCATCCTCCCAGTCCGTCCTGTATCGGGCTTTTATGCGAACTAGGCTAGGCGATGAAAACAGCAATGCAAACGTTTTCATTTGTGATAGCAATTCAAGGATGATTGCAACTCGTTCGCGAAAAGGGGCGCCCGGCCTCGTCGAGGTTGCCGCACGTGCGGGTGTCTCCCCCGCGACGGCATCGCGCTATTTTAACAACCCTGAGATCGTCAAACCACAGACGCGGGCGCGAATTGCCGAGGCAGCGGCAGATTTGGGCTACATCCGAGATCGGATGGCGGGCGCGCTCCATAACCGATTCTCCGGCACGATTGGCCTGATCGTACCGACCATCGACAATGCGATTTTCTCGGAGTTGATCGAGGCGTTTTCGGCACGCTTGCGAGAGCGCGAACGAACAATGCTGATTGCGTCGCATGGCTATGACTTGCCGCTAGAGGTCGCGATTGTCCGGTCTTTGCTGGAACGTCGAATCGACGGCGTTGTGCTGATCGGATTCGATCATGATCCTATTCCGCTGGAAATGCTGGCTCAGCGGGGCGTTCCCGCGATTTCGGCATGGAATTTCCGGGATAATTCGGCCCTGCCCTGCGTGGGCACCGACAATCGCTTGGCAGGAGAGGCCGTGACGCAACACCTGCTCGGCCTCGGCCATCGCGACATTGCCTTCTTATTCCCGGAAACGCCGTCAAATGACAGGGCGCGTGATCGTTTAGAGGGGGCGCGCGACGCGATGAAGAACCACGGCCTTGAGATCGCCCAGCATCGCAATTTCGTCGCGCCGTATGACATCGGTGGGGCCAAGGCCGTTGCCAAAACCCTACTCGGCGAAAGTCCCCCAACCGCAGTAGTTTGCGGCAACGATATCATCGCGCAAGGCGTGGTCTATGCATCTCAGGCACTTGGCATTCGCATCCCGGACCAGCTCTCGATTATCGGTATCGGCGATTTTCGCGGGTCCGCACACATGGAGCCGGGTTTGACCACCCTCCGGCTGCCCGCCCAACAGATTGGCCGCGCCGCGGCAGATACAATTTTGGAGATGAGCCTGTCCGGCCTGCCGCCCTCAGAAAAAAGGAAACAACTCGACTCAACTTTGATCAAGCGCGGATCGACACAATTTATTTGAACTGGTCGGAGCGGTAGGATTCGAACCTACGACCCCCTGGTCCCAAACCAGGTGCGCTACCAGACTGCGCCACGCTCCGTCCGGCGGTGC
>CAZJWF010000116.1:0-9251 GCA_964549375.1 uncultured Neomegalonema sp.
TAGTGCTCCCGCCTTGGCCTTTACTCGTGCCCCTGTCCCCGTTACATCGGTTCTTCTGATTTTTCTTAGCCAAACGGAGCCGCATTCATGCGCGCCGAGACGCAAGCCCTCGTTACCGCCATACAGGAATCGCTGGCCCTACTGCGACGCCGTCTCGATTGGGACACGGCAGAGGCCCGGATGGAAGAATTCGATGCGCGGGCTGAAGACCCTGAGCTGTGGAACGATCCGGATAATGCGCAAAAAGTTATGCGCGAGCGGCAAAAACTGTCGGACTCAATGGATGCATATCAGGCCATTGAGTCCGAAATGACTGATCAAACTGAGATGATCGAACTTGGTGAGATGGAAGAAGACGACGAAGTCATCGCTGAGGCTGAAGCTGCTCTGGCGCAGTTGAAAGATAAAGCGGACAAGGCAGAGCTAGAAGCGTTGCTGTCTGGAGAAATGGACGGCACAGATGCTTTTATCGAAGTCAACTCCGGGGCCGGAGGAACAGAGTCGTGCGACTGGGCCTCGATGCTGGCGCGGATGTATACGCGCTGGGCCGAAAAGCGCGGTTACAAGGTCGAAACGTTGGAATATTCCGCTGGCGAAGAAGCAGGCATCAAATCAGTAACGTATCAGATCAAGGGCGCGAATGCTTTTGGTTGGTTAAAAGCGGAATCGGGCGTGCATCGTCTGGTTCGAATTTCGCCTTTCGACTCGCAGGCGCGGCGGCACACATCGTTTTCATCTGTGCAGGTCTCGCCCGTGATTGATGATACAGTCGAGATCGACATTCAGGATAAAGACATACGGATTGACACGTACCGTTCGTCTGGTGCGGGGGGTCAGCACGTCAACACGACGGATTCCGCTGTGCGGATCACGCATATTCCGTCCGGAATTGTCGTGACGTCTTCGGAAAAGTCCCAGCACCAGAACCGGGCGAATTGTATGACGATGTTGCGCTCACGCCTCTATGATCTGGAAATGCAAAAGCGCGAAGAAGCCGCGAGCGAACATCGTGCGGAACAATCTGACATCGGCTGGGGTCATCAAATTCGCAGTTACGTTTTGCAGCCGTATCAGATGGTGAAAGATTTGCGGACCGGCGAGGAAACTTCAGACACTCAGGGCGTTTTGGATGGAAACCTCGATCCGTTTATGGGCGCGGCATTGGCCGCCGAAGTCTCGGGCAAGTCACGCGCGCAAGCCACCGAAGACTGACGAGTTCTATCTCACGCCATCGGGCCATAGAACGACCCGGATCGTTTTCATCAGGATGATGATGTCAAGAAATACGCTGAAGTTCTTGGCATAATAGAGGTCATATCGTAATTTCATGCGGCTATCATCTTGGCTCGCACCATAGCGATAATTGATCTGCGCCCAACCCGTCAGACCGGGTTTAACGCGATGGCGCTCATGATAGTAAGGCAGGGCTTCGGCCAACTTGGCGACAAAGAGTGGTCGTTCGGGGCGCGGGCCAACCAGGCTCATTTCACCCTTCAGGATGTTCCAAATTTGTGGAAGCTCGTCTAGGCGCGTTGCCCGAACAAATTTGCCGACACGGGTGATGCGCGGGTCATTTTCCCCAGCCCAAACTGCAATGCCATTGGCCTCGGCATCAGTCCGCATTGAACGAAATTTATAGATCTTGTACGGCTCACCCATCAATCCGACACGGCTTTGCGAATACAATACTGGGCCTTCACTATCGAGCTTGATTGCCAGCGCTGTGAGCAACAAAATGGGTGACAGCAGCAGTAATGCAAATCCGCTGACGATAATGTCCATCAGGCGCTTCGCATCGCGGGACCAACGCGAGTAACCCGCTGTGCGAGAGAAGATAAACCGTGCTGGGTAAAGGTTTTCGAGGTTAACCATCCCGGTTTCATTTTCACCAAAATCAAGGCTGTCAAAAATGCGCATACCTTCTTGTTTGCAGTCAAGCAAGCCGGAGTGCGGCAATGGCGCTTTTCTATCGGCAACAACAATCTCAGCCGCATCCAGTGCGCGGGCACGTTCAATTAAAGTCCCCCTCTTCGCTGCCTCGGCCACTGGCATCACACCATTCACCATCGCATCACAGCCCGTACGCGTCGTAATTGCCACGACTTCTTCAACTGCCTCGCCCTCGCCGATAACGAGAATCCGGCGCTGGAACGGCTGGGCACGAAGGATGCGGCTGAAAGCAAATCGTGCCGTAATCACGGCACCATAAGACAAAGAAGCACAGGCCACAGCGTAAAGTGGCGAAACCCAAATCTGCCCCAGCAGATAGGTAATACCAAATCCAAGTCCGGCACCGACAACACACGCCAAACTCAACCGCTCTGTCATCGTTGCTAGGTCAGCACGCGCATCTGGTTCGTAAACACCCAGCGCAATCATAAACACAACTGTCAGGATCGCGGGCAAGGTTGCCGCCGATGTCAGTCCCGATGGTCCCTGCGGCGATTGAACAACGAGTGTCGCAATCAAGAAAATCGCAGCGTAGACCATCAGTGCCTCAATGGCACCAAGAATCAAGACTGAACGCCGGACGGAATGGCCAAACATCTGCATCATGAACTCGCTTTCCTCTCAGCCGTACGTTTTTCACGCGATCAGCTGAACCCAATGCAAACCTAGTGCCTGCAAGTTGAGGTTTTCTGAAGGGTTTGGGCGGTTTCCGGGCAGTTACGGTTACGGTTATATTAACCGTCGCGGAGTTCTGCGGCGGAGGACGAATTTCGGCATGGCCATATTTTTTGCCAAACTTTGTCGTCAGTTGCCGTGCGATAAGTATCGCTGCATCCGATAGACGGTTTCACGCATCAATATCTTACGTCAGGCAGCGATTGTCGTGCCACAATCCCAGAGTAAAATACGGCTACCTATCCATCGAACATAAAGCGTGAATTTGTAGTTGGATGCAGTTCTTTAACTTCCACGAGCTACGATCGAAATTTACTCTGATCCTTATTATAGGTACTATTTTATGGGATACGGAAGCGGACTACCTCGGTTTATGCCGCGCCTGACGTGGCAATGTAACCCGCAAGTCGAGCAACTGGTCGCGCAGTACCCCGCAGGGACCATAATCCTTGATATGGGAGCGGGAGGCCGCCGCGTCGCAAAACATGCGATCACGGTTGATTTCGCCGAAGGTAGCGATACGGACGTTGTGTCAAATGTGTGCGACACGCCCTTCGACGACAATCACGCCGACCTTATCATTGCGACGGGATTGCTAGAACACCTCAAAGACGACGATGCATTTTTGGTCGAAGCCTTTAGAGTATTAAAACCCGGTGGTCGTATCCACGTCGAAATCCCATTCATGCAACAATACCACGATGATCCGATCGATAGCAGACGTTACACCGCTCAAGGACTAGCGAGGTTGTTAGAGCAGCACGGATTTGATCGCTTTGACAGTGGTTTTCACATCGGTCCCGGCGTCGCAATCGCGACACTTAACGCCTACTACGCCGCAATGCTGTTTGAAGGTAAGAGCTTACCCGCACGTATTGCATCGAACGGGGCATTCTTTCTTGCCACATTGATCGGCAAACCCTTCGCGTGGCTCGATAGGTGGATGAAACACAAAAAGTCCGCGCACCGTCTTGCATTCGGTGTTTACTGCACGGCTTACAAAGCCGAACCGTCACCAATGCAGGTAGCGGCAGAGTAGTGGCCATCGATCTGAAACTTGATCGTATACTGAAAGAAACGGCGTCAAGGATCCAAAAATGGCGCTGAGTTTGCGAGACCGTGCACGCCCACGTACCTAGATACGGAAAACAACCATGAAACGCCTTGCGCTTACCGCCGTTTTTTCCTGCCTCTTCGCCACTTCTGCAATGGCTGATGGCGCGTTATTACAACGTTTAGCACCAAACGTCGAAGCTCCAACAGTCGTGCGCCCAGATGGGCAAAACGCAGTTGTTGGCATCCTTTTGGAAGGTTTGTCAGGGCAAGCCGGACGAGTGACGACCTTTGGCCAGGTCTTTCGTCAAGGCGATTGGCCACGAGGCAAAGATCTTGTTGCAGAATGGAACGGTCGTGCCATTTTGATGCAGACAGACATCAAGGCGCGCTACCCGGATGGCTCGGTGCGCCATGCTGTACTCAACATCGTGAACCCAGATACTTCCGAGGCCCAAATTAGTTTACGGTCGGGAACTGCCAGCGCAGGTAATCCGCTTCAAATGCGATCGATCCTGTCACGGGGCTATAACCTGACGCTCGACATTACTCTGAGTGGCCAGAACCTTTCCGTCAATGCAGGCGATCTGCTGAACGCGGCCTTTACGCGAGGTGAGAAACCTTGGCTGTCAGGACCGCATGCAACGGAAATCCGCGTTAAACGCAAGATCAACCAACAGCTGACGGCGATCTTCGACATCCGTGCATTATCAGACGGTTCCGTGCGAACCTCTGTTTCTGTTCATAACGATGATATGTTCGCGACCGCTGGCAATGATATCCCCTACACTTACGCGATCAAAATGAGTGGCCGTACAATGGCGACGCGAAAGCTTGTGCATCGCCGTTTTTCAAATTGGAGAGAAATCGTCTGGGCGGGTGCTGAGCCATCAAAAGCGCATGTCGTCTTCGACTATCCCTATTTGATTGCAGCTGGTGCGGTACCCGCTTGGGACCCTGAGCTGGATATCAACCGCGGATTTTTTAGTACCCTCGACAAGATTGCCGAAACAGATACCGGCCCGATGGGCAACGCCCTGATTACGAAAGCCATGCCCACCAGTGGAGGCCGTGCCGACCTCGGCATGGTTCCAGATTGGACACTGGCTTGGTTACGGTCTCAATCTCCGAGCACTCGATATGCAATGATGCAAACTGCTGAAGCGGCGGGCGCAATTCCTTGGCATATCCGCGACCCCAAAACGACCCGAGCACCAGTACTTGAAAACCATCCGCGCTATTGGCTCGACGCTCGTGCGAATGAGGGTGCGAATGGTCATGGCTCAATGGTCACGGATGTTGACGGTTGGAATCTCGACAACGCACACCAACCAGAAATGGCATATGTACCCTACCTAATTTCGGGAGACAGGCGTTTCCTTGACGAATTGGTCGCACAAGTTGCATTCGGATTGTTCAGCTATGATGCAAACCCAGGGTATCGCGATGGGGCGGCGGGGAACCTAACAAATGACGAGGTGCGCGGTCAGGCTTGGGTAAACCGGACGCACGGTTATGCTGCGTTCATTACACCTGACGATCATCCCGAGAAAAACTATCTTGTCTCCAAACTGCGCCAACGCCTCGCATGGTACCCGAAAGCATACACCGAGCGTGATGACTTGGGAGGACCGAGCAGCTACGAAACCTCAGGCTGGATTGAGGGTCCATATCCGAAGGGCCATATCGGAAACTGGCAGCAGGACTTTTTCTCTCAATCATTAGCTCAGCTTGCCCGTATGGGGTTTGCGGAAGCAAACCAAGTGTATAACTACACCCGTAAGTACCAGTTGAGCCGGTTCCTGCGATCAGACTTTAATCCACTTTGGGCAACGCATTACGCGATGATCCATGGCGATGTTCAGACCGATGCGCCTTTCCGTACCTGGAGAGAGATTGGCCAAGCAAACCTTACTGAAGGACACTTCGAGCAAAACCCAACTTTGCAAAACGGTCACGGCGATAGAGCGTGGGATTTCGCGGCGCAAGCCCGAGCGGGATATGCCTCATTGGTTGGCGGATTCCGTGATCCATTGATCGCCGAAGCCTATGCTCGTCTGGTCCACGGGTCATTTCCTATGCAGTCGAGCCAAGATGGTTTCGACAAGCACCCCAAATGGGGCATTGTTCCAGTATTTCCCGATGGCACGACATTGCCGCTCGCCAACCACCGAATTGCGAGTGGACAAGCATCGGGTTCGGGTGACAACGAGTTAATCGCCGGGTCTCCGGGTGAGGATACGTTGCTGGGTGAAGGCGGAAATGACATTCTGGCTGGCTTCGATGGCAACGATTTGATCGCTGGCGGTTCAGGTATCAACTATCTCGCAGGTGGACGCGGAAACGACCGTATTGTCATTGAAGGTGGGCAGACCTACGCGGCGGGTGGCCCCGGTGCCGACGTATTCTTCCTTGGCCGCAAGGCGACTGGTGGCGCAGCTCCACTGGGCGTTGCTGAAATCTTCGATTTTCGCCCAGGTCTTGACAGGCTGGCATTGCCACCACAACTCGGTGATCCACGAACGTTGTTGCGCCGAGCGCAGGCACGTGGCTCCAGCACCTTGATCCCGTTAGGGCCGAACGCGAGCGTCTTGTTGCGCGGTGTTCGCCCGAACCAACTACGGGACGATAGCCTCGCGCTACGATAACATAGCTCTCGACGGTCGAGGAATGATAGGCGTGACAGCCGCATGAGAGTGTGCCTAGGTACGTGAATGTCACATACCTTTCCACGCCACACAAAATCATCCCTCCCCGTCGCTGTCGGGGGTGAGGGATGCTACCTGATCGATTCAACCGGAAAGCGATACCTTGACGGATCGAGTGGAGCCGCTGTCTCTTGCCTCGGTCATGGCAACAAAACGGTAATCGACGCGATCAAAGCACAACTCGACCAAGTTGCGTTCGCCCATACGGGGTTTTTCACCTCTGAACCGGCGGAAGCACTCGCAGAGCATCTAATTGAACGTGCCCCGGAGGGCCTGAGCCGCTGTTACTTTGTCTCCGGTGGGTCAGAAGCCGTCGAAGCCGCAATTAAGCTGGCCCGGCAAGTTCAAATCGAACGAGGTCAGCCTGCGCGCCACCGTCTTATTTCCCGAAAGCAAAGCTACCACGGCAATACCTTGGGAGCGCTGGCAGCGGGTGGGAATGCGTGGCGGCGAGAACCCTTTGCGCCGTTAATGATCGAGACCTCTCACATTTCGCCTTGCTACGAATATCGGGGCCGCTTGGAGGGTGAGGCGTCTGAAAAATACGGCCTGCGCATGGCCAATGAGCTGGAGGCTGAAATCCAACGCCTTGGCCCTGACACGGTGATGGCCTTTATCGCTGAACCTGTGGTCGGCGCGACGCTGGGAGCGGTGCCCGCCGTTGACGGGTACTTCCAACGCATTCGCGAAATTTGTGACCGCTACGACGTTTTACTTATCCTAGACGAAGTGATGTGCGGCATGGGCCGGACCGGATCTCTGTTCGCCTGTGAGCACGATGGCATCTCGCCAGACATCCTATGCATCGCCAAAGGATTGGGCGCCGGATACCAACCAATTGGCGCGATGCTGTGCTCGGCGGAGATTTACGAAGCAATTAAGAATGGTTCGGGCTTTTTCCAGCATGGCCATACCTATCTGGGCCATCCCGCCGCCTGCGCTGGAGCACTCGCGGTAATGCGGTGCATTGAGCAGGACGAGCTGGTGCCACGTGTCAACGATGTAGGTGATCGCCTCCGCGCAGCGCTAGAGGAAGCTTTTCGTCAACATCCGCATATCGGCAATATTCGCGGACGCGGCCTATTTCTGGGCCTTGAAATCGTTGAGGATCGAGAAAGCAAAAAGCCATTCGATCCGGTGCGAGGCATCAACAAACGTTTCAAATCCGCTGCGTTTGGCGCTGGTCTGATCTGTTATCCAATGGGTGGCACGCTGGATGGAAAGCATGGCGATCACGTGCTACTCGCACCGCCGTTCATCATTGAAGACCGTCAAATACAAGAAATAATCGAGCGCCTCGGCCTTGCTCTGGCAACGTCGCTAGACGCCTGACCTATCGGAACCTTGCACCGCGCGTAGCCTCTGATATGCGGGGAGCCAAACAGGAGGCCGCTTATGACTGCGTATGAGACAATCCGTTACGATCTGACCGATGCTGTTGCCACAATTACGTTGGATCGACCCGACTCGTTGAATTCTCTCAACAAGTCCATGCGTCAAGAATTACGCCATGCTTTCGAACGCACCCCAAAAGAAGGCGCGCGAGCGATCTTGATGACGGGCGAGGGACGCAGTTTTTGTTCCGGGCAAGATCTGGGCGAGCATGGCGGCGGGCTGCCCGATGTCGAACGAACCTTGCGCGAAGAATATGAGCCGATGCTGCATTCAATTCTCGATTGTCCGTTACCAGTTATTTGCGCCGTCAACGGTGTCGCTGCGGGCGCGGGTGCAAGCCTCGCCCTCCTCGCCGATATCGTTTTGGCAGGACGCTCGGCGCAATTTGTGATCGCTTTCGCACGCATCGGCCTGACGCCGGATGTCGCTTCAACTTACTTCCTGCCTCGGTTAATTGGCCTACCACGCGCGATGGGTATGGCAATGACAACTGAACCAGTCGATGGACAAAAAGCCGCCGAATGGGGTCTGGTTTGGAAAATGATAGAAGACGGAGAACTACAATCCGAGGCCCAAGCAATAGCCTCAGGTTTCGCTAATGGCCCAACCCGTTCTTTCGAGTTGACCAAGCGTTCCATGCGCGCGGGGATGCAGACGGATTTGGTCGAGCAGCTCGCACTGGAAGCCCGCAGCCAAGCCGAAGCAGCGGCAACCCGTGATTTCGCCGAAGGCGCGAGCGCGTTTCTGCAAAAACGCAAGGCATCATTCGAAGGACGTTGACGTGCTAAAGCGCCTCGTTGATTTTGCAAAGCTACAGTTTTCGGCCGCAGTTTTTGGGATCTTCATTCTCGGATTGATCATGATCTCAACCACACTTTGGCGAAATGAATGGACGATCTATCGATATGACTTCCTCTTCATCGCCGTGCTTTTCATACAGGCTTGGCTGTTAGTGACAGGACGCGAAACCTGGGCTGAGGCACGCGTGATTTTCGTGTTTCACATCGTCGGTGTGATCATGGAAATCTTCAAAACCTCGATTGGATCATGGGTTTATCCGGAGCCGTCTCTTTTCAAAATCGGAGGCGTGCCTCTTTTTACCGGTTTTATGTACTCGGCAGTTGGAAGTTATATTGCGCGAGGATGGAAGTTGACAGACATGCGCCTGGAGGGTGCACCGCTCGAGTGGATCGCAGGGCTGTTGGCAGTGGCCATCTATATGAACTTTTACACGCATCACTTTTGGTATGATGCGCGGTATATACTGATGGTTATCACCTTGATTTTGTATTGGCGCTGCTGGGTCATTTTTCCAGCCTACGGGAAAGTCCCAGTTCTCATGCTGTTTCTATTCGTGGGCTTGCTCGTCTATGCGGCGGAGAATATCGGCTCACTCAGCGGAACGTGGCTATACCCAAACCAACATCAAGGATGGCAACCTGTACCGATCGGAAAGCTCGGATCATGGGT
>CAZJWF010000117.1:0-9104 GCA_964549375.1 uncultured Neomegalonema sp.
CGCTTTTGACATCCTGTTTCACACGAAAAGTTCGCACAAAGTTCCGCTTTTTGCTTGTTCCGCTCATGTTCTTGAATTATGAATGGAACATCTGAGCAACTGGAGTCAGCGATATGTATTACAATAGCGACGATCAGCAGCAATTTATCAAGGGCGAACGCGCGGCGCTCCGCGCATCGGCGTTATATGCCCGGCTTGCATGGTCGCGTGCTGAGGCAAATGCACAGCGCCATGCTCTCGAAAACGATGAAGGGGCTGAACTGCACAGCCATGCGATGAGAGAACGCTTCCGCATGGCGCACCGCGAGGCGACGGATCTTGAATCAGATCTTGCGGAAGATGCGGAAGACGATGAGTACGGCGATTTGGACGAATACGGATATGCGGCGTAACGACTAGATCTTTGGGTAACGCGTTCGCCGCGCGCGCCTGATGACGCGCGGCTTTGAAACTCACTTCTTCGCGTTCACAAGCCCACAGATCATTTCGATGACTTCATCCTGTTCGGTATCTGTCATATCGCTACCCGAAGGCAGGCAAAGCCCGTGGGCAAAAAGAGATTCGTCCAGCTGTCTTCCGATATACTCACTTCCGGCAAAGAGGGGCTGCATATGCATAGGTTTCCACAGAGGCCGTGCCTCGATCTCTCGCTCTAGCAATGCCAAGCGGATTTTCTCGCGATCCGTACCCGCCAGTTCTGGGTCAACAGTGATACATGTCAGCCACCGGCTGGAATAAGACCACTCGGGTTCCGGCATAAAGGCGATACCGGCTAGCGTTTCAAATGCCGTTCGATACCGTTCGCCGATCTGCCGCCGACGGCTGACGCGATCGTCAAGAACCTGTAACTGGCCCACGCCAATTGCCGCCGAGACATTGGAAAGGCGATAATTATAGCCGTAGGTCACGTGTTGATAGTGGGGTTCCGGCTCGCGTGCCTGCGTTGAAAGAAAGTGCGCTTGCTTGATGAGTGCGGGGTCGCGTGATACCAACAACCCCCCGCCGGATGTCGTGATAATCTTATTGCCATTGAAAGATAAGATGGCGGCGTCGCCCCCTGTTCCCGCCTGCCGGTCCCGATAGCGAGCGCCAACACTTTCAGCCGAATCGACGATCAGCTTGACGCCATATTGCGAGCAGGCACTTTCAAAACGATCAAGATCGATGCTTTGCCCATAAAGATCTGTTGGCACCACGGCCTTGGGCAAACGGTTTTCGGCGTTGGCTTTCTTCAGGGCCTCGTCAAGAAGATCAGGACAGAAGGTCCAGCTTTCCGGGGATATATCAAAAAATACAGGCGTCGCATTCTCGTACAAAATCGGAAACGCACCGCCCGCAAAAGTCATGGAGGTCGTCCACACCTGATCGTCCCGTTCCACGCCCAATATTCGCAATGCCAGATGCAGCGCCGCTGAACCGCTCGCGACGGCGCAGCAATGGACCCCTTCGCCAAGGTAAGTGGCGAAATCTTGCTCGAAACGGGTGAGCATGGGGCCAACGGGTGCAATGAAATTGCTGTCGAAAACGTCTTCGACAAGTTTGCGTTCGATGCCGCTCATATGCGGGCGAGAGAGCCAGATGCGAATCGGATTATCCTTCGTAGCCGTGATGTTGCAGGGTGGGGCGCATGATGTCGATCAATCCCTCGGTATCGCCAGTCAGCGCTTTGCGTCCTTTCCCGACCGACCGTTGCGAGACCGATTCCACGGCTTTTTCAATCGCCCCATCGCTGACAGGATGATCGAGAAATTTGACAATGGTTCGTAACGTTTCGGCGGGGTTTTGCGTCATTGCCTCGTACTTGATGGTGATATGCCGCTCAGCCGAGAAATTTGCGAGCGCAGTGCTTGCTTGGGTAACACATTCGACCCACTGATGGGCACAGACCGTGTCGAGTGACTGATCTTGCATCGCATCCATTCCCGCAAAACGTGGACCCCAGATTTCCATTCGATTGTCGGCGGATCGCATCATAGCAAGACGATTTTTGGCAAAGGAATATCCATATGCCGGTAAATCGGTGATCGACGTGTATTTTATCTTCGCCCAATAATACGGAAGACTCGGTAATTCGAGCTCGCCTTTCCAGCGTTTCTGTGCCGACGCAACAACATCAACCCCGTCGCGGATGATGTGGATGTATTTCGCCTCTGGCAGAACCTCATCGACAAAGGGGACGCGCAGCGTATTTGCACAGGTTTTTTCGACAACGAAATCGGGCTGTCCCGTCTCGCGCCAGATCCGATTGAATGCTTTGCGAATGAAAGCCTTTGACCTCGCGGCTCGTTCGGCAGGGATTTCGTCATTCGGTAGGCCAATATTTCTATGCCGCCAGATCGGGTTGATCTCGTCGCATGGCCAGGTTTCGAATTGTTCAAGCTTGGTCAGCGCATCGCGCAGCATATTTGTCCCAGAGCGGCCCGCGCCGAGGATCACGACTGGTGTGAATCGAAAATCATCGGCTGTCATGTCACGTTATGCTCTGCGAGATGAACTGTTGCGAAAAGATAGCGCAGGTCGCGCCAGAAGCTATAATCGTTCCAATACTCGCAGTTTATTCGAACCTTGTCCGGCCAAATAATGGTATCATTGTAAGTCTGCGGATCGTCGGCGGCGGCGAGCAAAGCCTCTTCATCCCGATATTTCAACGTGGCAGGCCCAGTGATGCCGGGACGCATGTTAAAGATAATCTTGCGTTCCTCTCCGGTCAGCTTGTCCATGTAACCGGGGACGTCCGGGCGGGGGCCGACGAGGCTCATTTCACCCTTCAAGATGTTCCAGAGCTGCGGCAACTCGTCGATCTTGTAACGCCGCAACTTTGCGCCGAGCGGCGTAATTCTGGCGTCATCCCGTGCTGTGATTGTCGATCCCTGATTGGCGCGCATGGTTCGGATTTTGTTGACGACAAACACCTTCCCGTCTTTGCCAACACGCTCTTGGCGAAACATGCCAGAGCTGCCGGTATCGCGGCGCGCCATCACCCATGCAATCAAGATAACGGGCGCAAGCGCCGTCAGGGAAATTGCCGACACGACCACGTCGAAGATACGTTTAATGGACTGATCCAGTGTCGTCATTTTGGGCCATGATCAGCGGTTTGTCGCTGCAATGAATTCAGTACCATACATGTCAACTCGGTTCGAAGCGATGTTCGGCGCCATTTCTAGGCGAACGGAGCCGACCCATCGAAAAAGACCTTGCGAGAAAAAAATCGTTTCTGCGGTGATAATCGCCGCTTCTGTTACTGGTGATGCGGAATGTAGACGGGATTGACGCTCCGCCACCACCCCATCAGTGATTCAAAATCACGTTGCAAATTCGGCAAGCGTTTGATCCCCACATTCGGTGATAGCTTCCAGCCGTAGAATCCAAAGTTTCGGGTAACTCCGGCATCCGCAATAAAGAAATTATACTGGTCGCCAAAACTGCCGGGCACCATTTTCTTTCGATTGGGCCGGTGAGGAGATTCAAAGGCGCGGAACGTGATGATTACGGGGTAATCCCGTGTTCGGAATTCCTTGAAAAAGTTGATCAGATTCTGTTGCCCGCGAGCAATGTGCGGATTCACGTAGTAGTGGATATCGAGAATATCGAAGGCGTCTTCAGTAAAGAACTCGCTGTATTTAAAACGCCGATTGTTATTCGTGCTGACCATAATTGGACGGTCGGGGTCGAGCGCCTTCACCTGTTCATAGAGATCACGCTGGCATTCTTTGCTGATGTCGTGGTTTGCTGGTTCATCCACCGTATGCCAAGCGGCAATTGTCGGATTGTCTTTCATCTTTAGAATGCGATCAACGGTGCGCGCTGGATACCGGCATCCGTTCGGCGTTTGACGTAATTTTCCCAAATAGACGAAAGCTTTCAGGCCATGACGTTTGAGCGCCTCAAGATGTTCCAGCACATCTTCATCTGGACGGCCGCCATGAGCGAAAGATTGCGTGTGCGTGATGCCTTGACTAGCCAGATAGGCTAAATCTCCCTCGGTTGTGTTCCAGGGCACTTGCCACATGAGGACAATCGGCTCTTTGAGAGAGGATGTCGCTGCGTTACCCGTGCCAGCGGAAAACATCAGCCCTATGGCAACGGACAGAAACGTCAAAACATACTTCATTGTAACCCACCACTTGGAACGTGTTTGTAAGACTTTCCAGTCTGAAATGGCGTTTCTAAGGCATCGCGCTCGGAGGTTCTGGCCTGCTGGAAAAGAACCATGCAAAACGCAATCATCCACGCTTCGCTGCCGGGCGGAGTGTAAATGATCCCGATAATGATCAAAGCAACCGCCTGCATTCCAAAAGGCCCACTCCCAACATTACTTCGGATGGCGCGCCACACAGGGATAAGCATGAAAAATCCGAAATAATATAGGAAATTGAGGATCGCCGATACTGGCCGTGCACTTACCCGCGTATTGTATCCTTTGACTTGAGAGGCGAGCTCAATTTTCTCGCTGAGTAGGAAGCTGGGATTTGCGCCATAGCCCAGGGGCCATCTGAGGATGTTCAGAATTGTTTCGACGGTGGCGAGAAAGCGTCCGCCACTGACTGCGGATAGAGCAGTGTAAATCCCCTGAACTCCCCCCGTTCGATAAAAATCAATCAAGAGCGCGACTTTGGGGTTCGTGATGCCGAAAAAGAAGATGACAGAAAAGATTGCGCCCCCGACAGCAGCAAGTCTGAACAGGGATATTCTTGGAACGAATAGACACCCAAAATAAACCACCGCGATAAAAATGCCCGTCGTCGATCCATTCAAAACAAAAAGGCTCAGTATCAGCGCGGCGGTTTTCTGGTGGAAATATCTACGATTTAGAGTCGTAGAAATGACGTAGAGCATAAATAGCTGAAATGCGGCGCGCGCAGGTTCGGTTTCCAACATTGTGACACCGCGATAACCGCCGATAGGGCCGCCATGAAATCGGGCAATAAAAAATTGTATAAAAGATTCAAACAGGACGAGCAAATGAGCCATTTGCATCAATCCGACGATAATATAGGCCCAAAAGACATGATTTGCAGCGCGTGCTATAAGCTGTTCATTGCCTCTAAAAAAGAAAAGGGGTGAAATGAAATTAATCATCTGCACAATACCCAAAGTCACTCTTAAATCAAAGGAACTATTCCCATAATAATGATATACTGAAGCGAGGTAAAACCCAATCATTAACAGAAGTGTCAGTAGCGCATATATATTAACTCTGATACAGAGAAATATAATGAGTAAGCCGTATGGAAAGTGCTCAAATCCAGGTAAAATAGAGTGGAGTGGCGATATTCCTGATATCAACATTATATAAATTAGAATTTTCATATCAGAAAATTTTCCTGCAAATGGTGCATAGGTAAATTAGCGATATAAATTCAGATATGGCAAAAAATACACTGATGGTACTTATGCTTACTGAGTTAGAAGCATATAGAATGATAATTGATGAAATATAGAAAAATATTGAAATTAGGGAAGCTATTACAGCTCTTTTTTGCTCGTTTGCTGCAAAAAGTAAGCGCATGGGGGCAACGGTCATGCTGCGTATTACGAGAAACGAAATAAGCGCCAAGCAAGCGATCCAGCTGAGGTTAGCGAAGTAGGTTTCCCGCAAAATCGGAATTGCAAAGCCACCGGCGATGCCGGCCGCGGGTACAAGAGCCAGCAACCCAATGATCGCGGTCGCCTGGACCGTCATTTCTTGAGCGCCCTTCATAGATTTTTGCACTCCCGAAATTAACCGAGGATAGATCGCTGATCCGAAGGCGTAGAATAGTATCATAGATGCCATACAGATTCGATGCATCAGACCAAAACCGACAATTTGCGCGGGCGCGAAGACAAACGACAAGCTGACTATCGGCAGTTGTTGGAAGATTGTCGAGACACCGTTTGCCAACGAGAAACCCAGTGACTGCTTTAGGTGCCGTAAATTCCGAATGGTGGTGCTCGCCAGCATCTTTATGGCTGAGCCGCCGGTCGCAAACCAACCCACCGCTGCAAGCACAATAGCCCACACAGCAAAGGGTACCGCTGCGAGCTGAGGCCAATTATCGTCGTTGATAAAGGGAATGACCATCATCTGAGCAATGGCTGCGGAGATGTTGACGCCTGCCAACAATTTGAACCGTGCAAGCCCCTTGAAAAACCAATCGAGTGACAAGCCTCTAAAAATAAGGAAGACGGCAAAGCCGAGCGCGATTGAAAGAGATGCATCAGCCATGACGGTGACAAGAACAGCGGCAAGGGCAGAGGCCACCAAACTGAGCATTAATCTTACGGATGTTATTTCCTCTTGCATCCGTCGGACATCCGCGCCCTCCAGCGCGACTTGACGCGCACCGTATGCTCCCAAACCGAGATCGACCAACAGCCAGCACATGATCACGTATGAGTACGACACGATGATCACACCGGCAGCTTCACGGCCGAGGAATGTGAAGTAATATAGGATAACAACGATGGCCCCGAGCCTAGCGAGCATATCGGCGCCAAAACTCCAAAGCCAATCATGGCGCAGGGTGTTTTTGCCTTTCGGGAGGGGGGCTTCCTTAGTGGCGCTATTCATCACGAGCATCGTTCCGGCTTTTCGAAGCCGGATCTTTCGCCAGTGAAAGACCCAACATCAGCAAGCTATCAGCAGCAGAATAAGTGATCAAGGCAACATCCGAGAGCTTGGAACGGTTCATCGGTCATTCCTTTCACTTTTGCGGCTCACGCACCAGCCGCCCTCGATGCGCGGTCGATGGCTTTTATGTGCTTGATGCCTTTGCCCTGAACGGCTTCATGTTTACCCGCGCATGTAGAAAATATTTGGGTAAGGCAGATTGAGCTGTCCGACCTGTTCAAGTTGACCCTCGACAAACACATAACCAGCATAACCGAGGTTGATGAGATGCTCGTGGGCTTCGACGCCCGTGTCTGATGTGACTTCAAGGCAAAAGCGCGGGTTGAACTTTTCGATTGTGTTTTTGGCACCATAGAGCGCTTTAAGCTCTGCGCCCTCGATATCGAGCTTGATAAAGTCAACGCGGTCGAGGTTAAACTGTTCAACGAGAGTATCAATTGTTGTCGTCTCGATCTCGATCACGTCCTCGCCGCCATAATCGTTCGTGATTGACGCCGACCCGACGCCTTCGGAAAGATCGAGGCGCGCGGTCCCGATTTCATCCGAAAGCCCCGCATTGGCGATTTCGACGTTATCGAGCCCATTGAGCTCACAATTTTTTTGGATCAGATCCACGGCATACTTCATCGGTTCAATGGAAATCACTTTGCCCGTCGCGCCGACATAATTGGCAAATGCCGTCGTGTAGATGCCTTGGTTCGCACCGCCATCAAAAGCGACATCACCGCGCGAAATGAACTGATCCCCGTATTCCATCAGGTCTTCGATATACTGACGCGCAACGAATATGCCGCGCCCGCCTCCGTGGCGCTTACCGTGGGTGTAAGAGAACTTGAATTTGGAACTCCCAAATGGAATGTGGATTGTCGATCCACGGCCCGTGACGATATTGAACATCAGCCGTGTAGCCCGGATCAAAGATCCAAAAGGGTCTCTTTGAAAAGCGCGATGTTTGAACAGTCGAAAATAATACTTCAAGTGAATCTCCTTTTGGCGATCAGCAAACCGCCCGCGCTGGGTGATCTTTCAGTTCTTTGGCGACATCAACGGGGTACTTTGAGTTTTTCGAGGACATCTAGCAAAACATCGGCTGATCTTTGCGCGGTATATGTCCCTTCAGTAATCGCGGCTGCTGCATTGCTTTCCAGCCTTTGGCGCAGCGCATCATCCGTAATCAATGTTTGTAAGTTCTCTGCGAACGTCTCCGGCGAGTCTGGGTCTGCGTAAAGCCCAGCGTCGATCTCTTGCAGAAGATCGCGAACGGCGCTGTCGCGACCAATATAGAGGACGGGTTTGCGCGCCCCGAGATAATCGAAGACTTTATTACCGAGAATGGCCGCCGAAAACGTGCCGATATTTGCGGGGTAGATGCAATATTCGACGGCGCGACAGATGCGGGCGACATCGGGCTTTGCAACGCGCCCCAAAAACGCTGTGTTGAGATCATGTTCATCGGCATACGCTTTGAATTGGTCCAGACGTTGACCATCGCCGAGAAACACGAACCCCAGTTTGCGATTTTCTTTTAGCAGGCGCGCGCCTTCTAAAATTGTCTCCACCGGGAAGGCATGACCGATCGTTCCAGCGTAAACGCCGACAATTTCGGTTTCAGGGTCCAACTGATCGAGCAGCTTTGCCCGCCAATCAGAAACTTCATCCGCTGGCGGCTCTCCAAAATTATCATAGCCGATATAGGCGACTGTCACCCGGTCTTCTGATACACCGCGATTGATGAGCTGAGGCTTATACCTCGGTGAGTTTGTCAGGATGTGGTCGGCGCGGCGCAGTAAAAAACCTTCGACCATTCGCGCCAGGTTGATGATCCAGCGCGCCTTGATGTAACCAACTTCAAGCGCTGTCTCAAAGGGCAGGTCACGCACATCGATGACGAACTTAGCGCGATGCCAGATCGACATGAGCCAGCCGATAAAAAGAGTCGTGATTGGCAAGCCCATTGACATGACGATATCGATGTTTTTTTGCCTAAACCCGTTCGAGAGCTGCCCCCGCATCGCTGAAAGGTAATAGCGGGCGCGTCGCATGACTGACGAGCGATCATTCTTTGAGGTTTTGATCCTTCGGACATCCACCACATCGAAGTTGAGACCTTCAAAAGTCTCGTCCGTCACGGGTTGTGCCGTGACAGGGTCGATCTCAGGAATGATGACCGTGGTATCGAAGGCGTCAGATATGCGTGCGACCTGATGCCATGTACGCGCCCCGGCCGATCCTTTTGGGCCGCGCAAGTGGTTGCTGTAATATAGTAGGGACCGGCGCGCTGAGGATGTTGTTTTGGCCATAAGGCCCTCACGGTTATCCCGAAGACTGACTTAAAACATCAATCCGAGCAGTCGTTACACAATCGAACTTTCAGCAACAAAACAGGCTGAGGCGGAAAATGCCTCAGCCTGAAAACACATCGTTACCACTTCGAAACACATGGAATTTTGGAAAGATCAACACGATCCTTGTATTGGCGTGCGATTTG
>CAZJWF010000118.1:0-9103 GCA_964549375.1 uncultured Neomegalonema sp.
GAAAACGCCACCTTTGCCGCAAGGTACAGAAGGTAGAGCGCCGATAAAATCAGCAGAACCGTTCGGATGAAAGGCGAGGCCACGACGACAGCCGCGACCCCGGAAATCACCCCAAGCGCAACAAGGTTCGTTCCCAGAAATAAACCCAAAACATAGCGCAGACCCGGGCGATAGCCGAAGGCTGATCCAACCCCGGCGGTCGACAAGACTCCCGGCCCCGGCGAGAGGATCAGAAAAAAGAACGCAAATGCGAATTCAATCACCCGCTCCAGTTCCCATGATAACCGCCGCCCTCGCGGTCGGTTCGCTCAAAACCATGCGCGCCAAAAAAGTCGCGTTGTGCTTGGATCATATTCGCGGTTGATTGCCCGGTTCGTGCCAGATCAAACCAAGACAAAGCCGCCGAAAGCGCCGGAGCGGGAAGACCATAAACCGCCGAGGTCGCGACGGCCCCACGCAGCGATGGGTC
This sequence comes from uncultured Neomegalonema sp., assembly GCA_964549375.1. Lineage (GTDB taxonomy): Bacteria > Pseudomonadota > Alphaproteobacteria > Rhodobacterales > Rhodobacteraceae > JAHDDY01. Next base: position 470 of record CAZJWF010000118.1, read on the forward strand.
CGCCGTCTTGAGCATCCCAACGAATGGCTCTCGCATCAATAGCGGCATGGCCGATCCCGTAGTGACGCGCTCCATCTCTAGGGCCGTCGCCATCTCGTTCAGCAACCGCGAGCGGATGATACAGCCCGCGCGCCAGACTTTGGCAACATCGGCCAGCTTGACGTCCCATTCGTTTTCGTGTGACGTCGCATTGATCAGCGCAAAGCCCTGAGAATACGCGATGATCTTTCCAGCAATCAGTGCCTCTCGCAGCATGACTTTCGGATCAAGCCCAGTATCCGCGATCCGTTGCGGCGCGGGATCGTAGACTTTCTCCATCGCCAATCGTTCGTCGCGGCGCGCGGACAGGCTGCGCCCAATTAACGCTGCCTCAACAGTTGTCAGAGGCGTCCCCGCCTTCTGCGCCTCGATTGCGGTCCAAAGCCCCGTTCCCTTTTGCCCCGCACGGTCGAGGATGACATCGACCATCGGCCCGCCGGTGTCCTTGTCCGTCGCACTCAACGCCTTGGCTGTGATATCTACAAGATAACAGTCGAGCGCGCCCTTGTTCCAATCGGAAAAGACCGCGCCGATCTCTGGCGCGGACATCCCAAACCCGTCGCGCATGATACCATAGCACTCGGCGATCATCTGCATCAGGGCGTATTCGATCCCGTTATGGACCGTCTTGATAAAATGGCCCGCGCCATCCGCTCCTAACCAAGCGGCACAAGGAGAGTCGCTATATGTCGCGGCAATCTTCTCGAATACTGGCGCGACGCGATCCCACACCCCGCGCGAGCCACCCGCCATCATCGACGGCCCATGACGCGCACCCTCGGCACCGCCCGAAACACCAATACCAAGGAAGGCCACTCCTCTCCCTTCGGCCTCAGCGGTTCTGCGCTGGGTATCCCGAAAATTGGAGTTCCCCGCATCAATCAGAATATCGCCGCTCGCAATCAGCGGGTTTAGCGAGGCAATCAGATCGTCGATGATCTTACCCGCTGGGGCGAGCATCACCAAGGGACGCGGCGCACGAACGGCCTCGACGAGCGCTTCCAAAGACGCACAGGGGATCAACTTTCCGGGGAAGTTCTCATCCGCCAAAGCCTGCGCTTTGGATAAGTCCAAATCATAGAGCGCAACAGTTGCGCCGTTCTCGGCCATGTTGAGCGCGAGGTTCGACCCCATCACTCCAACACCAATGATCGCAATATCGGCCTGATCAGCCATGTGTTCCCTCTCGCTTTTCTCACGCCTAATATGCCAGAACCGCAGCGAGTACCAGACTTACGGAAAGGAACGCTGCCTTGTCATCCCCTTCAAAACCGGCGGCGCGCATTATCGTGATCATGGGCGTTTGCGGATGTGGCAAATCCAGTGTCGGCGCGGGGATGGGCGGACGAGAAGGCGTGCCTTTTTTGGACGGTGATGATTTTCATCCCGCTGGAAATGTCGAAAAAATGCGCGCCGGTACGCCGCTGACCGACGATGATCGCTGGCCTTGGCTGGCCGCGCTGGGCAAGGCACTGCACGATACCGCCGCCATTGATGGCCGCGTTTTCGGGGCGTGCTCCGCCCTAAAACGCAGTTATCGCGACGCATTGACGACTGCTGCAGGCGAGCCGGTTTTTTTCGTGCATCTCGATGGCCCTAAAGAGCTGATTGCAAAGCGGATGGCCACACGAGCGGGGCATTATATGCCGACCACCCTCTTAGACAGTCAGATTTCCACTCTGGAATCATTGAGCGAAGATGAATTCGCGGCAAAACTCGACCTCAGCCAACCGCTCGAAGACCTCCTCGACGCTTGCGGCGAGGTAATCGCGTCACTCGCGGCGTAGCGCCTGTTCAACAAAGTCCAGACGGTCCTGCCCATAAAACATCTCGCGCCCGACAAAATACGTCGGTGCTCCAAAGACCGAACGCTCAATCGCTTCATGCGTATTCTTCTCGTAGATTTCCCGGATTTCAGCCGAACGCGCAGCAGACAGAAGAGAGACAGCATCACCCCCAACCAAATGGCAAAGCTTTGCCAGAGTCGCTTCATCGTCGAAATCCGCATCATCGCGCCAATGCGCCTGCAATATTTCGTGAGCCAACTGATCGACCGGCGCACCCTGCACTGCTGCAGCGATCAGCAAACAGTTGGAAAGTGTCAGGTCATTGGCATGATGAGTCGGGTTGTGCCCCATCACTGGCGCATCTCGGTAAGCGGCCCAGCGATCAATCTCGACGCCGAAAAAATACGCCATATGAGCGTCACTATACCCGTCAAACCGTCCCCCCTTTGCCGCCGCGACAACGGCGCGCAAATCCATAGGCCGGTGAACGATCCTCGCTCCCGTATCGGCTGCGATCTGCATCAGAGCGCTCGAACCGAAATAGGCAAAGGCTGAGTGGGCTGAATAGAAGCATTCAATCATCATCAAGACCCCGGATTACATAAAGAATGAGATTGACCAATTGGCCTCTATATGGCGCAGTACGCTGAGATTAACGCAACAAGAAAAAGTGTACCGCCATGCGATTTGAAGCCCCGGAGACGGTTGAAGACGCCGTAAACTTGATGGCGCAAGAACCCGGCGAGGCCCGCCCCCTCGCGGGCGGCACCGATTTGCTCGTTCAGCTCAAGACAGGCCGTGTTCAGCCGGACTTGATCGTCGATCTCAAACGCATCCCCGGCATGACTGCCATTACGCCGGAAGACGGCGGATTTCGCATTGGCGGCGCGGTCCCTGCGGCGGAGATGCTGGAAGATGACGCGCTGACCGCCGCGTTCCCCGGTGTTTGTGAAGCGGCACATCTCGTCGGCTCGACTCAGGTGATGGGACGGGCGAGTTTAGCGGGGAACCTCTGCACCTCTTCCCCGGCGGCAGATACCGTTCCGGTAATGGCCGCTGTGGGCGCGATGGCTCGCATTATCGGCCCCAATGGTTCGCGCGATATTGCGGTGGAGGATGTTCCCACCGGCGTACAGGAAAATTCGCTGCAAAAGGGAGAGGTTGTTGACTCGATCCTGCTGCCTGCGCGTGCTGCCCGCACATCTGATGCGTATCTGCGCTTTATCCCTCGCACAGAGATGGATATTGCCGTGGTCGGCTGCGGGGTCAGCCTGACGGTTGGCGAAGACGGCGTCGTTTCGGACGCAAAGGTCGCGCTGGGCGCTGTCGCGATCACGGTACAAGTCGTGGCCGATGCCGCAAAGGCCATCATCGGTACAAAATTGGAAGACGCCGCGCTCAATGCGCTCTCCGCCGCGTGCTCAGCCGCCTGCAAACCCATCACTGACAAGCGCGGCACCATCGAATTCAGAACGGATGTCGCGGGCGTTCTCGCCAAGCGCGCCGCAAAAATTGCCTACGACCGCGCCGCAGGAGGTGCCGCATGAGCCAGTTACAAATTTCAACCACCGTCAATGGCGACCCTGTCGAATTCCTTTGCGAACCAGATGAAAGCCTGATGGACGTCTTGCGCGACCGCCTCGGCCTCACAGGCACGAAAGAAGGATGCGGCTCTGGCGATTGTGGGGCCTGCTCGGTCACGGTCGATGGTCGGCTCGTTTGCTCTTGCCTCGTCCTTGGGGCCGAAGCGCAGGGCCGCGAGATCGGCACCATCGAAGGCATGGCCAAGGGTGAGGAACTGCATATCTTGCAGAAAAAGTTCCTCGATCATGCCGCCCTGCAATGCGGTATTTGTACGCCGGGAATCCTCGTGGCAGCCGAGGCGCTGTTGAAAGAGAACCCGGATCCAACCGAAACAGAAGTTCGCTATTGGCTGGCAGGAAATCTCTGCCGCTGCACCGGTTACGACAAGATCATCCGCGCCGTCCTCGACGCCGCCGCAGAGATGAGAGGAGCCTGATATGCCGCTCGATACTCAACACGAAAACATGACCCGTGAGTTCAAAGTCGTCGGCACGCGCCCGGTGCGCCCTGATGGATTGGACAAGGTTACGGGGCGCGCTCGTTACGGCGCGGACATGACACAGCCCGGCATGATCTTCGGCGAGGTCGTTCGCGCCAATCACGCCCATGCTAAGATTGTCAGTATTGACACCAGTGCTGCGGAGGCCCTGCCCGGTGTTTACGCCGTTGTGACCCGCGCAGATTTTCCTGAACAATCGGGCGATATGGCGGACATCCTCGATCACTGCATGGCGGATGGCGAGGTTTGTTACGACGGGCATGCCGTCGCCGCTGTTGCCGCGACCAGCAAAGCCCTCGCCCGCCGCGCTGCCGCGCTGGTTAAGGTCGAGTACGAAGTTCTGCCGCACGTCACGGACGTTGATGCAGCGGTCGCCGATGGCGCGCCGCTCGCCCGCATCGGCAAAGACTCCAACATCTTCGCAACGCATGAATTTGGTCACGGCGATGTCGATGCAGGTTTTGCAGACGCCGACGTGATCGTTGAGCGCAGCTACACGACCGAGGCGACACACCAAGGTTACATCGAACCTCATGCCTGCGTTGCCAGCATGGGCGGTGACGGCGTCGCCGACATTTGGTGCTGCACGCAAGGTCACTTCATGGTCCGCAATACCTGTGCGGCCTTGATGGGGATGAGCGCCTCCCAACTGCGCGTCACGGCCTCTGAGATCGGTGGCGGATTTGGCGGCAAAACATCTGTCTATATTGAGCCAACCGCACTGGCACTCGCGAAAAAGTCCGGGCGACCCGTCAAGATCGTAATGAGCCGCGAAGACGTTTTCCGCGCATCTGGCCCAACCGCATCATCGTCGATTGACGTGAAGATTGGCGCGAAAAAAGATGGAACCCTCGTCTCCGCCCTCGCGACCCTGCGGTATCAAGGCGGCGCATGGGGCGGCTCGATTGTCGATTTTGGCGCGATGGCCGCGTTTGCCTGTTATGATCTGCCAAACGTCAAAGCCATCGGCATTGACGTCCTCGCCAACCGTCCAAAGCTCGCAGCATATCGCGCGCCTAGTGCGCCGATGGCCGCGTTTGCTGTTGAAAGCGCAGTGACGGAGCTGTGCGAAAAACTCGACGTTGACCCGCTCGAATTCCGGCTGAAAAACTGTGCGCGTGCGGGAACAAAATCGTCTTACGGCCCGACCTATAGCGAGATCGGCCTTGAGGCCACCCTACAAGCCGCCAAAGACCACCCGCATTGGTCCGCGCCATTGCCTGAAGGACAAGGTCGAGGCATTGCGTGCGGGTTTTGGTTCAATTTTGGCGGCCAAACCTCGTCATCCCTGAACATCAACGAGGACGGAACCGTTGGCCTGTCTGTTGGAACGCCCGATATTGGCGGATCGCGCGCCGCGATGTGCCAGATGGCCGCCGAAGCGCTCGGCATCCCGTATGAGAAAGTCCGCGCGATTGTCGCTGACACGGCGTCGCTCGGCTACAACGACGTCACCGATGGTAGCCGGACAACCTTCGCGTCGGGTCTCACCGTGATTAACTCGGCAAACCAAGCTGTCGAAAGACTGTGCGAACGCGCGGCTCAAACATGGGATATTCCCGTCGAGGCCGTGGAATGGAAAGACGGCGCCGCACATCCTGCGGGAGCCAATGCAGGTAATTTCGAGCCGCTATCACTGGCAGAGATTGCAGCCGAGTCCGGCAGCACAGGCGGGCCCATCGCTGGTCATTGTGAAATCAACGCCGATGGTGCGGGGGTCAGTTTTGGCACGCATATCTGCGATGCCGAAGTCGACGAAGAGACAGGCCGCACGACAATCACGCGATACACGGTCATTCAAGATGCGGGTAAAGCGATCCACCCCGCCTATGTCGAAGGACAATATCAAGGCGGCGCGGTTCAAGGCATCGGTTGGGCGTTGAACGAAGAATACATTTACGGCGACGATGGACGTCTGCAAAATGCGGGCTTCCTCGACTACCGTATTCCGGTCGCCTCCGATCTGCCGATGATTGACACACAGATTTTGGAAATCCCAAATCCCGGACACCCCTATGGCGTGCGCGGTGTTGGCGAGACGCCAATTGTCCCACCGCTCGCGGCGGTCGCGCATGCGATCAATGGCTCCTGCGGTCAACGGATGACGGCCATTCCAATGTCACCGCCTAAAGTACTCGCGGCGATCAAGGCCAATGCTTGACGTCAGACTCTGGGGGTCCGTCCGACCTCTGGCCGACGGAAAGGAAAGCCTTGAGCTCGACGCGAAAACCATTGGTGAGTTGTTGAAGAAACTGGTCGAGGCTCATCCGGGCCTCGAACCCGTCGCAGCAGAAGGCATCGCCGTTTCGATTGACGGCATCCTTTACCAGAATTCGCACAATCAACCGATCCCGGCGGGCAGTGAAGTTTATCTGCTGCCGCAATTGAAAGGCGGTTGATCGCTCCGGGGAGCTAAAATTTCGTCCAAAGCGCCACGAAAAATCCACGTTCACGCAAGACATTTCGACCATATGCCGTAGCCTGACTTCCCGCCTGAACCGACCACCGATCATTGAGCCGGTAAACGGTGCTGACGGCAACTTTATGCTCTTGCGTCTGCGTAAACGGCAAATCAGCGTCTCCGACTGAGAAGCGGTTGAAACTCTGGATCACCGCAAACGACCGCTCGGTGACATCTAATCCAAACGTCAAATCAGCGACGACCTCATCCGCCGGTTCTTCGAATCGATGGCGATAACCAAGTTGAAAATCCAAGAAGCCGTGCCGAGACCACAAATCAAACCCGCGTCCATATAATCCACGCAATTCAATTTCCCAATCCGTATCCCCACCATTTAGCGGCGCCAGATCGTTTGATTGCCCCGGCGCGCTGATACTGCCCTCGACTGAAACTACCGTGTAATCATCCCGCCACAAACGTGTACGAAGGCCGACATCAACGCGGCCAAGGCCATTGCTTTGGTCGCCGCCCTCTTCTTTGAGACGCAATTCAGGTTGAAAGACGAGGGTTGCCCAGTCGGTCAGACCGTATTCCGCAAATCCACGCAATTCGAATTTCTCGAACTTCTCCGTCGCAACCGTCTGCCCATCTTCATCAAAAGCATCATTGGCAAATGAATACGCCGTCGTCACGATAACTTGCCCCGTCCCTTTCGGTAACGTCCAAGCCCCAGCCTGAACGCTGGAACAGGCGCAAAGTCCAAAGAATATGACCAGAGCAATCATCCGCATACAAAAACGCTACTGTCGATGTACGGATCACGCGAGTCTTCATTTACGCCTTCAGCAATAAGCGAGGCGAACTTGCTCTATCTCCGCGAGTTTATTCTCGAATGGAGCCCAATCATCCTCTTGATCAATCCGATCCCAAATCTCTTCGATTTCGTCATATAGCAAGTCGCACGTCGCCTGCCCGGCAAAGTATGGAGCACTCAACCGCTCAGGCCGATCCGGCGCAAACTCATGGAAAGCTGCGGCCCAATGCTCTTGTCCATCTTCCGGTTTCGCGCCTCGGGCAACTCCACCAAACCACTTGTGGAAAAACGGTTCCCACGGTGCCTTTGTGGTTTCGAGCAGAGAATAAGTTTGCCGCACGAAATCCACATCCGCTTCAAGATCGCCACTCGGCGAGATTCCCAAGCGCGCGAAAACGGCGTCTCTCAAACCGCGCCGATACGCGTCTTCAAAACCCTGCAAGGCGTCGATCAACGCCTCCTCGTCTGAGATCGAAATTAATGCCGATGCAAGTGCCCGGCAATTCCAGAACACCGCTTCTGGCTGACGCGCAAAAGCATAAAGCCCAGAGTGATCGAAATAAGCGGCGGTATATCCCGGATCGAAGTTTGGTGCGAACCGATACGGGCCGTAATCAAAACTCTCCCCGGTCACCGTCATGTTGTCGGTATTGAGTACGCCGTGGATGAACCCCGCCGCCATCCATTGCCCGCAGAGCCTCGCGGAATTCTTCGTCGCAGCGCGCACGAGAGACGCCGCATCCACCGCCCCTGGCAGGTAATTCTCTGCGACATGAGAGACCAGCAAACTCAATGCTTCTTCATCCTTATGATACGCATGGCGCTGGAACGTCCCAAAACGAATATGGCTGTGATTGAGCCTCATCAACACTGCCGAGCGGGTCGGCGACGGTTCATCGTTACGCTGGAGCGGCTCGCCCGTTTCGATCAAACTAAAGGCTTTGGAAGTATTTACACCGCGCGCCTCCACCATCGCGGCGGCAAGCACTTCGCGCACGCCTCCCTTCAACGTCAGCCGCCCATCCCCTGCCCTCGAATACGGCGTCTGCCCGGACCCTTTGGTCCCAAGATCGAGCAACCGACCTTGATCATCCCGAAGCTGCGCGAAAAGAAACCCGCGACCATCCCCCAAATCAGGATTGTACGAGCGAAATTGATGTCCGTGATACCGCATTGCACGGGGCTGGCGCATATTGTCCGGCAAAGCAGAAAACCGCCCGAAATGAGCGGCCCATTCCTCATCGCCGAGGCCATCGAGTCCAACAGACTGCGCCGCCCGCCGATTTCGATACCTTAACAACGTCTTAGGGAAATCAGCGGCTTGTACAGGGTCAGAGAAATTCTCCCCCAACCGCTCAAACTGCGGATCAGGCCGATATTCGGAACTTACGGACATTTTCTCATCTTTCGACAATTGGGCGCTTGCAAAGCAGATCGTCCAGCGCTATTTAGCGCCCTCGGTACGCGCTGGTAGCTCAGTTGGATAGAGTACTTGACTACGAATCAAGGG
>CAZJWF010000119.1:0-8991 GCA_964549375.1 uncultured Neomegalonema sp.
AAAACGGAAACAACTGGCGCATAATGATCTCTCAGACGGTTGCTAATATCGTAAACGTATACAGAGAGAACGCATTGGCAAAGTGTGACGATAGGGATGCCCCGAGTTCAGGTTCTTCGACAACTACCACTCCGGTTGAAGCCAACTATACTGCCGCCCGATGCGCTCCCGCATCCGTCATCCATGCTTCCAGTTTTGCGGCCTCTTCTTCTGATAAACGCAGGCCAATTTTGGAGCGCCGCCAAAGCACGTCATCCGCCACAGCCGCCCATTCACGGTCCATCAGCCATTGCACCTCTCGCGCATAGAGGTTCCATCCGAAATGCACGCCTAAGTCTTCAAGAGTTCTGGCATCCGCCAACATTTTGGCCGCATCAGTGCCATAAGCACGGACCAGTCGCAGCGCCCAATCCATATCGAGGAAAGGATATCCACTCCGCAAAATACTCACCAAGGTCTTGACACCATCCAGTGGGAAATCACCTCCCGGTAAGGGAATCCCGGCGGTCCAACTCGGGTCCATATCGGGAAAGCGCGGGCGCAGCATTTCAATCGCTTTTTCGGCAAGACGGCGATAGGTCGTGATCTTCCCGCCAAAGATATTGACCAGCGGGGCTTCGCCGTCACTGCCCTCCAGCTTCAATACATAATCGCGGGTCGCCGCCGTCGCCGAGGACGCGCCATCATCATAAAGCGGGCGCACCCCAGCATAGGTCCAGACGACGTCATCTTGCGTGATCGGTTTTTCGAAATATTCCGAGACCGCTTTACACAGATAAAGCGCCTCTTCAGGGGTACATTCAGCATCCAGCGGATCGCCGTCATGTTCGGCATCCGTCGTTCCGATCAGCGTGAAATCAGTCTCATAAGGAATCGCGAACACAATCCGCCCATCGCTCTGCTGAAAAATATACGGCTTGCCATGCGTGAATAGTTGCTTGGTGACGATGTGAGAGCCGCGCACCATCCGAATTTTATCGGACGTGTTCATCCTCAAACCATTGCGGACAATGTCTTCGACCCACGGGCCACCCGCATTGATCAGCGCCCGTGTCTCGATCATCCGGCTCGCGCCGGTCGTCTCATCGTGCAAACTGACCTGCCAGACATCTCCGCGCCGTTCTGCCGACGCGACTTTGGTCCGGGTGAGAATCTCAGCCCCGCGCTCCGCAGCGTCTCTTGCGTTTAGCGAGACAAGCCGCGCATCCTCGACCCAACAGTCGGAATATTCATAGCCGCGCGAAAATTCATCCTTCAGCGGAACCCCAGCCACATCGCTGCTGAGATCAAGACTCTTCGTCGCGGGCAGAACTTTACGTCCGCCAAGGTGGTCATAAATAAACAAACCGAGCCGAACGAGCCAACGCGGGCGCAACCCTTTATGATGCGGCAAAACAAACCGCATCGGCCAAGAGATATGCGGCATCGCGTGCAGCAAGGTTTCCCGCTCAATCAATGCCTGCCGCACGAGCCGAAATTCGTAATATTCCAGATACCGCAAACCACCGTGGAACAGCTTTGTCGAAGCGGACGAGGTCGCCTGCCCCAGATCCCCCATCTCGCACAGCGCCACCGACAAGCCACGCCCAGCGGCGTCTCTGGCGATGCCAACACCGTTCACGCCGCCACCGACCACGAGGATGTCAAACATGTGTTGGTTCCTGCTCAAATGTTCGTTTTGGTTCCTGCTCATCGTGTTCTTTTATACGCTCGAACATTGTCTCTTGCCCAACAACTTCAACCGTTACGTCGTGCATCTTACAAGCGCGCATGAACGCCGCAGGAGGAGTCCGGTCTGTGACAAAAATATCGATCCTGTCGAGGTCACAAATTCGCATCGGCGCAGTGCGTTCAAATTTCAGATGATCGGCAACCAAAATCACTTTCCGCGCTGATTCCAAGATCGCCCGCGCGACACTCACCTCGCGCTGATCAAAGTCGAGAATGGCGCCATCATCGTCAATCGCCGATGCGCCGATGACCGCAATGTCGGCCTTGAACTGGCGAATAAACGCAACAGCGGCCTCGCCGACGATCCCCCCATCTCCCTGCCGAACGACACCGCCTGCAAGTATCAACTCCTTTCGCGGAGTTCCATTTAGTATATTGATAACATTGATATTATTCGTAATAATTACAAGACCCAGATGCTCAATCAAACCGCGTGCGACCTGTTCAGTCGTCGTGCCAATATTCAGCATAACCGAACAATTCTCAGGGATCAGCTCAGCGGCAGCGAGCCCGATCAAACGCTTCTCCGCAGAGGCAAGGTTCCGTCGCTCCTCATAATCGACATTTGAGACGCTGTTCGCTGGCATTGCTCCGCCATGCACACGGCTCAGCAAACCTCGCTGACACAGGTCATTCAAATCGCGCCTGATCGTCTGAGGGGTGACAGCAAACGCCTGTGCCAACGCATCCACGCCGACCCGACCGTCATTGCGCGCAGCGGAAAGAATATCCTGCTGTCGAGATGTTAAATCCATGCGGAGCCTTCACCACTTTCTTTGCACACGATACAAGTTTTCACTTGACGCTCAAGTTGTTTTCGATTGAGCATAAGACGAACATACAAACACACCGAAAATTTGGGAGGAACCGATGCGTAAACATCTTTTATCCGCTGTCGCGGCCTTGGCAGTGTTGACAACCGCGCCTGCCGCTTGGGCGGACATGGCGGCTGCGAAAAAATGGATTGGCGATGAATTCCAGCCGTCCGCCTTATCCACATCGGAACAAGAGGCCGAGATGGAATGGTTCATCAAGGCGGCAGAACCCTTCAAGGGTATGGAGATCAACGTCCTGTCGGAAACGATCCCCACCCACACCTATGAAAGCCAAACGCTGACCAAGGCTTTCGAAGAAATCACAGGCATCAAGGTCAATCACCAACTTCTTGGCGAAGGCGAAGTTGTTCAGGCGGTTCAGACACAGATGCAAACAGGCCGGAACCTCTATGACGGCTACATCAACGATTCCGACCTGATCGGCACGCACTCTCGTTTACAGCTTGCCGTGAACCTCACGGAATTTATGGCAGGCGATGGCAAAGACGTCACCAACCCCGACCTCGATATTGACGATTTTGTCGGCAAGTCCTTCACGACTGGTCCGGATGGCAGCCTCTATCAACTGCCAGACCAACAATTCGCGAACCTTTACTGGTTCCGCAAAGACTGGTTCGACAACGAAGATTTCCAAAAACAGTTCAAAAAGAAATATGGTTACGACCTCGGCGTTCCGGTGAACTGGTCCGCATATGAAGACATTGCGGAGTTCTTCTCTGAAGACGTCAAAGAGATCGACGGCGTCGCCGTTTACGGCCACATGGACTACGGCAAACGCGCGCCTGACCTAGGCTGGCGCATGACGGATGCGTGGCTGTCAATGGCAGGGGCGGGATCCAAGGGCTTCCCGAACGGGGTTCCGATTGACGAATGGGGCATCCGCATGGAGGCGGGATCGTGTAACCCTGCCGGTGCCAGCGTTTCGCGCGGCGGCGGAGCCAATGGCCCTGCGGCAGTCTATGCAATCCGAAAGTGGGATGAGTGGCTGCGTAAATACGCGCCTCCGGGCTCGGCAAACTACGACTTTTATCAGTCTTTGCCTGCTCTGAGCCAAGGCAACGTCGCACAGCAAATCTTCTGGTACACTGCATTCACGGCCTCAATGGTCGCCCCAAAATCTGAGGGCAACAATACCGTGGATGACGAGGGCAACCCACTTTGGCGGATGGCCCCATCGCCGCACGGCCCGTACTGGGAAGAAGGTCAAAAGCTCGGCTATCAAGATGCCGGATCGTGGACTCTGTTCAAATCAACACCGGTTGACCGCCAAAAGGCCGCTTGGCTTTATGCCCAGTTCGTGACGTCGAAGACTGTCGATGTGAAAAAATCGCATGTGGGCCTGACCTTCATCCGTGACTCCACCATCAACCACGAGAGCTTTACTGAGCGCGCGCCTAAACTCGGTGGCCTCGTTGAGTTCTATCGCTCCCCTGATCGGGTGATGTGGTCGCCGACTGGCGTCAACGTGCCAGATTATCCGAAACTAGCGCAGATCTGGTGGCAACAAATCGGTGACGTGAACTCAGGTGCCTTTACGCCGCAAGAAGCGATGGATCGCCTTGCCAACGAGATGGACATCACGATGGCCCGGATGCAACGCGCTGACGAAGGCGCCAACGTCTACGGCGGTTGTGGTCCACGTCTCAATGAAGAAAAAGACCCATCAGACTGGCTTGGCAAAGGCGGCGCGAAAGCAAAACTGGCGAACGAAAAGCCAAAAGGTAAAACCGTCAACTACGACGAGTTGGTGAAACGCTGGGCCGCGAAGTAGAGAAACCTTGCGCCGGAGATCGTTATTTCTCCCTGACATCTCCCTCTCCCCGACATCGGGGAGGGGATTGAAGCCATAAAATTCGTTTTTCAATTTTACCGATTTTTAGCCGAGTGTCATTCACGCCCTCAGGAAAACTGTAATCTTAGATGACCATCGAACTAAAAAACCTGGTCAAGCGTGTTGGTGCAGAGACCCATATTCACGAGACCAGCATCCGATCAGCCGAGACGGGCTTCAATGTCCTGCTCGGCGAAACGCGAGCCGGCAAAACCACGCTGATCAAGCTGATTGCGGGTCTCGAACGCCCTACTGCTGGCGAAGTCTGGATTAAAGGCCGGAACGTAACTGCTCTGACACCGCAGAAACGGAACGTCAGCCTCGTCCATCAGTTTTTCGTCAACTATCCCAACATGACGGTCTTCGAGAACATCGCCTCCCCTCTACGTGTCGCCGGTGTGAGCCGCGGCGAACGCACGCGCCGTGTTGAAGAAGCCGCAGAACTCATGCGCCTGACGCCCCTGCTAAAACGCCGCCCGTCCGAACTGTCGGGCGGGCAGCAACAGCGCACAGCACTTGCCCGCGCGATTGTCAAAGACTCCGACGTCGTTCTGTTTGATGAACCGCTGGCGAACCTCGATTACAAACTACGCGAAGAATTGCGTGATGAACTGCCGCGCTTATTGGCAGGACGCGGCGCGATTGTTGTCTACGCGACATCAGAACCACACGAGGCTCTCCTCCTCGGCGGGCATACCGCAACGATGAAAGAGGGGCGGATCACGCAGTTCGGAGAAACATCTGCTATCTTCCGCCAACCCGCCGACCTCGATACGGCACGGGTTTTCTCTGATCCACCCATCAATGCGGCCATAGTGACTAAACAAGGCGGAGAGATCGTGATGGATGGCGCGCGCTGGCCTGCTCCTGCTGCTCTGACAAATGCTCCGGATGGACCCTATACGCTGGGCATTCACCCTCATGCGGTAACGCCTGTTCGCGAAGCCGGTGATGCGATTTTGGTTCAGGGCACTGTCGTTGTCACGGAACTCAGCGGGTCAGAAAGCATCGCCCACTTTACGCGCGGCTCAGAGTCATGGGTCTCACAATCTCACGGTGTCCATGCCTTCAAAGTTGGCGAGCAGCATGATTTCTTCTTCGATGCCTCGCGCAGCCTCTATTTTGATCGTGATGGGAGGCTGATCGCCTGATGGCCCGCATTACCCTCGATAACCTGCGCCATTCGTACATCGCGAACCCGCAAAGCGACGCGGATTATGCCCTGCAACAGATTGATCTGGAATGGCAGGATGGCGGTGCCTATGCCCTGCTCGGTCCATCCGGGTGTGGAAAATCAACGTTGCTCAACATCATCTCCGGCCTGATCGCGCCAACCCAGGGCCGCATCTTATTCGACGACAAAGATGTCACGTACGAACCACCCGCCGAGCGTAATATCGCGCAGGTATTTCAGTTCCCCGTGATCTACGACACCATGACGGTCTACGACAACCTCGCTTTCCCGCTCCGCAATCGCGGTGTTGCCGCCGCGCAAGTCGACAAGCGCGTGCGTGAAATCGCCGAGATGATCGACATGACCGACATGCTCAAACGGCGCGCGGCAAACCTCACTCCCGACAACAAACAAAAGATTTCGATGGGACGCGGTCTCGTTCGCGACGACGTAAACGTCATCATGTTCGACGAACCCCTCACGGTGATTGACCCGCACCTGAAGTGGAAGCTGCGTTCGAAACTGCGAGAGCTACACGAGCGCATCAATCTTACTATGATCTACGTAACCCATGATCAAACCGAAGCGCTGACCTTTGCCGATCAGGTCGTTGTCATGGATGAAGGCGTTGTCGTGCAAATCGGCACGCCCGTTGAGCTATTTGAACGCCCAACACATACTTTTGTCGGCCACTTCATCGGCTCGCCAGGGATGAATGTCTTGCCCTGCTCGGTCCGGGAAGGTCAGGCGTTTTTCCGTGACACGCACATCCCGGTTGAGGGCGGCAAAACTTCCGCCACCGGCTCACGCCTCGAAATTGGTGTCCGCCCGGAATTTGTCTCCTTCGCCTCCGAAGGACTGCCCGTCGATGTCGTGAAGGTCGCCGATGCGGGACGTCACCGCATCGTTGAAACCCGCGCAGGCGACACGTCCATTAAGCTGTTCGTCGAGGACGGCATCAGCATCCCCGACGGACAAACGCACCTTGCCTTCAATCCCTCCCGCACCCGCGTTTACGCAGACGGCTGGCTCGCGGGGGAGGACCAGTGATGCAAGGTATGAAGAGGCCGCAGAAAGCGACAATCCTACCCTTTCCGACCGATAGCATCGCGGGTGACGGGTTCACTCCGTTGAAACTTGGAGGCGATCTCGGTTCTCAGTTTCCCTTCGCCCGTCCCCGAGGAGGAAGAGAACAAACAACGCCGGAAGGTATCTCGCATGGCCGCTAAGACCGAAAATCAACGCGCGTGGTTCTTCGTGATCCCGGTGATCCTCCTGGTCGCGTTCAACGCCATCGTGCCGTTGATGACCGTCGTCAACTACTCGGTCCAAGAAACCTTCGGGAATAATCAATTCTTCTGGTCCGGCGTGACATGGTTCGAAGAAACGCTGAAATCCGAGCGCTTCCAAGCGGCGCTGGGGCGGCAAATGCTGTTCACCGCAGTTATTCTCGCAATTGAAATCCCGCTGGGCATTGCCATCGCACTGTCGATGCCGCGCAAGGGGCCGTGGGTTTCCGTCTGCCTCGTTCTCATGAGCCTGCCGCTGCTGATCCCTTGGAATGTCGTTGGTTCGATGTGGAATATCTTCGCGCTGCCCGACATTGGCCTACTCGGCTACACACTCAACGCAATGGGTTTCAATTACGACTATACACAACAACCTGTCGCGGCTTGGGCCACACTGATTGCGATGGATGTCTGGCACTGGACGTCATTGGTTGTGCTCCTGTCCTATGCCGGCCTAATCTCGATTCCCGACGCGTACTACCAAGCCGCCAAGATTGACGGTGCGGGCAAATGGGCCGTATTCCGCCACATCCAACTGCCAAAGATGAAGCGCGTGTTGACCATCGCGATTTTACTGCGCTTCATGGACAGTTTCATGATCTACACGGAACCCTTCGTGTTGACCGGAGGCGGTCCCGGCAACTCCACGACCTTCTTGTCGATTGATCTGGTGAAGAAAGCCCTCGGCGAGTTCGACCTCGGCCCCGCCGCCGCCATGAGCCTAATTTATTTTCTCATCACGTTGTTGGTCAGCTGGCTGTTCTACACGGTGATGATGCGGAATGAAGGGGAAGAGTCATGAACCGTTGGCTCGTCCCGACGCTCTATATCATCTTTCTGATGCTGCCGATCTATTGGCTGCTGTCGATGTCTTTCAAAACGACAAATGAAATTCTTGGCGGCTTCACCTTGTTTCCGCAGACTTGGACGCTCGAGAACTACAACGCAATCCTGTGCGGCCTTCCTGATGTCTATGGCGGAGAAGTACCGCAAGGGTGCGACGAAAGCTGGATTTGGGGATATGTGAACTCGCTGATCTACGTGACAATCAACACGGTGATATCGATCGCTGTGGCTCTGCCTGCTGCTTATGCCTTTTCGCGGTATAAATTTGTCGGTGACAAGCATCTGTTCTTCTGGTTGCTAACCAACCGCATGGCACCGCCCGCCGTCTTCGCCTTGCCGTTCTTCCAGCTTTATTCCTCCGTCAATCTGTTCGATACGCATATCGCCGTCGCGCTGGCACATTGTCTCTTTAACATCCCGCTCGCTGTATGGATCTTAGAGGGTTTCATGTCGAGCATCCCGAAAGAGCTGGACGAAACCGCCTATGTCGACGGATATTCGTTCCCATCCTTCTTCTTCAAGATCTTCATCCCGAACATCGGTGCCGGTATCGGCGTCGCCGCGTTCTTCTGCTTTATGTTTTCATGGGTCGAGTTGCTGCTCGCCAAAACACTCACGGCGGTCGATGCCAAACCCATCGCAGCAACCATGACAAAAACGGCGTCGAGTTCCGGTTACGAATTGGGTTTGCTCGCGGCAGCAGGATGCTTGACGATCATTCCGGGCGCCATCGTGATCTGGTTTGTCCGCAATTACATCGCCAAAGGTTTTGCGATGGGGAGGGTCTAAGATGAGTTGGATGGCATGGACTTGGCCGACCGCAGCCTTTTTTATCTTCATCGTGCTGGCGATTGCGACAATGGGATTTCTCGAAGCGCGCTCGCCCGGCGGCGCACCGCGGCACGGATGGTTTGGGCTGCACACCACCCGCGGCGACCGGCTGTTCATTGGCTTGCTTGGGTCTGCCTTTATCATGCTCGGCTGGCTCTATTTCATGAGCACGCCGCTCTGGGGTGGCCTCGGCATCAGCATCGCGTGGGTCGCGTTTATCTTTGCATTCGTGTAAGACGAACGCGCTTCCCTATTGCTTCAGCGGTCCGTTTTCGAGATCGGCAAGATAGATGACCTTGCCCCCGATTACCGGAGCATGTGCTGATTTGGTTACGCAGCGATTTTTGTCCCTGTCATGAATCTCTGCCTTGCTTGTTCGGGCGTGATGTATCCGAACTATGAATGTCGTCGCTGTCGATTGTACCAGACCTCAATGTATTCGAAGATGGCACG
>CAZJWF010000120.1:0-8937 GCA_964549375.1 uncultured Neomegalonema sp.
AGCCGGTCTTCGATTACCATAATGGCCCGCCGTGTCCGCTCTGGCAGCATTGACACCGCAACCAGAGGCCGGACACACGGAAGACCTCGACCACTCGCCCCAACCACCCTGCAAAAACCCTTGCATTCCAAGAGGCGTCCACACACGGAGGGACTAAGCGTCCCAAACAAGCAAATTGGTTGACCAAAAAGGAAAATATATGTGGCTTGGTGCACAGGTTCCGTTGGCTGGGGCGGCAGGATTCGAACCTGCGCTCTTCGGTACCAAAAACCGCTGCTTTACCAGCTAAGCTACGCCCCAACTGCGACGCGGACACTAGACCTGTGCTCTGCGGGATTCAAGCGCTAGTGACAAAGATTTATGATGATAAATTCACCCCGCATCCCAGCACTGTAAATCTTACGCAGAATTCTGCCGCAGGGGCTTGTCTGCCGTGGGGAGGGTGCTCACAA
This sequence comes from uncultured Neomegalonema sp., assembly GCA_964549375.1. Classification (GTDB taxonomy): domain Bacteria; phylum Pseudomonadota; class Alphaproteobacteria; order Rhodobacterales; family Rhodobacteraceae; genus JAHDDY01. Next base: position 453 of record CAZJWF010000120.1, read on the forward strand.
ACGCTCAAAGATCGTAGGTTTTAAAAGGGTTTAAGCCCAAGAACATCGAGCATATCGTATTCGCCCGGTTTCCGACCTTGCCCCCAAAGTGCGGCTTTCACGGCGCCTCGGGAAAAGATTTTTCGATCTGTCGCGAGGTGCCGCAGGACAATGCGTTCTCCGGCGGCGGCAAAAATCACATCGTGTTCCCCGACAACATCTCCGCCTCGGATGGCATGAAAGCCGATTCTGCCTCTTTCGCGTGCCCCGGTGATTCCATCGCGGGCGCGGTCGGCAACGGTCTCCAGTGATACGCCTCGCCCCTCGGCGGCGGCTTCGCCTAGCATGAGCGCGGTGCCGGAGGGCGCATCGACCTTGCGGTTATGATGCGATTCCACGACCTCGATGTCGAAATCTTCGTCCAGCGCGGCGGCTACTTGGCGTGTGAGCTGTGTCAGTAGATTGACGCCGAGGCTCATATTGCCTGCGCGCACGATAATGGCATGGCGGGCGGCGGCAGACAGCTTGGCGAAGTGTTCCGCTGCAAATCCGGTGGTGCCAATGACATGAACCAGCTTGGCTTGTGCCGCGATGGCAGCATGTTCGGTGGAGGCATCCGGCGAGGTAAAGTCGATCATCGCATGAGCACCGACAGCGGCTTCCAGCGGATCATCTGTAACGGCGACACCGACGGCGGGACCGCCCACCGCTTCGCCGATATCGCGCCCAATCCAGTCATGCCCAGCGCGTTCGGTCACAGCGGACAACTCGGTCCCCTCAGTTTCCTGCACCTGTTGGATCAACATCTGCCCCATCCGGCCAGAGCCACCAGTGATGACGATTTTGATGGGGTCAGGCATGAGGGGGCTCCGAAGGTAAGATCGACAATTCGTCAACCCATAGCCCGCGAGTGCGGATGAGATAAATAAGTTAATTACGGTGCGGCCACGTCTTCGAAAGACACTTCGGCTCATGATCGGATTGAGGTCGAGCGAATACGGCGTCAGGAACAGCAGTTCAACACCTGCGGCTTCGGTCGTCATTGGGGCGACGATGCGGTCGTAGTGCCGATCTAGTCGATAAAGATCATCAACGCTCTAAGCCAAAAGCGCAGACAGCACAGCATTGAGCACGATACGCCCCCGCGCAGTGGCGATCAGACGCGATCCATCTTTTCGCAGTAAACCGTCATCGACGAGCGTGTCGACCCGCGCCGGGTCCAGCGGGGCACCACCCAACGCTTCAAACCGAGCAAGGTCTGCGCCCTCCCGCAAGCGCAGGCACATCAACAGGTATTCAGTGGCCTGTTCTTCGGGAGTAATTTCGGTTTCGCCTGCCGATCCAAGCCCGTCGCGATCCGCCGCTTCTAACCAAGCCTCGGGTGCCAGCAGAGTTTCGGTCGCAACTCGACGATTTGTCAGAGTCAGCCGCCCATGCGCGCCCGGTCCAACACCCACGTAATCGCCGTATCGCCAATAGATCAGATTGTGACGGCTCTCCGCACCAACTGCGGCATGGTTTGATACTTCATAGGCGGGCATTCCCGCCGCCTCACAAACCTCTTGCGTCACATCATACATCGCCGCCGCACTGTCATCGCTGGGCGTGACCAGTTTGCCAAGACGGTAAAGGTCGGCGAACCGCGTCCCCGCCTCGATTGTCAGTTGATAAAGCGAGAGGTGATCGACCGCCATATCGAGCGCTTCGCGCAATTCGCTGCGCCACGTCGTTACGGTTTGGCCCATCCGTGCATAGATCAGATCAAAACTGACCCGATCAAAAACGCTGCGCGCGATGTCAAAAGCTGCCCGTGCTTCCGCAACGGTATGCATCCGTCCCAGCGCCTTGAGATCACGGTCGTCGAGTGCCTGAACCCCCATCGACACCCGATTGACCCCTGCATCGCCATATCCACGAAACCGCCCTGCTTCAACCGATGTTGGATTGGCCTCTAGAGTAATCTCAGCATCCGCCTTGAGACCCCAAAGTTGGTCTATTGCCTCGATCACGGCTGCGACGGTTTCGGGCGGCATGAGCGACGGCGTTCCGCCGCCAAAGAAAACAGTATCAACCCGTCGATCTGCCGTCCTTGCGGCTTCCGATTCCAATGCACGGATCAACGCCGCGCACCACCTTGCTTGGTCAATCTCGCGGCGCACATGAGAATTGAAATCGCAATAGGGGCACTTTGCTGCGCAAAACGGCCAATGAACGTAGACACCAAAGCCCGCTTGAAAACCCATTTCGGTTTTCGTCAAGGTTTGCACTACCTCAGACAAACCGCTGCCAGTTGCCTAAACGCATCCGCACGATGGCTCATCAGGTTTTTCTCTGATGGGTCCATTTCGCCGAACGTGACCTGATGCCCATTTGGGACAAAAATTGGATCGTAGCCAAACCCGTTTGCTCCCCGTGCCGGAAAAGTCAGCGTTCCGTAGACTGTTCCCTCGAAATCTTCCAAATGTCCGTCAGGCCAAGCAATTGTCAGCGCGCTGACAAAATGCGCGTTGGGTTCTTTCAAGGCACCGCGCCAGCGCAACTCGTCCTCGACCCGCGTCATGGCAACCCCAAAGTCCTTGTCTTCGGCCCACCGCGCCGAGAAAATACCGGGCGCACCGTGCAACGCATCAACAGAGATGCCGGAATCGTCGGCCAAGGCGGGCTTTCCAGAAGCCGTCGCCGCTGCGAGCGCCTTGATCCGTGCATTCTCGATATAGGTCGTGCCGTCCTCGACCGGTTCGGGCAACCCAAGCGCCTCAACCGAGAGCGCCGTAAATCCGTAGGGCGCAACCAGGTCGTTTATCTCGCGCAGCTTTCCTTGGTTATGCGTGGCGATAACCAGCGTTTCCCCATCGCGAACCTTGTCGAGAGTCCGGCGCATTCATCGAGTCCTTTCATTCAGAGCAGAAACAGAGCGGAAAAATACCTCTCGCCGAGGACGAAGATATTGCCTCGCCCCTTTCTACTCAAAACCTAGGGTTAGGTCGCGACACCGATGGCGCTCTTTTGAAGTTCAATCAGCTCGCTCACCCCTTTGTCAGCAAGACGAATCATCTCTTCAAACTGATCACGCTGGAACACTTCCCCCTCAGCGCTGGCCTGTACTTCAACCAAGCCGCCGCTTTCGGTAATCACGAAATTTCCATCGGCACCGGCCACAGAATCCTCATCGTAATCCAGATCAAGAACGGGTTTGCCGGCGTAAACACCACATGAAATTGCCGCTACGTGTTCGCGAATGGGCCATGTCGGTAAATTCTCGGTTCGTTTCAGCGCGGCGCAGGCCCGCCATAACGCTACGAAACCCCCAGTAATCGAAGCTGTTCGCGTGCCACCATCAGCCTGAATCACATCGCAATCAATCGTAATCATCCGCTCGCCCAATGCATGCAAGTCCACACTCGCTCGCAGAGAACGGCCAATAAGACGCTGAATCTCTTGCGTTCTGCCAGTTTGACTGATGGCTTTAGCTTCCCGGCGGTTCCGCGTGTTCGTGGCGCGGGGCAGCATGCCATATTCCGCCGTCACCCAGCCCTTGCCAGACCCACGCAACCAGCTCGGCGGCTTGCTCTCGATACTGGCCGTACAAAGGACATGCGTATCACCAAATTTGGCGTAGCAAGACCCTTCCGCATGCTTGGAGCAATCAGCTTGTAGCGTCACTTGACGCATTTCATCCTGCGCGCGGCCAGAAGGACGCATAAGAGCACCTCATTGATATTTTTCAGTCGGTCTCCCTACCCTGCACAAGCAGGCAGGTCCAGTATTCGAGGCGTGTGTGACTTGAATTACAGCAAATTTCCGCCATTTGTTTTAGGTATAAGACGTTCACTGCAACCATTGAGAAGGAGACAGACATGAAAAACATCGTCACCACGGCCCTTCTTACGCTCGGATTGGTTGCCACCGGTGGTATTTTTACAGCGTCATCTCAATCGCTGAGCTCGTTAAATTCTGCCTGTCGCACTGGAGATTTTGAAGCGTGCAGCCAGTATAACTCCGCTATTTTCGCGCAACGTGGGACGCAAGGGCAGGTCTTGTCGCAAGGCTATGACCCGTTCGCAATTGAACCGGCAACCCATGTCACTCGGACACCCACCCGACCGACGGAAAATCCAGCCGATATTGCGGTTGGAAAGTCAGCGTCGGGGCAGGGTGAAACAACGAAGTCCCAATAAGCTGCGGATTGACGCATTGCTGCCAGATGCTTAGCTCTGTCGCTATGACGCAGGACACAGCCGGAGTGGACGATCTGGACGAACGCAGTCGGGAGATTTTCCGGCGCGTTGTCGAGATTTATCTAAAAGAAGGCGACCCGGTCGGCTCACGCACCTTATCGCGGACGCTTGATGATCCCTTGTCCCCAGCGTCTATCCGCAATGTCATGCAGGATTTGGAAATCGCTGGACTTATTGCCGCACCCCATGTCAGCGCGGGCCGTATTCCCACGCAATCTGGCTTGCGACTTTTTCTCGATGGGTTTCTTCAAATTGGCGAGATCGACCCGCAGGAGCGCGCCAGTATCGAAAACGCCTTCAGCGATGATGATGCTGGCGTTCAGAAACTGCTGGACGAGGCGAGTACCGCTCTGTCTGGCCTGTCGCGTTGTGCCAGTCTCGTCATTGCCCCGAAACGCGATGCACCGATCAAACATATCGAGGTCGCTCCGCTTTCGGACGGGCGGGCGTTGGCCGTCATTGCGACCGCAGACGGGGCCGTCGAGAACAGGCTGCTGCAGACACCAATCGGCCTGACACCTTCGGCGATTTCGGAGGCTACCAACTTTCTAAACGCGCATATGCGAGGGCTGACGCTGCATGAGGCACGCATGGCTGTTGGCGAGGGTATATCTCGCAGCCGGGCAGAATTGAATGTAGCGGCGCAAGCCCTCATCGAAGCCGGGCTTGCAGAATGGGGTGGTCCCAGCGATTCCGACGATGCGCGTCTGATCGTCCGGGGGCTTTCAAATCTGATTGCTGACGATTCGGCACTGGAAGAGCTGGAAAGCGTTCGAAAGCTGTTTGATGAGTTAGAACGCAGCCGCGATCTGGCTCAGGTCCTTGAACTTGCGGAGGGCGGTGAAGGCGTCCGGGTCTTTATCGGGGCGGAAAGTAAATTATTTTCGCATTCGGGTTCCGCGTTAGTAATTTCTCCGTATATGGATAACGATCAAAATATCATCGGGGCATTGGGTGTGATTGGACCAACCCGTCTGAACTACGCCCGAATACTGCCGATTGTTGATTTCACGGCCCGCATGGTGGGTCAGTTGGTCGGCAAGGCGGCGGAACCGAAACTGGGAACGACAAGGCAAAGCTGAATGGCTGATACGACTCCAAATCCTGACGAAGACGAAAACGCCCCTTTTGTGCATCCAAAACCTTTGGAACCGCAATTGGATGCCGATGTCTTCGATTTTTCTCAAGAACAAGCTGGAGGCCAAGAGGCACCTGAAGCCAGCGCACCGGAACTGGACGAAAACGGCAATCCGTTACCGCCCAAATCGCCGCTGGAATTCTTGCAGCAACAGCTTCTCGCGGTAGAGGCCGAGCGCGATGAGCTAAACGACAAACACCTGCGCGCTCTGGCAGAGGGCGAAAATATCCGTCGCCGCGCCATGAAGGACCGCGAAGAAGGCGAAAAATACGGCGGCGTCCGCCTCGCCCGTGATATTTTGGGCGTCTACGACAACCTCACCCGCGCTTTGCAAGCCGCCGATGAGACTGTCCGAGAAGCAGCGCCAGAATTCATCGAGGGCGTCGAACTGACCCAACGAGAGTTGCTGAATGCCTTCGCCAAACACAGCATCAAGCCCGTCGTCCCAGAGCTTGGCGATAAATTTGACGCCAACTTGCATCAGGCAATGTTCGAAGCCCCCGCACCCGGCGCGGAAAACAATACGATCATTCAGGTCATGCAGCAGGGGTTCACGATCTCAGATCGCCTGCTTCGGGCCGCAATGGTCGGCGTGGCAAAAAACCCCGCTGGGTCCACACCCCCGCCTGCGGCGACAGCCGAAGCACCGGCGCAAGACGAGCAACCTGAAACCGCATCAGAGCCGAATGTCAATCCAGAGCAGCCGACCTGATCCATATCCCGCGACCGGCCAAAGCGTGCGCGCGCCGCGCGCTTTGCATCGGGTCAAGCGGAGTGAGGTTTCCACATGACTGACCGTCCGGCTCCGACTCGCCGCAGCGACTATCGCGCTTTCCGAGAGATCACGACTCGCTGGAAAGACAATGATGTCTTCGGCCATGTGAACAATGTCAATTACTACAGTTTTTTTGATACTGTCGTGTGTGGGCATCTGATGGAAACCGGTGCTTTTCACTATGACACCGGCGAGACCATCGCGTTTGTCGTTCAGACCCAGTGCAATTATTTCGCGCCGATTGCCTTCCCGGACAAGATCACCGGCGGGTTGCGGGTTGAGCATATTGGCGGGTCTTCGGTGCGCTATGGCATTGGCCTCTTCCGCGAAGACGAAGATACGGCCAGTGCCGCCGGACACTTCATCCACGTTTTTGTCAATCGCGACACGCATAAACCTGTCGGCACGTTGCCCGATGATCTTCGCGTAGTGATGGATGCTCTCGCTGGGTGATGGCGCATTGCGGTTCCGGGATTTATCAGCCACAGTTTGAGGCGCAAACACCGTGAACCATCTCAGGACTTCGCCATGACCGCCGATCTCGACCCGCGTGAAGCACGATCCCACGATGAACGCGAAGCCACCTTGATTCAGGCTTTGCAAGGCAGTTTTGCGGCGGCATCTAAGAACAGCGCGTATTACACGCAATCGCTTAGTGGATTTGATGCGGGTCAGCTTACCTCACGCAGTGCATTGGCTGCATTGCCGGTGCTTCGCAAATCGGATCTGATTGCTGCACAAGAGGCGGCCCCGCCCTTTGGGGGTCTGGGCACTCAAGCCCCGGATGCAATGGCGCGGCTCTTTCTCTCCCCCGGTCCCATCGCCGAACCGCAAGGGGCCGACGGGGATGTCTGGCGCTTTGCGCGCGCTTTAAGAGCGGCGGGATACGTCGCGGGCGATATCGCCCACAACTGCTTTTCCTATCACCTGACCCCGGCGGGTTTCATGTTTGACTGTGCGGCCCGCGCCCTCGGCTGCGCGGTTTTTCCGGGCGGCATCGGCAATACTGAACAGCAAGCGCTCGCCATGCGGCGCTATGGGGCCACAGCGTATGTGGGCACGCCCGATTTTTTGAAAACGATTTTGGAGAAAGCCGACGAGACCGGCACGCCGATTACCTCCATCAAGAAAGCATCCGTTGGCGGTGGACCACTCTTTCCTGACTTGCGTGCATGGTATGAAGATCGCGGAATTTCTTGCCTGCAAAGCTACGGCACCGCCGATGTCGGACTGATCGCGTATGAAACAACGGCGAAGGAAGGATTGATCGTCGATGAAGATGTGATCGTCGAGATCGTGCGTCCCGGCACGGGCGACCCTGTTGCCGTGGGCGAGGTTGGTGAGGTTGTTGTCAGCGTCTTCGATCCGGCTTATCCGCTGCTGCGTTTTGCGACGGGTGATCTATCAGCGGTGCTGTCTGGTCATTGCCCAACCGGGCGCACCAATATGCGGTTGAAAGGCTGGATGGGTCGCGCGGATCAAACGACAAAAGTCAAAGGCATGTTCGTTCACCCCGAACAAGTCGCGCGCATCGCCAAGGCGCACGGGTTTGTCAAAGTCCGTCTCGAAGTGACGGAGGAGGACGGAAAGGACTCTATGGTCCTGATCTGTGAGGGCGAAGGAGATACGCAAGCTGTCGCCGAAACCCTACAATCCGAAACGCGGCTTCGGGGCGAGGTTAAATTTGTGAATCCAGACGCCCTGCCAAATGACGGCAAAGTCATCGACGATAAAAGAACGCTCTAAAATCCGGCGCCTGTAAACGAATATTCCGCTCTGGAGGTTCGCCTCGCGCTCAGGGCCGACGTCGGCTCAACCACCTGCGGCTCCCGCCCGAATTTCGGAGGGGAGCAAAACAACCGGCGAGGCTGGCGCGGCATTATCCGGCGGGCGTTCGATACGGTTCGCGGCCAGTTGCCAGCGGGAGAGGAAAGCCGAACGCATTTGCCCAGCGCGCGGCGGGACCTGATCTCCGCCTCTCCCACGTCGGTCTCGTTTTGCAATCCGGCGCAGCAAGCGCAGAGCATAGCGCGGCAAATCCATCAGCATCGCGCGCAGCAGCTTCAGTCGCCTGCGACACTCCATCAATGACACATCGGTGTCGACCACCGCTTGTGGAGAGAAAAGCGAGACCGGAATCTGGCGACGCTCCAAACCAAGTCCACTGCGATCTATCATCAAACAGGCTTGCGTAATGACGAGATAACGCATTGCTGCCTCGGCACGAGACAGCACTGATCCGACAAACCCAAGGGTCCAGTCGGAAAACCGACGCGAGACCGGACCAACGGCCAGAATCCCAACGATCAAGACCAGCCCCGCCACAATGCGGAGCAGCCTGAGCCGCTGAGTTTC
>CAZJWF010000121.1:0-8867 GCA_964549375.1 uncultured Neomegalonema sp.
GACATTGCTCATCCAGTGACGTACATTCGCCCGTATGATGAGTTCATGGATGGCCGTTTCGAGCGCGTCGAGGTGGGCGAACTGAGCGACAAAAGAAATATCACGTGGTAATTTGACTGGCGTTGCCCTTCTCCTTGCGCTTACGGCGACGCTCGGATGACTTCGCGCAAGTTCTGCGGGTCGGATGGGCACAAATGGCCGTTCGATACGCTTCATCCGAGAGCCATCGCATATCCGGTCTGCTCAAACCGCAATATTCTGCCACGCTACGTATGGATGAAGGCCATTGTAGTGTCAGCTGTTTTGCCCCATTTGTCAGATCAAGTTTTCCAAGCCGGGCAAGCGGAACGCAATTCATGCGGTTTTTCCAGAGCGCTCGTCGCGGAATGTTTCTGTTGTTCTGACTGGAGGCTCACCATGCGCCGATTTTTGCTTGCCCTCTCACTGGCGATTCCGAGCGCCGCATCTGCCGAACAGATCGGCGAGGTATCGACCGTTTTTAAGTTGTTGGGTGCAAATCATAAAATTGTGGTCGAAGCCTTTGACGATCCGAAAGTCGAGGGTGTTTCGTGCTTCCTCTCTCGTGCAAAAACGGGCGGGATACGCGGGTCATTGGGTCTCGCGGAGGATACCTCGGATGCCTCGCTGGATTGCCGCCAGACTGGTCCAGTTAGTTATCTGGATGAACTCGAAGCCGGGGAACAGGTGTTTCGTCAGCGCACGTCGATCCTGTTTAAAAAACTGCAAGTGGTTCGGTTCTATGATCCGACCCGAAACGCGCTCGTCTATCTGACCTATTCGGATAAGGTTATCGATGGGTCGCCGAAAAATTCAATTTCGTCCGTCGTCGTTGAGCCTTGGGGCGCCGAGGGTGCCTTGCCTGAACCACCGACATACGATGATTGAACAGGCGGTTCGGCTGTTCCAGATCACGACACGCGGGGCTGCATTTTATGACCTGACCAGACAGGTCATGGATTGGGTGCGAGAATGCGAAGCGGGCAGTGGACTTCTGACGCTGCATGTCAAACATACCTCGTGTTCATTGACGATTCAGGAAAATGCGGACCCGGATGTCCAGCGTGACTTGCTGACGGCGCTGGATGGTTTTGCGCCGCGCGAAGCGCGCTATCGTCATAATAGCGAAGGACCGGACGATATGCCGGCGCATATCCGAACGATGCTGACGGCGACGTCTCTGTCCGTGCCTGTCATTGGCGGCGCGCTTCAACTGGGGACGTGGCAAGGCATCTATCTGATCGAGCATCGTGACGCGCCGCATCTCCGCGAGATCGCGGCACATCTGAGCTTTGAGGCTTGACGACGTCATGCGTCAAGGCGGAGGAGCGCGCATCCTCAGATACAGCGCCCGCCGTCGACTTCCATACAGACCCCCGTGATCATACTGGCCTCATCCGAGCAGAGGTAACAGGCTGCATTGCCCATATCTTCGGGCGTTGAAAAGCGGCCCATTGGGATCGTTGACAAAAATTTTGCCCGCATTTCTGGTGTGTCTTCTCCCATGAAGGATTTTAACAGCGGTGTCTCACCCGCAACTGGGTTCAGGGCGTTCACCCGCACGCCGCCAGGGGCCAATTCGACCGCCATAGCTTTTGTCGCGGTGATCATCCAGCCTTTGGAGGCGTTGTACCAACTGAGGCGCGGGCGTGGGCTAATCCCGGCGGTCGAGGCGACATTGAGAATGTTGCCTCGGCCCGCGGCGCGCATATGCGGCACCAAATGTTTAGCGGTCAGGTAGACGGACTTGGCATTGACTGCGAAAATTCGATCGAACTCATCCTCGTCAACCTCATCCATCGGCTGCGGCAAGTGTGTGATCCCGGCGTTATTGACAAGAATATCAACCCGTCCAAATTCCTGCAGGGCGGTATCGGCGATGCCTTTTACCGCGTCATTGTCGCTGACATCTGCTTGATGTGCGATGGCGGAGAGTTCGCTGGCAAGGGCATTGGCGGCATCGGCGTTCAGGTCCACGATCATGACTTTCGCACCCTCGGCAGCAAACTTTCGGACGATCCCGGCACCAAAACCGGATGCGCCGCCCGTCACGATGGCCGTTTTCCCCTCTAAGCGCATTTTTTCCTCCCAATGGCGTGTAGATTTGTGCTTGCGCTTAACTCTGGCCTATCGAGAGAAGGTTGTCATCGTTTACGCGCTGCGCCACTCGACGCGATAGAGGTCATCTCGCCGATCTTCGAAATTTCGTGCGGCTCCGTTCTTACGTGCCCAATCGAGTAATCCTAGATCGAGGTCTGCGAAGATAATCTGCTCGACATTCTCGCTTGCTTCAGTTGCGATCCCGTCCCGCGCAAATGGATGATCGCTGGGGGTCATTATGGCACTTTGCGCGTAGTTGATGTCGATGTTTTCCACCCCGGAGACGTGCCCAACATTACCTGCAGTGATCACGAAAATCTGGTTCTCAACGGTTCGCGCCTGACTGCAATATCGCACGCGTAAGTGGCCTGCTCGCACGTCTGTTGCGTAGGGGACGAACAAAATGCGCGCGCCGTCATCGGCTTGCTTGCGAGCGAGTTCTGGGAATTCTGAATCGTAACAGACCTGAACGGCAATCGGACCGTGTTCAGTCGGAATGACCCGTAGTTCAGATGCGCCGGTGATGTTCCACACGGCCCTTTCATCGGGGGTCGGATGGAGCTTTGGTTGTCGATGAATGGTGCCGTCGGGAAGAAAGATAAAGCTGGTATTGTGTAGTCCTGCTTCGGTCCGCTCTGCGGTAGACCCGCCGATAAGCGTGATCCCATGACGTTGCGCCATCGCGCCAAGGCGGGCTTTGAAATCAGGCAAGTGCCCGACAAGGGCGTCCATCGCATCGTGTGGCGATAGGCGCTCGCCCAGGCTCAAAAGCGGCAGTGTAAACCACTCAGGGAAAGCGACAAAAGCACAGCCGTAGTCTGCGGTGATACGCGTAAACTCTTCGATGCGGGTATAGAAGCTGTCGATGTCATTGAGCGTCTGCATTTCAAACTGAACCGCAGCAACTCGAACCATTTTTGAGTTATGATATGGCTCAGTCATCGGGCTTTCTTCCGCGACCAAAGTTCGCTGCATCGACATCTTGGCCCGCTTCAACGATGTTCCGCCGGATTGCCCGAGTCCGGGTGAATTGGTCGAACAGCATTTCTCCATCACCTTTGCGGATCGCGCGCTGAAGCGCGAAAAGGTCTTCGGTTAGGCGCCCCAAGACTTCGAGCGTGGCATCTTTGTTATGCAAAAAGACGTCGCGCCACATCGTCGGATCAGAGGCCGCGATGCGGGTGAAGTCCCGAAAACCTGCGGCAGAATACTTAATGACTTCAGAGCCTGTCACGGTCTCCAACTCGTTGGCCGTTCCGCAGATCGTGTATGCGATCAGGTGCGGAATATGCGATGTGACGGCGAGTACCCGATCATGATGTTCGGGCGTCATCGTTTCGACATTCGAGCCAAGCGCCTCCCAAAATTCGCGGACCATCTTCACCGCTGCGGCGTCACCGCCCGGAACTGGCGTCACGATGCACCAGCGACGATCGAACAATTCGGCAAAACCGGCGGCTGGCCCTGATTCTTCTGTCCCAGCAATTGGATGGGCGGGAACGAGGTGGACTCCCTCGGGTAAATGCGGCCTGGCCTGCGCGACCACCGATGCTTTGACAGAACCGACATCAGACAGCACTGCGCCCGATTTCATATACGGGGCGATTTCTTTCGTGATTGCTTCGATTGTTCCGACAGGCGTGCACAGAATAACGAGGTCGGCATCTTTGACCGCTTCGGTCGCGGTGTCGCAGACTTGATCAACAAAACCGATACCCAAGGCTGCGTCTCGCGTTTCGGCTGACCGGGCATATCCGACGATATTTCCAACGAGGTTGGCGCGCTTCGCTGCGTGGCCGATTGACGAACCAATCAGGCCGAGGCCGATAAGGGCAAGTTTCGGGATCATGCGTGAAAATCCCGCATTGCATCGATGAGGAGGCCATTTTCTTCTGCTGTCCCAATCGAGATACGCAGATGCCCCGGTAGGTCATAGCCTTCCATCCGCCGGATCAAGATACCGCGCGTTTGCAGGAACTTATCGGTTTTCTCCGCCGAGTGATCGCCATCGACTCCAGTTTCGACTAACAGAAAGTTTCCTTCGGATGGCGTTACTGTCAGGCCCAGCGCGCTGAGAGATTCAGACACCCGCGCGCGTTGGGCCGCATTGTCGGCGCGGGTTTCCTCGACAAATGCCGTGTCTTGAATCGCTGCGGTGCCTGCGGCCTGTGCCGGGGCAGAGGTGTTGAAAGGACCGCGTGCGCGATGCAGTGCATCGATTACGGCGGGGGGGCCATAACACCAACCAAGGCGCAATGCGGCGAGGCCGTGAATTTTTGAAAACGTGCGCGTCATAATCACGTCCTCGCGTTCTTCGACGAGGGCCGTGCCGGGATCGTAGTCTTTATTTCCGACGTATTCGGCATAGGCTGCGTCAATGACTAACAAGGCTTGTGATGACAATCCTTCGCGCAAACGGCGGATTTCGCTGTCACTAACGAGAGTTCCTGTCGGATTGTTCGGATTGGCCAGAAAAACCAGTTTGGTTTTTTCATTCGCTGCGTCCAGCAATGCATCGACATCAGCAGTCAAGTCTTTCTCCGGCGCAGAAATCGGATCGGCACCGACGGCTTTTGCCGAGATTGCATACATCAGGAACCCGTGCGCGGAATGTAAGACTTCATCCCCCGGCCCCGCGTAAGCAAGGCACAGTAACGACAGGATTTCGTCGGACCCTGATCCAATGACAATCCGCTCGACATCTAAATCTTCGGACTTGGCAATCGCTTTACGAAGCGCGACTGCGCCGCCATCGGGATAGAGCGCCAGTGTTTCGCCAGCAGCGCGAAAGGCCTCAATGGCCTTTGGGCTGGCACCGTGAGGATTTTCATTTGACGACAGTTTAACGATCCGGTTCGCACCCGCGACTTCGGATTTTCCACCCACATAAGGTGAAATCCGCATCAATCCAGGTTTCGGTTTTGGCGTCATGCTCATGTCTCGTTCGCATCAATGGGACGGATAGGGGTGGCGTAAGCACCGACAACAGCAATACTCGCGGCGGGAACTTTTAGTGCTTCTGCGATGGATTGGTGCATTTGGGCTTTGGGCTCCACATGATATCCCGCAACGCGGATCAGCACGTTCTCGCCCGAAGAGTGCAGCGGGGAAGCGTCAATCTCGGCGCGACTGAGGGCGCTCGCAATCCCGGATCGGCTCGTTGCCTGATCGAGTTGAACGGCTAAAAGCGTCTCATCATCCCCGGTTGATTCCAGAACCGCACGACCGACACAATACCCGGCAATTTCGGACCCATAGAACGGCAACGCCGCGATAACGCGCGGCGCGGAAGCGTCCCGGCTCATACATGCCGTCCACCAAGCGCCTTCGCGCTCGCCCTCGAATTGGGCGGATGCGACGCCAATCGAAGCAGCTTCGCTCTGGATGTCGTTGGCGACCAATCCAAAGGACTCGCGCGGGGTTAGTTTCGCGGATGCCCCAAAATGCTCGCGGGTCAATGCTAGCAGGTCGCGGCGGTCGCCTTGCTCTGCTTGAGCCTGAACCGACACCGATAGGGTGGATTGCATCGCCGTAAACGCCCCAATCATCTGCCGCCACAGGCTGAACACCAGGTCAAAGGGCAAGGGGGAGCGGTTTTGAATATGAAGGCGGCGAATGATGTTGGCTTCGCGGGCAGGGCGGTATGCCCCTTTGGGCAGAGTTCCGTCAGGTAAGCGTTTTGTTTCGGCAACTTGTCTGACCAATTCGGCACGGCGCATCAGAAGTTGGTGCATCTGGTCATCTATTGCATCGATTTCGACGCGAATATTGCCAAGTGCAGCGGCATCTTGGTGTTGTTTTCCTGTTGCTTGTGCTTCGCTCGTCATGACCCCACCCTTGCTTCGCGTCAGCTTTAGGGCGCTATTGGTTCAGTTTCAATCGCGGTTTGAAGCGCCAACCGGCTTGGCGGGTTTGGGAGCAAGCCCTTTGATCGGGTCGAGCAAACCGCCAGATCGTGCCGCGATGCCATTACGGGGCAGAGCAAAAACCTGTTTCGACGCCTCGACAATCAGCGCGCCAGCAAAGCGCCGGGCGTCAACCTTACGCCCAAACCGCTCCGCTGCGCCGGAGGTTCGTAACCAAAACCGGCGATCACTCGGCGGGAAATAGAGGGCACCTGCATGAAATTCAGGCGTCAAACTATGGTCTCGTAGCAGGCGGTTAAGCTGTTTCGCCGAAAACGGACGTCCGATGCCGAATGGTGTATTATCAGACCGCGCCCATAAGCCCTGCCGGTTCGCTGCGACAATGATTACGCGGCCCTCAGGTGCCAAAATACGCCAAACCTCTTTCATTAACGCGTCAATCCGGGGTTCTGATTCGACCGTATGGGTCAGGATGAGTCGGTCGACAAAGCCGTTAGGTAGAGGAAGCTCGCCGGGGCGAACCAAAGCCGTTGTGCTCAGTCCGTCGCGCGGCCAAACCCCGGCCCCTTGTGCTTCAGGCATGAAACATAGCGTCCGCAATGCTTCTTTCTGAAAGGGGCGGAGGAGGGGGGCGGAAAAGCCGTAACCCACGACATTCGCTCCCTTCACGTTGGGCCATATGCCCCGTAATGTCCGTTGCAGGCTGCGCTGTGCAACCGCGCCGAGGTGGTGCGTGTAGTAAAAGTCCCAGAGCGATGCGATGTCGAGATGCACGGGTCGTCGCCTTTGATCGAATCGTTGACGCAGGAGGCGTCTGTTCAAGAGACCCTATAGCACTCTATTATCGCTCTACAGATTCGGAACCCTCGATGGGAAACTCATAAAATGGCTGCGACTGAGATTATCAAAATGACCACATGCGGACCTTTAGAGGTCGCAACCTTTCCCTGTCGATCCGACAATTACGGATATCTGATGCGGGACAGCTTGTCGGGTGCCGTCGCTGCTGTTGATGCGCCGGAGGCGGCTCAGATCATCGCTGCATTAGATCATCTGGGATGGAAATTGACGCATGTGATGCTGACCCATCACCACGGCGACCATGTCGAGGGCGTCGACGCGCTGCGCGCCCTTGGCGGGGTTGAGGTGGTTGGAGCGGCGGCTGATGCCGCGCGCCTACCGAAGCTTGATACAACAGTGGCCGCGGGTAAAACGTGGCGGTTTGGCGAGCATGAAGTGCAGATCTTCGATACGCCGGGGCACACCGTCGGGCACATCGTTTACTACCTGCCTGTTCCAAAGGTTTTGTTCAGCGGAGATACGTTGTTCGCGATGGGTTGCGGACGTTTGTTCGAAGGGACAGCCCAGCAAATGTGGGGGTCTCTCGCGACCATCAAAGCTTTACCTGATGATACGACGGTTTTCTTTGGCCACGAGTATACGGCGGCGAATGGCGACTTTTCCCTGACGATAGAGCCGGAAAATCCAGAGCTGCTGACCCGTATCGCCGATGTGACCAATACGCTGTCGGATGGCGGCTATACCTCACCATCGACGCTCGCAATTGAAAAGCTAACCAATCCGTTCTTGCGCGCTGATACCGCGGCCGTTGCCCGGGCGGTCGAAATGGTCGGTGCCGATGCGCCGATCGTCTTTGCTGAAGTCCGCCGACGCAAAGATCAGGCATAAGGTTGCCGACTGAAATTTCCTTTCGTTTACCAAATAAGGCGACTTATGCAGATTATCGCAAACCCGCGTCGCGGAACCGGGCTGTCAGCCGATGTGGATATGGCGCGCGGCGAGTTGCGGACGTCTGCCGAGCCAGTGCGTGCGATGCTCTCCCATTGCCCGGTTCATGGGATAACGCCGCTTTTGGATGCGGTTGATTTAGCATCGGAATTGTCGGTTTCTTCTCTGCGGATCAAGGATGAGCGTGGGCGCATGGGTTTGGGCAGTTTTAAGGCCCTTGGCGGTGCTTATGCTGTCGCTTGTGCCGTGAAGGAAAGAGCGGAGAGGGAGCTGGGACGCACAGTCGAACCTGCTGAACTCACATCTGATGCCGTCAAGACTGCCGTATCTGCGCTGCATGTTCTGTGCGCGAGTGCGGGAAATCACGGCTTGTCTGTCGCCGCCGGTGCGCGGGTTTTTGGCGTCAAGGCGAGTGTTTACCTTAGCGATAGTGTGCCTGAGGCGTTCGCAGAGCGCCTGCGCGGGGTCGGTGCGATCGTCGTACGGGCCGGAGCGATCTATGAGGAAAGCATGGCTGCTGCGGAACAAGCCGCGCGCGAAGAAGGTCTGTTGATTTCGGATTCGACATGGCCGGGCTACGTCGAACCTGCTTTGACGGTCCTTGAAGGCTACACGGTGCTCGCAACGGAAACTGTTGAGGCGATGGACCCGCCCACACATATCTTTTTGCAAGCTGGAGTCGGCGGATTGGCCTCGTCTTTGGCCGCAACCTTTCGAGCGGCTTGGGGGGAGCAACCAAGCATCGTCGTCGTCGAACCTGATGCCGCACCCTGCCTAATGGCGGGTGTGGGAGCGGGCGGACCCGTTACCGCGCCGGGACCAGTCTCCAGCATGGGCCGTCTGGATTGCAAAGATCCTTCTCATGTGGCGCTGGAATTTCTCGCGCGAGAAGCCGATTATTTTGTGACACTGTCCGATGCAGAGTGCGAGGCGGCAGTTGATACTTTGGCGATGCGCGGTTTGTCGAGTTCTCCCTCTGGTGCGGCGGGATTGGCGGCACTGATGACATGCGGCGCGAGTGATCGGTCTGCGATGGAACTGGACAGTTCTTCGCGCGTGCTGACGATCTTGTCGGAAGGGGCCGTCTAAGCGGAGCGGCAAGTGATGGCCCGTCGTCAAACACAGAAGACGAGT
>CAZJWF010000122.1:0-8832 GCA_964549375.1 uncultured Neomegalonema sp.
CCCGCACATGATGCGGGGCCGCCTTCCGAATTGGAACATTCCCAACCCCGCTGGACTCTCCCGCCACCCGCATTACCTGAACCGGCACACCAATCGGAGCGCCGTCATGAACCAGACCGTCATTGCCACGATCACCACGATCCTCGTTTTTTTCGTGGCGGATATTCTCTGGGTGAAGTTCGTGACCGGGCCATTCTTTCGTGCGCGCATTGGCGAGATGATGCTGGAAGACCCCAATCTCGGTGTCGCCTTTATCTTCTACATCGTCTTCGCGATTGGCCTTGTCTATTTCGCGGTGATGCCGGGGCTGGCGGCGGGCAGTCTGTGGCTGACCCTCGGCAATGCGGCGTTCATTGGGTTGCTCGGTTATGGCACCTTCGAGGCAACTAATATGGCGATCCTCAAAAACTGGCAGTATTCGATGATCGTGATCGATCTCATCTGGGGTATTTTTGGCAGTGCCGGGGCCGCCGCCGCCGGATACTTCGCCGCGAAAGCCGTCGGCTAACGCGGTCAGAAAACCAGCGGTGCATTATCGACGACTTCCTTGAGAACAAAAAAGCTTCTTAACTGACGCACGCCCGGCAGGGTCAAAATTTCTCTCCGATGGAGGCGATTGAAATCCGAAACATCGCGGACCCTGATCTTCATGAAGTAATCGAAATCCCCGGCGACGCACTGACAATCCAGAATAAACGGAAATTCGGTCACAGCGGATTCGAACGTAGCGAAACTGTCGGGTGTCGATTTTTCCAGCACGACACCAATCACAATAGCAACGCTGCGCTCAACCGCGTCTGGATTTATCACAGCTCGAAAGCCCGAAATCACTCCGTCATCGACCAGCCGTTGGATGCGACGGTGGCAAGTGGCAGAGCTGACGTTGACTGTCCCGGCAATGTCCGCATTCGACATGCGCCCATCGGTTTGCAAGCATTTCATAATCTTGCGGTCGATCTTATCAATCTCGATTTGCACGAACGATTCTTCCGATTTTAGCGAATAATTGAAAAATATATCCAGTGAATGCCTATTTGAAGAAAATTATTCGAATTTATGCGATCGATTCGCAAACACCTTTCACGAGAGATGCGGCAGTATTCCTAAAAGACACGCAAAGGAATGACTGATGAACCTCGGAAAATTTGAACGCTATCCGCTCACATTTGGACCGACCCCTATCGAGCACCTGCCGCGACTAACCGAGGCCATCGGCGCGGGTGTTGAAATCTACGCGAAGCGAGACGACTGCAATTCCGGTCTCGCGATGGGCGGCAACAAACTGCGAAAGCTCGAATATATCGTCCCCGATGCCATCGCATCCGGAGCGGATACGCTCGTTTCGATTGGCGGCGTTCAGTCGAACCATACCCGGATGGTTGCGGCGACGGCGGCAAAGATAGGCATGAAATGCGTTGTCATCCAAGAAAGTTGGGTGCCGCATGATGATGCCGTCTACGACCGCGTCGGAAACATCTTGATGACCCGTCTTATGGGTGCAGACAGCCGCCTGATCGACGACGGGTTTGACATTGGTATCCGGAAAAGTTGGGAAGACGCATTGCAATCGGTCCGCGATGCAGGCGGCGTTCCCTACGCCATTCCCGCTGGCGCTTCGGTGCATAAATTCGGTGGCCTCGGTTATGTTGGTTTTGCGGAAGAAGTCCGCGCGCAAGAAGCTGATATGGGCATCAAGTTCGATTACATCATCGTCTGCTGCGTGACAGGCTCGACGCAGGCGGGAATGATTGTTGGCTTTGCCGCCGACGGGCGCGCTGACCGGGTAATCGGAATCGATGGGTCCGGCACACCGGAACAACTGCGAGAGCAAATGCGTGGTATCGTCGATACGACCGCTGATTTGGTCGATCTCGGACGCGACGTTACAGACGAAGAGATCGTCATCAATCCTGACTATGCCTATCCCGCTTACGGCGTTCCGAGTCATGAGACGAACGAAGCCATCCGTTTGGCTGCACGAACCGAAGCGATGATTACCGACCCGGTTTACGAGGGTAAGTCGATGCAAGGGATGATTGATCTGGCGAAAAAGGGCTTTTTCCCGAAAGGATCGAAAATCCTTTACGCCCATCTCGGCGGTGCTCCGGCACTCAATGGCTACAGCTACACATATCGGAACGGATAATCGGGCGTTGCAAAAAATCGGAAAAATTCCACTTTTGTTCTTGATCGCACGCTCGATCTTTCGTAAAGAACATTATCGGAACTGTTAGGCGATTCTTTTAAACGCTTTATCGACAGTCCCCTTGCTCGATACCTGTCTTTGACTAGGCCGCTCTTACCCAAGAGCGGCCCTTTTTTCTTGAGGCTCTTGCACGCAATCACGGTTGGTTGGTGCGGCCGAAAAATGACGACCTCCAATTTTTTTCTGACATCCCCGCCTTTTCCGAAGGCGGGGTTTTCGTTTTCTCCCCACCAACAAAAACGGACTTTTTATGCCCGATACCCAAACCCTCGATACGGCGGCTCAAACCCCGGACGTTAAATCTGCGCTGGCCGGTTTTACGGAAGACTTCAAAGGGTTTCGAACGGATCTCGAAAACCGCCTGACGCGCCAATCACAGCGGCTCGACGCTCTGGACCGCAAAGCGATTGCAGCCAATCGCCCCGCATTGGCGCAAGCTGCCGATCCCGCCACGCCGCATTGCAAAGCCTTTGCTGCCTATGTTCGTCAAGGCGACGAAGATCGCTTGCGGAGCCTCGATACCGAGGAAAAATCTCTGAACACGATGACGCCCGGTGATGGCGGCGTCTTGGTTGATCCGCAAACCGCGAGCCGAATCGAGACGATCTTGCGAACCACGTCATCGATCCGCGCCCTCGCGCGCATCGTTCAAGTGGACGCGACGGCCTATGATGCCCTGATTGATCGTTCAGAACTAGACGCTGGTTGGATCACTGAGGCGGATAGTATCGGCGACACGGCCACTCCGACGATTGACCGTATCTCGATTCCTCTCCATGAGCTGAACGCGACGCCAAAAGCTTCTCAGCGCTTGCTCGATGACAGCGCCTTTGATGTGGAGGGATGGCTTTCCGAACGCATTGCCTCGCGCTTCGCCCGTGCCGAGAATGCTGCGTTTATCAGCGGTGATGGCGTCGATAAGCCGAAGGGCTTCCTCGCTCATGACAGCGTTCCGAATGACACCTGGCAATGGGGTCAAATCGGTCATCTGACCACGGGCGAGGCGGGCGGCTTTGGTCCTGATGGCGGCGATACGTTGATCGACCTCGTCTACGCGCTGGGTGCAGGTTATCGGGCGAATGCCAGCTTTATGATGAACTCGGCCACGGCGGGTGAAGTTCGCAAACTCAAAGATGCTGAGGGTCGCTACGTCTGGGCGGAAAGCCTTACCGAAGGTCAACCCGCGCGCCTACTGGGGTATCCCGTCGCCATCGCCGAAGAGATGCCAGACATTGCCGATGGTGAAGACGCGATTGCCTTTGGTGATTTCCGCAGTGCCTACACCATTGCTGAACGGCCTGATCTGCGAGTCCTGCGCGATCCATATTCCGCCAAGCCGCACGTTCTTTTCTACGCGACCAAGCGCGTCGGCGGTGACGTCACGGATTTCGCGGGCATCAAACTGCTTCGTTTCGCAGCGTAAGCGGCGCTCACTCCTCCGCCGTCTCCTTTCCGGCGGAGCAGGGCGATGCACCTCTTCCTGTGCGCCGCCCCAGACCCCCTTTTGGACCCGCCCCTGCGCGCGTTCGCGCCCGGCCAAAAGGGAGTCTTCTTTTTCCAACAGCGCGAGAGATCATGCTTGAACAAATCATATCGCCCGCCGCACTCGCGGTGCCGACAGCAACGCTCGCCGAGCATCTTCATCTGAACACGACGGCCCCCGAACTCGACGAGACCGCAACCCTCGAACGTTTCATCGAAGCAGCCAGCGCAGTGATTGAGCGCCACGTTCAAATCGCACTTATCACGCAGACATGGCGCTGGACCACGCAGACGTGGTGCCGGCCATTGCCGCTTTCCCCGGTCGCCGCGATTGAAAGTATCGAGATCATCGACCCGGAGGGCACATCCGAAACATGGGATGGCTGGTTCCTCGTCCATGCCCCGCGTCCTCGCATTGGCACCCGTAAAGGCCAAGCGCGTCCGCAAATCGCCACGGACGGCTATGCTCAGATTACCTTTACGGTTGGGTATGGCACGGGTTGGACAGATGTCCCGCCCGACCTCCGACACGCCGTTACACTCCTCGCGGCTCACTATTACGAGAACCGCGAAGGGCAAGGCGATCAACACACACCGCTGCCCTCTGCCGTGAACAGCCTGATCGCACGTTACCGTCCCATCCGCCTCTGATCGTCGAGGATTTCCGATGCCAAGCTTACCTATGCTCCGCCGCCTCGCGCGGCTGGAGGTGCAGACTGATATGCCCGACGGCTCCGGAGGTTTCACAAAAGGCTGGGTCAAACTCGCCGAACACCGCGTTTCCATCACCCCGACCTCTGGCGTTGAACGTTTCGAAGGCAGCCAACAGGCCAGCTATGTCACGCACCGCATCCGCTTGCGGTGTACCCGCGCGCTGCGCCCCCGTGCCGATCAGCGGTTCACGGTCGGCGCGCGGCGTTTCGACATCCGAGCCGTTTTTGACTCTGATGGCCGGGGCCGTTTTCTCACCTGTCTTTGCGAGGAGCACCCATGAAGCATTCCCTAGCCTTACAGACCAACCTGTTTGAGCATTTACGTTCTGACACCGCTCTGACCGCCGCCCTAGGTGGTACGCGCATTTATGACGCGCCGCCGCACGCTCAATCAGGCGAAGGTTCTCCGCCCTACATTACGCTTGGCGACGAGAGTGTGACGGCGTGGAACACGAAGACAGAAGAGGGCACCGCGCATGAGCTGACCTTCACAATCTGGTCAGCCGAACGTGGGTTCTCGCAGGTCAAGACCATTCAGGCGGTACTCGCCGATGCTCTTGCGACTGTGCCCTCCATGCCGGAGGCGCGGATTGTCGATCTTCGTTTTGTGTCTTCGGCCACCCGCCGAGAACGTCGCACGCGCTTGCGCCGAGCGGATTGCGTCTATCGCGCTCTTGTCGAGTGGGACGAGGCGGCTTAGAACACGGGTCGAATGAGCGAAAGAACGAGGAAGTCCCATGTCTGACTCCAAATCTGCCTCTACAGGAACGTTCCTTTTTGCGCTTCTCGTGGCGGCATCGGGCGGCCTCGTGGTTGGTTGGATTGCACGCGAGCAAATCATCCCGGATCAACCCCCGCTCACCTCATTACTGTCTCAGCCAACTGTTGAAACGGTTGCACCGCCAGACCCTGCCGCAATCGCCGCTGCCGAAAGTCAGCTTGTCCGGCAATACGAACAGATCAATCTCAATTTCGTCAATCAACTCCGCAAATACGGCGAGCGCTTAAATGGAATCGCCGATGTCGCCGAAGCAGAAGGCGCATCTTCTGCTGCCCAAGCGATGCGAGATTTCGGCAAAGAGACGGACGACGTCATTGCGCGGTTTGATAAAGTAGCAAAACAATAGGTATCACGATGCCTGTTGTTTTGCGGCTAAACGCAAAGTAACAGCCAGTTCCGCAGCGCCATTGAGAGCAGCGGGCAGACTTTGCAATCTGTCGGCTCAGACGGGCCTATTGTTTTACGGCGACACGCGCTTCAACGAACCACAAATCGAACACGATCTGCTGCCCCGGCCCTACGCCGGGGCTTTTCTTTTGCATGCATCAATCCCAAAAGGACTCTCCTCATGCCCGCTCAAAAAGGCCGAGATCTCCTCCTCAAATTAGACCCTGACAACACCAACAGCTTCCAAACCGTCGCGGGCTTGCGCGCGACACGGATCAGCTTCAACGCTGACACAGTCGACACAACCCACCGCGAGAGCGCTGGCCGTTGGCGCGAACTACTCGCTGGAGCGGGCGTTCGTTCTGCTGCGCTCTCCGGTTCCGGCCTCTTTAAAGACGCGGTTGCCGATGAAGCCACGCGCAAATTGTTCTTCGACGGGACCATTGCCCGCTGGCAAGCGATCATTCCGGATTTTGGCACCATCGAAGGTCCGTTTCAGATTACGTCCCTCGAATACGCGGGCGATCACGACGGCGCAGCGACGTATGAACTGTCCCTCGCCAGCGCAGGTGAGCTGACCTTCACTGCCACCTGATCCCAACAGAAAGAACGTCCATGCCCAACCCCCACCGGGGCGAAGTGACCGCCATGCTAGACGGTCACGCCCATACCCTGCGCCTCACTCTTGGCGCGCTTGCCGAACTCGAATCTGCCCTTGATGCCGCCGATCTTGTTGCGCTTGCCGAACGATTTGAACGTGGTGCCCTCACCGCCCGAGAAGCCATTGCGATCATTGGCGCGGGGCTGCGCGGTGCTGGACATGACATAACGGATCAGGATGTTGCTCGAATGACCCCCGATGGCGGTATTGCGGCCCTGATTAAAGCAGCAGCAGCTCTCTTAACCAAGGCTTTTGCCGGATGAACTGGCCTTTGCTCATGTCGTTCGGTCTCGGTCAATTGCGTCTGTCACCTGAGACGTTTTGGTCAATGACCCCCGTCGAATTTCGTGCTGCGGTCGTCCCCTACACCGCAGATCCAATGACCCGCGAAGCTCTCGACCGCCTCGCTGCCCAGCACCCGGATACCGCCGATGGAAGATAATCCGTCTACCCTGACAAATGACCTTCGTATCTTGGCCACCGAAAGCCGACAGGCATTCGCGGCTGTTGCAGAGGGCGCGCGTACATCTCGCGTCGCCCTGCGTGAAACCTCTGAAGCAACTCGCGCGCTTTCTGGTGCATTCAGAACTGCCTTAGGCGGTGCTTTTCGCGCGGCCTCACAAGACGGCGCAAAGTTGTCTGACGTGTTGAGAGGGGTTGCCCTCGATCTTTCGCGCAGCCTCGCCAACAGCGCAATCAGCGGTTTGAGCAATCAACTCGGCGGCGCGCTCGGTCAAGGCATCGCATCCATTCTCCCTTTCGCGAAGGGCGGCGTGATTGACGCGGGTCAGGTCCGCCGCTTCGCGAGCGGCGGAATTGTTTCTGGCCCCACAACATTTCCGATGAGGGGCGGAACAGGATTGATGGGCGAGGCTGGCCCAGAGGCCATCATGCCACTGCGCCGTGGCCCTGATGGTCGCCTCGGTGTCGCCGCAGCAAGCGGTGCTCCAACGATCAACGTGACCATCAACACGCCGGACGCCGATAGCTTCCAACGCTCCCGCACCCAAGTCGCGGCAACGCTCGCCCGTGCCGTGGATCGCGGACGTCGCAATCTTTGAACTCGAGGGCTCTATGACTCCCTTCCATGACATACGCTTCCCGACCGCGATTGCCCTTGGTGCCACCGGAGGACCGGAACGTCGCACACGCATCGTGACGCTGACCAGCGGTCATGAAGAACGCAACACCCCGTGGGCACATTCGCGTCGCCGGTTTGATGCCGGTTACGGGGTCAAGACGCTTGACGATCTGCACGACGTTATTGCGTTCTTTGAGGCGCGGCGAGGACGTCTGCACGGCTTTCGTTGGAAAGATGCGGCTGATTTTAAGTCCTGTGCTCCGAGTGAAGCTCCGTCGCTGAGAGATCAAACGCTTGGCAGTGGCGATGGAGGAATGACCCGCTTCCAACTGATCAAAAGTTACCGCTCCGGCGATCAAAGCTACGCCCGCGTCATTGCCAAACCAGTTGACGGCACCGTCATTGTCGGCGTTGACGGCTCAGCCGTCAGCGCCGACGTCGATTTCGCGACGGGTGAAGTCACCCTCGGCTTTCCCCCTCCCGCTGGGGCGATTGTTACCGCTGCGTTCGAATTCGATACCCCCGTCCGCTTTGATACCGACCGTCTTGACATAAATCTCGCAGGTTTCGAGGCCGGTGAAATTCCGTCCATCCCTGTGATCGAAATCAGATTGTGAGCGGCACATGAAGTCGATTCCTCCAACACTACAGGCCAAACTCGACGGCGGTGTCACGACATTGTCGCGTTGCTGGACCGTAACCCGCAAAGACGGAACCCGTCTTGGGTTCACCGAGCATGATGAGACGCTGATGCTGAACGGCATCGCGCACGAACCCGATGCTGGTCTAAGCGCTGGAGCGCTCGAATCTGCCAGTGGTCTGGCGTCTGACAATACGGATGTAATCGGCGCACTTTCGTCCGATGCGATTACAGAGACCGATCTTGAGCGCGGTGTCTATGATGGGGCTGAAGTGGATGTTACGCTCGTCGATTGGACGGAGCCGACCGACAACGTGATTTTGTTTCGTGGCAATATCGGAGAGACCACGCGCGGTCCCGCCGCTTTTTCGGCGGAACTTCGCAGCTTGGCGGCAAAGCTTGATCAACCAATGGGCCGTGCTTATCTCACGCAATGCGATGCGGCGCTGGGTGACGAGCGATGCCGCGTTATTCTGACCCCGACCACTGCAACCGTCACTGCGATCTCGCCCACGGGAGAGATTACCGCAATAGGTCTTCGCGAGGGTCACGCGCGCGGTTTGTTGACATGGGTCAGCGGTCCAAACGCAGGCACAACGCATCCCGTCCGCGATCAGGCGGGGGAGGCCCTTATGCTCTGGGCACCCCCATCCGATCCAATCCAACCCGGCGATGTGTTCGAGGTGACACAAGGCTGCGATAAAACCCTCGCCACTTGCCGCGACCGTTTCGATAACGTCGAAAACTTCCGGGGGTTCCCGCACATTCCCGGCGATGACTTCGCTACCAGTTATCCCAACCGAGGCGAGGGCAATGATGGCGGCATCTGATCTATCGCCTCATCAAATGACGATCCTCGATGAGGCTCGTCATTGGCTAGG
>CAZJWF010000123.1:0-8801 GCA_964549375.1 uncultured Neomegalonema sp.
TTCTTATGCTCAATCGTGATGTAGCTGCGGAGCCAGTCTGGAATGAAGACAAAATCGTAGAGCGCAGTCGACAGCTCGCAATAACCGTGAACCGTCTCTGGCCGACGTAACTGTCTTATGGTTTTACGACGCGGGGACGCGGAGGGTTTCCAGATGTGCGCGGGCTTTGCCTTCGACGGTGGCTAACTCGCGCAGCGCATCTTTGATATCTTGTTGTTGCGACAGCAGAGCCTGTCGCCGCGCTTCAATCCGTTCCAACAGTTTGTCGATCTGCTTCTGCGGACCGGAGGTTTCATCGTAGAGGTCGATAATCTCCGCAATTTCATCCAAACTGATGCCGAGCCGCTTACCGCGAAGTATCAACTTCAGCCGAATCCGGTCGCGCGGTCGGTAGAGCCGTTTGCGACCGCGCCGGAACGGCGAAAGCAGTTTCCGGTCTTCGTAGAATCGCAAGGTCCGGGTTGATACCCCGAATTCTTCGGTCAGCTCGGTGATTCCGATATAGGTCTCGCGCGTCATCCGTTCAGGCTTCCCACATCTTACGTCAAAGTCAATCACCAGATACTTATCTCGACACTGTACGTGGTTACGGAAACAGGACAATGCACGCGGCGTGAAAAAATCTTCGGCTGAGGTGTGTTTTTTAGGGTAACACAAGCGGTCTAATCTCGGTTAGACTTCGATTCGCATGACCACCGGCATCAGATCGGGGCACGCCATTGGGAGGACGTGGATTTGACGACCAACGGGGCTTTGCCCGACGACCTAAATTCGTTTCCGAAATTGCTGAACCGCAACGCGGAGATGTTTGGTGCGCGTCCAGCGTATCGCGAGAAAGAGTTCGGCATCTGGCAAAGCTGGACTTGGGCGGAGGCGAGAGAGGAAATCCGGGCGTTAGCCTGCGGTTATATCGATCTCGGTGTGCAGCCTGGGGATTACATTGCGATTGTCGGTCGGAATCGGCCTTACTTTTATTGGGCTATGATTGCCGCGCAGCATGTCGGCGCGATCCCGGTGCCGATGTATCAAGACTCGGTCGCCGACGAGATGGCCTATGTCATGGAACATTGCGGCGCGCGCTTTGCCGTGGTGCAAGATCAGGAACAAGTCGATAAACTTCTCGAAGTGGCCGACCGGATACCTGCGTTGCATCAGATCGTTTATCTAGATCGGCGTGGTATGCGGAAATACGACCATTCCCGCCTCAGCAACTTTAGCGATGTTCAGGCGGTGGGCCGGGAAAAAAGCGCAGAATACGAGCCAGAGATTGATCGACGCGCTGCGGCAGTCAACGATTCGGACACGGGCGTTATCCTCTATACGTCTGGAACAACGGGGCGGCCCAAAGGCGTGGTTCTCTCGAATGAGAACGTGTTGATTACGGCGAAAAATACGTGCGAATTTGATCATCTAACCGAAAACGAGAGTATCCTCGCCTATCTGCCGATGGCATGGGTGGGCGATTATGTGTTCTCGATGGCACAGGCGATGTGGGCGGGCTTTTGCGTCAACTGTCCTGAAAGCCCCGACACGATGCAAAAAGATCTGCAAGAGGTCGGCGCGACGTACTTCTTTGCGCCGCCGCGCTTTTTCGAAGGGCTGCTGACGACGGTGATGATCCGCATGGAGGATGCCTCACCGCTCAAACAGCGCATGTTCAAAAAGTATATCGACCATGCGAAGAAAGTCGGTCCTGCCTTGCTGGATGGCAAAGACGTCTCCGCCGGGGACAAGCTGAAATATAAGATCGGTCAAGGTCTGGTCTACGGCCCGCTCTTGAACGCGGTGGGTCTGTCGAAAGTCCGCGTGGGCTATACGGCAGGCGAGGCGATTGGGCCGGAGATTTTCGAATTCTACCGGGCGCTAGGGATTAACCTCAAACAACTTTACGGACAAACCGAAGCGACGGTGTTCATCACACAGCAGCCCGATGGCGAAGTTCGCGCTGATACGGTTGGCGTGCCCAGCCCCGATGTCGAAATCAAGATCGGCGACAATGGCGAAGTATTCTACCGCTCGCCTGGGACGTTTAAGGAGTACTACAAAAACGCCGAAGCCACCGCAGAGACCAAAGACGCTGACGGTTGGGTTGCGACGGGCGATGCCGGGTTCTTTGAGGAAACCTCTGGACACTTACGGATTATCGACCGGGCCAAGGATGTTGGAAAGCTGAACAACGGCAGTATGGTCGCCCCGAAATATGTCGAGAATAAACTCAAGTTTTTCCCCGATGTTTTGGAGGCGGTCGTGTTTGGGCATGAGCGCGATTATTGCACCGCGTTTATCAACATCGACCTGACAGCGGTGGGCAACTGGGCCGAACGGAACAATATCGCCTATGCGTCCTATCAGGAGTTGGCCGCACACCCGGACGTCTATGGCACGATCCAAGATCACGTCGAGGAAGTGAACCGCTCGCTCGCCGATGATCCACGTCTCTACGATTGCCAGATCCAGCGCTTTCTCGTGCTGCACAAAGAACTCGATGCCGATGATGGTGAGATGACGCGCACCCGCAAAGTGCGACGCCGAATTATCGAAGAGAAATATGCGCCATTGCTGACCGCGCTTTACGACGGATCGGACAGCGTGTTCATCTCAACCGAAGTGACCTACGAAGACGGGCGCAAGGGTAAAATCGAGGCGACGCTGGAAATTCGCGATGCAGCGGTTGTTGCGCCGAACGCGCAGAAAGTGGCGGCAGAATAATGGATGGCAGCGCTCCTGTAACGGCACAAACCGACTCCTACACCACCGAAGACGGTCGCAAGATTGGCGGCGTGGTGATGGAGATGAAAAACATCTCGCTCCGCTTTGGCGGGGTGACGGCGATCAAGGATATCTCGTTCGATATTCGCGAGGGCGAAGTTCGTGCCATCATCGGTCCGAACGGTGCGGGCAAGTCGTCGATGCTCAATGTCATCAACGGCTTCTATCATCCGCAAGAAGGCGAGATTTGGTATCTGGGCAAAAAGCGCGGACCCATGAAGCCCTACGAGATTGCTCGCCAAGGTATCGCGCGAACCTTCCAGAACATCGCACTCTTCCGGGGCATGACGACGCTCGACAACATCATGACGGGTCGTTTGACGAAGATGAAGTCCGGCGTTTTCAGCCAAGCGATCTGGAAAGGGAAGGCCGAGGCCGAAGAGATCGAGCAACGCGAAAAAGCCGAACGTGTCATCGACTTTCTCGAAATCCAACATATCCGTAAAGCGCCGGTTGGCAGCTTACCGTATGGGCTACAAAAGCGGGTCGAATTGGGTCGTGCCTTGGTGGCAGAACCTTCGCTCCTTTTGCTCGACGAACCAATGGCCGGGATGAACGTTGAGGAAAAAGAGGACATGAGCCGCTTTATTCTCGATGTGAATGACGAGTTCGGAACAACGATAGCGTTGATCGAACACGATATGGGCGTTGTGATGGATATTTCCGACCGTGTCGTCGTGATGGATTACGGCGCAAAAATTGGCGATGGCACCCCTGACGAGGTGCGAAACAATCAAAACGTCATCGATGCGTATCTGGGGGTCAGTCATGATTGATGGTCGCGCGCAGAATGAGGCTTTCGAATGAGTGCTGATTTTTGGTTCGGTGTTGAGGTCTTGCTCAACGGGTTGATGGCCGGGGTGATGTATTCCCTCGTGGCACTCGGCTTTGTGCTGATCTTCAAGGCGTCGGGCATCTTTAATTATGCCCAAGGCGTCATGGCATTGTTTGCGGCGCAGACCCTTGTTGGGCTGCAGACCGGCCTCGTGCCCTTCTCGCATCTTATCAATGCGGCATTTGGGACCGAGTTTCATCATTTTGGACAGGCCGCGCCGTCATGGTGGGTTGAGACCTATTCGCGCGGGCTGAGTATCATCCTGCCTGACAGCCTCAGCACGCCAATGGCCGAGTTCATCGGCGCCTATGGTCCAACGGCCTTGGCGATTTTGTTTTCCGCATTGCTGATGTTCTTCTTCGCGATCCTTGTCGAAAAGCTGATCCTCAAGCACCTCGTCAACCAAGAACCGATCATTCTGTTTATGGCAACGATTGGCCTTGCCTATTTCATGGAGGGCTTTGGCGAGTTGATGTGGGGGTCAGAACTCAAGACCCTCGATATTGGTATCGAGCAGGGTGGTAATGCTTGGTTTGAGGAAAAGACCTCATTCTTGGGCGGCGAAGATTTCTACGGCTTCTATCTCGATACGCTCGACATCTATGCGACCGTGATTGCAGTGCTGCTCGTATCGGCACTCGTGTTGTTTTCGCAGTATACGAAGACGGGTCGCGCGCTGCGTGCGGTGGCCGATGATCACCAAGCGGCATTGTCGGTTGGTATCTCGCTGCGGACAATCTGGGTGATTGTCTGGACCATCGCGGGGATTGTCGCGCTGGTCGCTGGAATGATGTGGGGCGCAAAATCTGGCGTACAGTTTTCGCTGTCATTGATCGCTCTTAAGGCACTACCCGTGCTGATGTTGGGCGGCTTTACCTCAATTCCCGGCGCGATTATCGGTGGCTTGATCATCGGTGTCGGTGAGAAAATGTTCGAATTCCTGATCGGCGCACCGTTCTTGGGCGGCGCAACCGAGAACTGGTTCGCCTACATGCTCGCACTCATTTTCCTCGTCTTCCGCCCACAAGGGCTTTTCGGCGAGAAGATCATTGAGAGGGTTTGAATATGCGTGACGTCCTCCACGTCTACGGCATGTTCTTCGGCTTCGCCGTCTTTGCCATCAGTGCTTGGATAAGCGTGTCCGCGTTAAGCGAGGGGATGATCCCCGGCGCGCATGGCGCATCAGCATCCGCAACCGCCCCGCTCGGCATCGCCTGTTTCATCATGATGGTTCATTGCCTCATTCGTCTCGTGAAGGAGACCCGCTGACATGCTGTATCGTGAAGTCGGTGATTTCAAAACGACCTATCAAGCGGATGGCCAAACCTTCCCCATCGCGTTTGACCGTTATCGGTATTACATCGTGCTGGCGATTGCCTTCGCACTCGTGCCGTTTTTGTTAAATGACTATTGGGTCAAGGCGATTGCGCTGCCGTTTTTGATCTACTCAATCGCAGCCATCGGCCTCAACATTCTGGTTGGCTATTGCGGTCAGGTGTCGCTGGGCACAGGCGGCTTCATGGCGGTGGGGGCGTATTCCTGCTACAAGTTCATGACCGGCTTTGACATCTATCTGCCGGGCGGCGAGGAAGAATGGGTCCGTTATGCCCTGCCGCCGATCAACATTTTCTTCTCTGTCATATTGGGCGGATTAACGACGGCCTTGGTGGGGATTTTGTTTGGCCTGCCATCCTTGCGGATCAAGGGATTCTACCTTGCTGTGGCGACACTGGCGGCGCAGTTCTTCCTCGTCTGGGTTTTCAATAAATGGGAATGGTCGTTCAACTACTCCGCTTCTGGCCAGATCACCGCACCAGAGCGCACGCTGTTTGGTCAGGCCATCACAGGCCCGAGTACCGAACCTTGGGCGACGTATCTTTTCTGTCTCGTCCTTCTGACGATCCTCGCCATCGTTGCCCGCAATCTGACACGCGGACATTTGGGCCGCAGTTGGATGGCCATTCGCGACATGGACATCGCCGCTGAAATTATCGGTGTGAATCCGCTTAAGGCGAAACTGACGGCTTTTGGGATCAGCTCGTTTTATGTCGGCGTCGCAGGGGCGCTGCTCTTTAGCGTCTATCTCGGTGCAGTTGAAGTCGGAGAAGTGTTCGGGATTCAGAAGTCTTTCCTCGTCCTCTTCATGATCATCATCGGTGGATTGGGGTCGATCTTTGGCTCGTTCGCGGGTGCGGCCTTCATGGTGCTTTTGCCGGTTCTGCTCAAGAATATCCTCGTTGGCCAGTTTGGCTGGGCCACTGATATTGCCGCGCACCTAGAGTTCGTGATCGTTGGCGCGTTGATCGTCATCTTCTTGATCCTAGAGCCGCATGGCCTCGCGCAATTATGGAAGATCATCAAAGAGAAACTAAGACTCTGGCCGTTCCCGCACTGATGGAACGCCGACAACAACAATTAACAGGGAGAGAAAAATGAAACTGAAAACAGTGACCGCAGCGGTGATGGCCACCGTGATGGGCGTAACGCCCGTCTTGGCCGATATGGTCTTCCCATCGCTCAGCTACCGAACGGGAGCTTACGCGGCCAACGGCATTCCCTTCGCTGATGGGTATGAAGATTACTTCACACTGATCAACGAGCGTGATGGCGGCATTGGCGGCGTGCCAATCAAAGTCATCGAATGTGAGACCGGCTATAACACCGAAAAAGGCGTCGAGTGCTACGAATCCACCAAGGGTCAAGGCGCGCTGGTGTATCAACCGCTCTCGACGGGTATTACGTATCAGTTGATCCCAAAATCGGCGGCGGATGGAATCCCTCTGCACACGATGGGGTATGGCCGGACGTCGGCTGCGAACGGCAAAGTCTTCAACACCGTGTTCAACTACCCCGCCAACTATTGGAACGGTGCGTCGGCAGTGGTGAACCACCTGCTCGACATCAATGACGGTGACATCAAGGGTAAGACGCTCGCGCTCGTCTATCACAACTCGGCCTATGGTAAGGAGCCAATCCGGACCCTCGAAGAGCTGTCCGAAAAGCACGGTTTTGACCTGACCCTTTTGCCGGTCGATCACCCCGGCCAAGAGCAAAAGTCGCAATGGCTGCAAATCCGCCGCGAAAAGCCTGACTATGTGACAATGTGGGGCTGGGGCGTGATGAACGCGACCGCGATTCAAGAGGCCGCAAACATCCGCTATCCAATGGAAAACTTCATTGGCGTTTGGTGGTCCGGCTCTGAGAACGACGTGAAGCCAGTTGGTAAAAAAGCCAATGGCTATAAAGCGCTGAACTTCCACGGCGTCGGCGATAACTATCCGCTTTACGACGATTTGACAAAATACGTCTATGATGCGGGTAAGGCAGCGGGCGCTGGCGATCAAGCCGGAACCGTTCTCTATAACCGGGGCATGTACGCCGCGATGCTCGCGGTTGAAGCAGCCAAGAACGCTCAGAAAATCCACGACACGAAAGAGATCACGCCGCAGCAAATGCGCGATGGCATGGAAGCTCTGGAAATTACCGAGGATCTGATGAAGGAACTTGGTATGCCGAACTTCGGCCCGACTTTCAACGTTTCGTGCGAAAATCATGGCGGTCCGGGTCTGGTTGCTGTGAACCAGTGGGATGCCGAAGCCGGTGTCTGGAATCAGATCAACGATTACTCTGAAAGTGACATGGAAGTTATTGGCGGCTTGATCGACGCAGATTCCTCCGCATTCGCAAAAGAGAACGAAATCAAAGAAGCCTGTAGCTGATTTGATTTCTTCCCCCGGCGCACAGTCGGGGGATGATGACTTGCGGCCCTCGTGCTTTGCGGGGGCCTCTCACCAAAAGGCCAAATCCATGCTCGACGCTGCTCCCACTGAAGACACCTTGCTGGAAGTCAGCAATATCGAGGTGATCTACAATCACGTCATCCTCGTGCTGAAAGGCGTTAGCCTATCTGTGCCCAAGGGCGGGATAACGGCATTGCTCGGCGGTAACGGTGCGGGCAAGACAACAACGCTCAAGGCAGTTTCGAACCTGTTGCATTCCGAACGCGGAGAGGTGACGAAAGGTTCGATTGCGTATCGCGGCAATGACATAGCTGATCTGATGCCGGCTGATCTGGTGAAGAAGGGCGTCATTCAGGTGATGGAAGGCCGTCACTGTTTTGAACATTTGACGATCGAAGAAAATCTACTGACCGGGGCTTATACGCGCCGGGATGGTGGCGGTGCCGTCGCTGCAGATTTGGAGATGGTCTATAATTATTTTCCGCGCTTGCGCGACCGCCGCAAATCTCAGGCGGGTTATACGTCGGGCGGGGAACAACAAATGTGCGCGATTGGTCGGGCGCTGATGTCTCGGCCTGAAACCGTGTTGCTGGATGAACCGTCAATGGGGCTCGCCCCGCAACTCGTCGAAGAGATTTTCGGGATTGTCAAAGACCTGAACGAGAAAGAGGGCGTTTCGTTTTTGCTGGCTGAGCAAAACACGAATGTCGCGCTGCGCTTTGCTCACTACGGGTACATTCTGGAGTCTGGCCGGGTCGTGATGGACGGTCCCGCCGCTGAATTGCGCGAAAACCCCGACGTCAAAGAGTTCTATCTCGGCATGTCTGACGAAGGCCGGAAATCTTATCGCAACGTGCGGAGCTATCGCCGCCGCAAGCGTTGGCTGGGCTGAAGATCGTCTTTGATGAGGGACTTTGGGGTTGCTCGTCCTGTTGGCTGGACGAGCGATAAGGGGTTACTTCGGGATTGTGACGTCGAAATCAAAGCGCGTACCGGGAATGTCGCGCGCCGTGACGCCTTTGGGCAAACATGCAGGATCGGTAATCTGCGCCTTCAGGAAAATGTTGCCACGCAGCACCACTTTTGCTTGGCATCCTGTCGGCTTGTGCAGAGCAATATGAGCTGTATCATCCGGTGCCGGAAGCACCGCACTAAGCAGTCTGGCATTCGCGTTTATAGTTCCAAATACGCATAAAACCGCTGCTATGCCGAACGTCGAACGAACCATCTCTCCAGACCCCGTTGGCTATTGATACAACTCCAACCAAGATGTTGATCGAAACAACAGGGGTATAAATTGCGAGTCATATGTGACATTTCAAGGGCTATTTTCTTGAAATGTTCTGAAATATTGATGTTAATTTGCAACAAATTTGCGATGGACAGGCCGTTAAGGTTTGAATTTACCCACAAATTCCCTGTTCCCATGCTTGTCAGGCTTCGTCCTGTCTGGCATT
>CAZJWF010000124.1:0-8695 GCA_964549375.1 uncultured Neomegalonema sp.
GAGCGCACGACTCATAATCGTGAGGTCGGGAGTTCAAGTCTCCCCCTGGCCACCATTTTCGTTCCGTCGGGCAGAGCGAAGTTCTTTCGAAATATCACATGACGTAGAGAGTGGTTCTGATGGTCTTGGAAGACGTCAGGCTCTTTGATCGTCGCAGCCAAAAAAAACGCGCCCAATTCCTTGGACGCGGTTTCGGTCGCACTGACCTTGTGGCTCAGTTCTTCGCGACCTTGCGGAGTTGGCGCTTATAGAAAATGTGCGTTCCGACGGTCGCGGTCTTTTTCAGTTTTGAGGCCCAGTAGGGATTGACGTAATCCGCATGATAGTGCGTGGCATTGCCGCTGAGGCTCCGGCGCTCGCCCTTCATCATTAGGATCGCAACGTCAGCCGCGCGCTTTTTCGCCTTGCGTTCGGTCATGTATTCCGGCTCGCCGTCGCATTTATATGAGAACTGGCATTTGTTCAGTTTCTCTGCGCCCTGCTTGATGACGCCGCAAATCGAGTTCGGAAAGATTGGGCTATCGGCACGATTGATGATCACTTCGGCTACGGCAATCTGGCCATTAATCGACTCGCCGCGCGCCTCGAAGTAGATCGCTTCAGTCAGGCAGGCCAGTTCAGCACCTGCATTCGGACGCTTCATCCGATTTTCAGCCCGGCCCGGTAACGTCGCCAGCGACAGAATCATCGCCTCAGCTTCGTCGGCCAATTCCTGTCCGGCTTGGCCATGGCCAATTGCCAGCATTTCGTGGAACCGAACTTTTTCTTGAGCTTCGAGATTCATGCGCGGCACTTCGGGGGCTTGGATCGCCGATGTCTTGCCGGGCATCATGCCGGCAACGCCGAATGCGAACTCCAGATCCGAATCGAGAAACTTAATGCGCGTCGCTGCATCGGCAGCCACAGTGCCCACGCCCACCGTCCCAGTATCGATATCGCCGCCCTGACCCAGCCGAACGACACGGCGATCGATCGCCAAGCCAACAGACTCAAGCGTCGAAGGCATCGCCAACAGAGCCACCGGTGCATCACGGTGCGCCTCAGCTTCAACGCCCACTAAGGCCGCTGTCAGCGAGAGAGCAAAGATAGACTTTCGAGCATAGTGCATTCAGTCTTTCCCCAGTCCGTTTCGTTCGATCCGGTGCGGTTCTCAAACATTCCGCGATCGCGTACAGGGTTTCGTCTGCACCTCCGAGGCCAAATGTTGGCCAGAGATTGCAAATTCATCATGTACAAAAGGTCAATTATTCCCCGTTCTGTTCATTCAACCGGATTCTAGGACCGAAAATCAAGCTTTGAAAGCGCGGCATTTAATACATTCTGCATATGTTCAAACTCCGCGAAAGGCTTGTCGAACGGCGTGTTTTTGGCCTGTTCTCTCAATGTTAACCATCCTTGATTCCCAAAATCAGCCAAAACTGCTGCTTTGATCCAATGTTCCGCTTGTTGGGGTCGAGGACCGGATTTTGCCCTACCGAGTACACCCAAAAGTGTACTGAAAAGCTCTGCCACGCCCTCTCCAGTCTGTGCCGAGCACAGTTGTACCGGGAGCGATTCGCCCTCTGTCACACTCATCGCGCTGCGAAGATCCGCCGCTGCCCGCCGCGCCGGTATGCCCAAATCCGCCTTGGTCACAACGGCAAGATCCGGCACTTCCATGATCCCGGCCTTCATGAACTGTAGCGAATCTCCCGAAGCGGGTTGGATGCACAACATCACCGCATCTGTCATTCCGGCAATTTCCGTCTCGGACTGACCGACCCCAACCGTCTCGACCAGCACGAGATCATAAACAGCCTGCATCACAACAACGCTGGGATAGGCCAGTGCGGAAACACCGCCCAATCGCCCGCGCGTGGCCATCGACCGGACAAAGACGCCTTGATCTGCTGGATCCAATGCCGACAGGCGAGCGCGGTCTCCCAACAATGCGCCTCCTGTGCGGTTTGAACTGGGGTCAACCGCGACGGCGCCCACGGTCAATCCGTGCGAGCGGGCCTCTCGCAGCAGCACGTTGACCAACGAGGATTTTCCAACTCCCGGCGGACCGGTCAGACCAAGACTTCGACCCTTCGGTGCTTGATAGGCCGCGTCGAGCAGATCAATCGTCTCGCGATCCCGCGCATGGCTTTCCAGACGACCCAGCACCCGCGCCATCGCGGATTTACCGCCCAGTCTTAAGTTCTCCAACGCATTAGGCATCAGCGGCCTCGCGTTCGCTCAAGATGGTCGCTTGCGCCGCCGCCAATCGTGCCGCAGGTGTGCGATAGGGTGAGCATGAAATATAATCGAGGCCCAAGCGTTCGCAGAACTGGATGGTCATCGGATCACCCCCATGCTCGCCGCAAAGCCCGACAGTTAAATCACTTCGCGTCGCGCGGCCTCGCTGCGTCCCGATGGCAATCAACTCTCCCACGCCATCCTGATCGAGCCGGTGGAACGGATCATGCGTCAACGCGCCCTTGGCGAGGTATTTCCGGATGAACCGGCCCGTATCATCCCGCGATAGTCCGTAGGTCATTTGAGTCAGATCGTTGGTGCCAAAGCTGATGAACTCGGCATGTTCACAAATCACATTCGCACGCAGGCAAGAGCGCGGGGTCTCTAGCATTGCCCCGATGCGGTAGCTCGGTCGAACGCCCGTCGAATGAGCCAGCGCCGCCGCCATTGAATCAACACGCCCCGCAAGCAATCGCATCTCATGATCAGTCGCAACAAACGGCACCAAAATTTCTAGGTCTACTTCAGCGACATGATGATCGGCATAATCCATTGACGCCTGCAGGATCGCGCGGATCTGCATGTCATAAATTTCAGGCGCGACCACACCAATGCGGCATCCACGCCGCCCCAACATTGGATTAAATTCACGCAAGCTGCTGACCCGTTCATTCACCTTCGCGAATGAAACATCCATTGCCTCTGCAACGGCTGAAATTTCTTCGTCGGTATTGGGCAGGAACTCATGCAAGGGAGGATCAAGCAACCGGATGCAGATCGGCAGCCCGTGCATTGCCTCAAACAAGCTCAGAAAATCGCGCCGCTGGTCTGTCACTAGCCGCGACAAGGCCGCCCGGCGATCATCCGGCGATTCAGCCAAGATCATCTGTTGCAACGGCGCGCGACGTCCGGGTTGAAAGAAAGCGTGCTCTGTCCGTGCCAACCCAATCCCTTCGGCGCCGAGCCGTAAAGCCACTGCGGCCTCTAGCGCTGTATCCGCATTGGCCCGCACTCGCATCCGCCGCCGCGCATCTGCCCACTTCATAAGTGCTGTGAAAGCGGGCTCTGGCTCTGGTTCGATCATCGGCACAGCCCCGAGCAATGCCTGACCCGCCGCCCCGTCGATGGTCAACGTATCGCCGCGCTTGATTTCTTCTCCGTTCGAGCCGAGCAACACACCCGCACCCAGATCAACCCGCGCATCACCCGCACCGCAAACGCACGGCGTTCCCAAGCCCCGTGCGACAACCGCCGCGTGGCTGGTCATGCCCCCTCGAACCGTCAAAACGCCCGCCGCAGCATACATGCCATGAATATCTTCGGGGCTGGTTTCAATGCGAACCAAAATCGCAGAACGACCTTTGGCACTTAGGGTTTCGGCTTCTGCTGCTGTGAAACACACCTCGCCCGTTACCGCGCCGGGCGAGGCTGGCAACCCGCGCGCCACGATCTCTCGCGAGGCGGAGGGGTCGATCATCGGATGCAACAAGCGGTCTACATCCGTGGGCGCAAAACGCAGCAACGCGTCATCGCGCGAGATTGCCCCCTCCTCCGCCATCTCTACCGCAATTCGCATTGACGCCTTGGCCGAACATTTTGCACTGCGGGTTTGCAGCAGCCACAGCACGCCCCTCTCAACGGTGAACTCTATATCCTGCGCATCCGCGAACCGCTTTTCTAACGCAGCACAGGCTTTTGCCAAGGTTGCGAACGCCTCTGGCATCCGCGCCTCCATCGAAGGCGTAACAGCATTGCGCGCCAGTGCATCCGCCTCGGTAAGCGGTGCCGGGGTACGGATACCGGCGACAACATCTTCGCCTTGCGCGTTCTCCAGATACTCGCCGTATAGCCGCCGCTCTCCGGTAGCTGGATCGCGGGTAAACGCTACGCCGGTCGCCGAATTCTCGCGGCGATTGCCGAAAACCATCGCCTGTACGATGACCGCCGTCCCAAGGTCGTCGCCCATGCCATGCATCGCGCGATAGGCGCGGGCACGTTGTCCCGACCAGCTTTGAAATACCCCTTCGATTGCGGCTAGAAGCTGCTGTTCAGCATCGGCAGGAAACGTTCCTTCACCCTCTTCTTCAGCAAGGCGCAGCAGTGATGCATTCAGATAAGACAACTCCGCCGCATCCATATCCGCCAACGAGTCTCGACCGTGTTCAATCAACCAGTCGTCGATGGCGTCTTCCATCTCTTCGGAGTCGACATCCATCGCAGGAACGGCAAGCGCAGGGATCAAGCGGCGGCGACAATCCTCGGCGAAGCGCATGGAAGCCTCTTCAGCGAGCGCGTGATGCGCGGCATCGGTCAAGCCAACATTCAAAATCGTATCGAGCATCCCCGGCATCGACACTGGTGCGCCAGAACGCACAGCCACCAAAAGTGGCGCGGTGTGGCCGTCAAATTTCCGAGCCGTTACCTGCTCCAACCAATTCATTGCCTTAGCAATGTCGGCTGTCGGCAATCCTTCACCCGCGCGCCACGCATGGAACGCCTCAATACCCAGCACAAACCCCGGCGGGACGGGCAATCCCATTGCCGCCATTTCGCACAGGTTCGCGCCCTTACCGCCGAGACTATTCTTATCAGCAGCAGACGCTTCGGCAATGCCTGCCCCAAATCGGCAAATTGACGTCACGACGGATCATCATAGCAGACATGTAGCACCATCACTGCCCATATCAGCATGTTGTTTCACCCTTCGATTTTTGAGAAATCCGCCACTTGCCCGGTGACAACACGAATCCGAGCAAGCAGCGCCAAGCGATTCACGCGCAAGGCAGGATCATCGGCATTCACCGTGACTTTATCGAAGAACGCATCAATCGGTGCGCGCAACTGAGCAAGGCTCGACATCGCGGTTTCAAAATTCTCGGCACTCAATGCAGGCGCAACCGTCGTTTCGGCAGCGGCCAATGCTTCAAACAACGCGCGTTCCTCATCTAATTCGGCGAGTGAAGGATCGGGTTGTGGTGCGATGGTAGCCTTCTCTTTTTTCTCTTCGGCAGCCAGAATATTGGCAGCGCGCTTATATCCAGCCAACAAATTTCTACCGTCCTCAGTGCCCAAGAAACTTTGTAGGGCATCGACGCGCTTGACCAATAGGACGAGATCGTCCTGATCGCCCAGTGCATAAACCGCATCAATCAGATCATGAGTCACTCCACGATCTTTCAACAGGACTTTCAGGCGATCCGCGATAAAACCCAACAGGTCTGCGACGGTGGCGCGCATTTCATCTTCGAAACCCGGTTCCAGCTGTTCGGCAAGGCCGGACTGCGGGCTGAGAAAAAACGAGACAAGATTTTCAAACTGCGCCCGCCGTTCAGCGCCGCCCTCGCCCTCACTGAATTGTTCCAACGCATCAAATAACGGTTCGCCCAGCGCAACCGCATCGCGGCGACTTATGAGATAGACATGCCGCATCAACGCGACACCAACCGGCTGAGACAATCGCATTCGCACGTCGTTTTCGAGGATCAATCTGATGACCCCCAACGCAGCACGGCGCAAGGCAAAGGGGTCTTTCGAACCCGTTGGTTTCTCTTCAATCGCCCAAAATCCGGCAAGTGTGTCGATCTTATCCGCGAGCGCGACCGACACCGATACCGGCTCAGAGGGAACCGAGTCAGACGGTCCAAGCGGGCTGTAATGATCTTCCGCCGCCGCTGCGACGCGCTTATCCAGACCCGCTGCCTCAGAGTAATAGCGACCCATAAGGCCTTGGAGTTCTGGAAATTCATAAACCATCTCGGAGGCGAGATCGGCCTTGCAAACCCGCGCCGCTTGCTCTGCTACCGGCGGCTCCGCGCCGGTAACCGGAGACAGATCGCGAGCCAGCGCTGCAATACGGTCCACCCGCTCGGCTTGAGAACCCAGCTTGTTGTGGAATGTCACAGAGGTCAGGGACGCCGCCATGTCCTGCAAGCCGCCACCCTTGACTGCGCGCAGATCATTTTCCCAGAAGAATTTCGCATCCGCGAGCCTCGCACGCAGGACTTTGGCATTGCCCTTGACGATGGTTTCACCGCCATCAGCACCCTCAACATTCGCGACCGCTACGAAATGAGTCACACTCCCCGACGCATCTTTCGCCGAAAAATACTTTTGGTGTTCACGCATTGAGGTTTGTAAAACTTCAGGCGGCAGATCGCGAAACTCATCTTCGATGACGCCGAGTAAGGGCACAGGCCATTCGACGAGACCGCCAACCTCGCGCAACAAAGCGGGGTCGTCGATCAACGTGACCCCGGCGGCGTCACACAAAGACTTCGCCGTCGCGGCAATCGTCTCTTCCCGCGCAAACGGTTCCAGCGTCACCCGGCGTTTGGCAAGACCCTGACGATAACTCTCGAAACCTTCAACAGCGAAGGGTTCCGGGTCCACCATGCGGTGCCCGCGCGTCTGGTCGCCCGAAGTATAGCCACCGACATCGAACGCAACGACTTCACTATCCAGCAAACACAGAATAGAGGTCAGCGGGCGCACCCACCTTAAATCGCCCATGCCCCAGCGCATCGACTTTGGCCAAGGAAACCCACGAATGACGCCCGGTACAATTTCGGCCAACGCCGCTGCCACAGGACGACCCGGTTTTTCGATCACTGCGAAGAACACTTCGCCCTTTTTATCTTCACGGCGCTCCAGTTGATCGACGCTTAGGCCGGTCGAGCGCAAAAAGCCCTCCAGCGCCTTCTCCGGTGCATCGGTTCGCGGCCCTTTGCGCTCTTCTTTCAGGTCCGGGGTGCGCGCAGGCAGTCCCTCGATCCGAAGCACCAAGCGGCGCGGCGTGGAAAAGGTCTCAACTGCGCCGTAACCGACCCCCGCCTCGTCCAATCCTTTGACGATCAACGCCCGCAGATCATCCCTTGCTTTGGATTGCATCCGCGCAGGGATTTCTTCGGACAGAATTTCAAGCAACAGATCAGGCATTGAGGCTCACGCGAGATATAGGTCTAGGTCCGCGCGTTATGTCACCCTCCTGCGCCGCGGACAACCGCCCTTGAACCTTTACGAAAAATTGGAACCGTATACAGACTATTAACGTTAAGAGACTGAGGCGCGGCAGCTATGTGGGAGAACCACAAGCGGGTCTTGAGGCAGGTTGGGGCAACGCAACTGTATCCTTAATGCCGCCCCTCATACTTTCCGTTCGGCTGACGCCAGCGATAAGCGCGGCCATCGGGGTAGATTGCGATATAAAGGTCGGCCCCGTCACCCTCGTCCAGTCCAGCCATAATAGGGGTGGCAAGACCAGACTCGATATCCGCCTGAATTTGCTCGGTATCAAAGCACTCGAACCAGTAGGGCGGTTTGATCGGCACGGCATCTTCGGTTCGCAGACCGGCAACAATCGCGCCTTTGGGGTCTTCAAATGTAAAGCATCCGCGCATTTTCAACGGCGACGTCGGGGCGTTGATGCCGTCGT
The DNA here is from genome assembly GCA_964549375.1 of uncultured Neomegalonema sp. Classification (GTDB taxonomy): domain Bacteria; phylum Pseudomonadota; class Alphaproteobacteria; order Rhodobacterales; family Rhodobacteraceae; genus JAHDDY01. Next base: position 7,652 of record CAZJWF010000124.1, read on the forward strand.
AATCACGTATCGCGAAAGTCTCGTTGCCGACAGTCACTTCGGTAACATCTGTCACTTCTTCGTAGTAGGCATAGACCTGCGCGTACCACATGCCGACCCCAAAGACTGCCGCGAAGGCGACGATTCCACCCGCAAGCACTTTCCCTGACGCGGCCATTAAGCGGCTTCCGTTTCGGCCCCACCGGCCGGCGTTTGCACAAAGGCATCGGCACACGCCTTCGCCAATGCCCGCACGCGCCCAATATACGCTTGGCGCTCCGTGACAGAGATAACGCCGCGCGCATCCAACAAGTTGAACAAATGACTGGCTTTGATGCACTGATCATAAGCGGGGTGTGCCATCACGATGGTCTTGCCCGTCTTGGGGTCAACGTGCTCCTCGGCAATAATTCGCTGGCACTCGGCCTCAGCATCCTCGAAATGTTTGAGCAAGGTCGCGGTATCGGCCACATCAAAGTTCCAACGTGAGTATTCGGCCTCGGTCTGGCGGAACACGTCACCATAGCTCAGTGCAATCGGCGCATCGGGATCGTTGAACGGCATCTCCATCACATGGTCGACGCCGAGCACGTACATCGCGAGGCGCTCAAGACCGTAGGTCAACTCGCCCGAAACGGGGCGGCAATCGTGACCGCCAACCTGTTGGAAGTAAGTGAATTGGGACACTTCCATGCCGTCAACCCAAACTTCCCAACCGAGTCCCCAAGCGCCGAGAGTTGGACTTTCCCAGTCATCCTCTACGAAACGAATATCGTGCAGCGAAAAATCAATGCCGATAACCTTCAAACTGCCTAGATAAAGGTCTTGCAGGTCTGGTGGGCTGGGTTTGATCAGCACCTGATATTGATAATAGTGCTGCAATCGGTTCGGGTTCTCGCCGTAGCGGCCATCGGTCGGACGGCGCGAAGGCTGGACATAGGCCGCTGCCCAAGGCGTCGGCCCCAACGCTCTCAAAGTCGTAGCGGGATGAAACGTACCTGCGCCAACTTCCATGTCATAAGGCTGAAGCACGGCACAGCCCTTTTCGGCCCAATAGTTTTGCAG
>CAZJWF010000125.1:0-8605 GCA_964549375.1 uncultured Neomegalonema sp.
CCTTGATCATTGAGTGGGATGATCGCGACCACGTCATGATGACCGGCCCGATCGCATCCAGTTTCAGCGGCGAGATTGGCCCAGACATCTTGGCCCAAGCCGCGCAGGATGAAGCGTCAGCTTAACGCAATGCCCGCGCAAGATACCCGTGAAAATCGTGAATCGTGCCCTCGTAATCAGCGGGCGCGAGTGGTCCCGGGTCGGCCCTGCGCGCGCCGAGGACGACTTGCAAACGTTCCAGCTTTTCTCGATCTTCGCGATTGACGTCATTCCATAGCGCCACGCGCTCCGCGACCGCTGCGTCGTCCAATTCCTCTTCCCAGACGGATAGGGTCCATTTTACGCGGACGGAAGCCGATGTCAGCGGTTGCAGCGACAGCGAAACCAATAAGTTCGCCGCCTGACTCACGACCTGACACGGGTAAACGCAAAACAGCGAGGATCGGTGGCGTTGCTCGTCGGATAGATCCGCATGACCGACCCCTCGCGGCGGGATTGATGAGGGATAATTTGCATGATAGCCGGTGAAGCCTTCGCCGCCCTCGAATTTCTTGGACAATCCGGTCGGCGTATATCCGTGCAGCGTCACGGGATGAACCACGGAGAGGTGATACCCCTCCATAAAATTCTCCACCAGACACTTCCAGTTCGTCTTCCACACTTCTTCGGCTGTGTGGACCACGCGAAAATCTTCAGTGTGATAAGATGAAATCACCGGCTCTAGCGCTGCAAGCGTTGGGGCCAGATCAGGCGCATCATCATCGAGGGACACGTAAAGAAACCCACGCCACTCTTCACTGCGAAACGCAGGTAATCGACAATTTTTAGCGTCGAGTGCGGTTCCCTTCATCCGCGCTGCGTTCCTCAGCGCACCATCGCGTGAATAACTCCACGCATGATACGAACAAACAAACTTCTCTGCGGTCCCCTTTCCCTCCGCCAAGGGCATGGCGCGGTGCCGACAGAGGTTTGAAAGAACCCGGATCGCCCCGTCATCTCCCCGCACAACCAATAACGGCTCGTCCAGCAAATCCGCCGTGAAATAATCACCGGGGTTGGGAATCTCATCACACCTGCCTAAGCAGTGCCAGCCACTCGCGAGCACAGTGTTCCGCTCGTGCGCGAAGAGATCAGGGTCGATATAGGCCCCCCCCGGCAATGTCGTCGCACACTCCTGAGGCAGTGATGCGACCTCTCTTATCTTCTCCAACAATGCCATTTATTCATCTCCAGGAACGCCGTAACTCGGAGCTGCTTCAGGATTCAAAGCACGAGTTACGTAATCATTCAGTTGCGGTTTGTAGACGTCCCAAACCGCGGCCAATTCTTCGATGGGGCAAGCTTCGTTCCAGTCCACTCGCAAATCGGCAACCGGCCAAGATACCTGATCAACCAAGCGCATTCCCGCAGAACGAACTGGACCTTCTTCGCCGCCAGCAGATAGCGCGGCCCGCATTGCCGCGATTAGTCGGTCGCCGATATGCCCCTCGGTTCGTAAAAAACCGTCAACCATCGCCTGAGGGACACCAGAATCCGCCAGCAGATTTCCCGCCGCCGCGACATCTTGCGCCGTCGCCTGTGCCCACGTTCCCAAAATCTGATCGCCAGAGCCAATCGCTGTCGCGCCGTGCTTATCAACGGCAAGCACTTGTCGATATTCAGGAAAAGTCCCGGTCGCGCGCAGGACTGACACTGCCTCAGATGCACTTGCGCCGAGTTCCATCAGGTCTAGACCTCGCGTCCCGAGTGTTGGGTCTGTCACATTCTGGCTGGCAACCGCACCGACCCCTGCACGCGCATACGCACATCGCGCGGCAACACACGGCGAGGACGACGACACTGCCACCCCAAACATCCCGGTTTCAGCACAGCGTGCCACAAGCGAAAAAGTCATAAAAACCTCTGATTCAATCCCAGAAAGCTGCGTGAAATTTTGAAGGCTCGCAAGTCACCAACGCCGCCAAAAGATGTCGTTTTCGTACTTTTATTCCGTGAGAGCGTGCTCTAGCGTCAGCACCGCAACGGGAGAGACAAAATGTGCGGTATCGTCGGATTATTCCTTAAGAACAAAGCGCTTGAACCTGAATTAGGGCGCCTCACCGCACTGATGCTGCACGAGATGTGTGATCGCGGGCCGGATTCGGCAGGATTCGCGGTGTATGGCGGCGGGGATGAACGGGCAAAGCTGGTGCTGCTATCTAAATCTGGCGAGACCGACTGGAGCGCCATGAAAGAGGCGCTTTCGGCGGCGCTCACAGCGGAGATTGATTTAGAGACGTTGCACGATCATGCAATTATCCGTACCAGCGCGGATGGCCGTGCCGTGCGCGGTTGGATCATTGATAACGCGCCTGATGTGACGGTGCTGTCGCTCGGCAAAAACATCGAAGTGTTCAAGGGAATTGGCGACCCGGATCGTGTTGCTAAGGATTTTGGTCTAGCCCAGCGCACGGGGACACACGCGATCGCCCATACCCGCATGGCCACCGAGAGCGCGATTACGACCGCAGGATCGCACCCATTCTCAACCGGCGCGGATACCTGTCTTGTCCATAACGGCTCGCTGTCGAACCATAATAATCTGCGCGAGACACTCATGACTCACGGCGAGCAATTCCAGACCGAGAACGATTCAGAGGTCGCCGCCGCGTATCTTGCTTGGCGCATGTCAGAGGGCGATACGCTGAACCAAGCGCTTGAAGCCGCGCTGCGAGATCTTGACGGATTTTACACCTTTGCCATTGGCACCGAAGACGGCTTTGCTGTGCTGCGCGACCCGATTGCCTGCAAACCGGCGGTCATTGCGGAGACGGATGATTGGGTCGCGATGGCGAGTGAATTCCGCGCCATCGCGCCGCTGCCCGGTGTCGAGAACGCGAAAATTTACGAACCGGAACCAGCCAAGATTTATTCGTGGAGCCACACATCTGAAGGTAAAGCGGCATGAGTGATACCCTGCTTCGCAACAGCACCCTTGATGTCGCTGCCTCCTCTGTCCGAGAGGTAAACAGCGCGCTCAAATCCGCCAGTGATGGATCATTCGAGGTGATCAACTCGGGCGGAGCGCATGCCCTTGCCTGTGGATTGGATTCACAGGTCACTGTGACGATAAAAGGCCATGCGGGCTATTACTGCGCCGGGATGAACAAAGAGGCGAGTGTCACCGTTGAGGGCAATGCCTCGACGGGTGTCGCTGAAAATATGATGAGCGGCACTGTGCGTGTGAAAGGCAATGTCAGCCAATCCGCAGGCGCAACCGCTCATGGCGGACTGCTGGTGATCGAGGGTGATGCTTCGGCACGCTGCGGCATCTCACTGAAAGGGGCCGAGATCGTGGTCGGCGGCTCTGTCGGTCATATGAGCGCCTTTATGGCACAGGCTGGGGCGCTGGTCGTCTGTGGTGATGCGGGCGAGGCACTGGGCGATTCAATCTACGAGGCCCGCCTTTACGTGCGCGGCTCTGTCGCCAGCCTCGGCGCGGATTGCATCGAAAAAGAGATGCGCGACGAGCACCGCACGCAACTCGCGGACCTCTTGTCTCGCGCAGGCATGATTGCAGATGTCGGCGACTTCAAACGCTACGGCAGCGCAAGGCAGCTTTACAATTTCAAGATCGACAATGCGTACTAACTTCAGCCCGCCTAAATTTTCCAATCGGGTCGGACGTCACTTTTCTGTCGTCTCGATCTTCGTCGCGGTATTTTAAGACACGGCTGCACGCCATATCCTTGGGCATCCGCTTGAAGTCCGTGGAGAGACGGCGGACAATCGTCTGCTATTTCACTCCGCAAACCTCAATCAGCGACGGCTTACCCGCTGCGACTGCATGGGCTACCGCATCGGCAAGGGCGTCGGTGCCATCGAGCGCCACAGTTTCGTAGCCGTAGGCGCGTCCGATCAGGGTGAAATCAGGTGGGGTTAGATTGACGCCTTCAGGCTTGATCTGGCGGTTTTCCATGAAGCTGCGGATTTCGCCATAGCCGTTATTGTTCCAGACAATCACAACAATCGGCAAGGCTTCATCCATTGCGGTTCCCAGCTCACCTAAAGTGAATTGAATGCCACCATCGCCAATCAGAACGACCGACGGGCGCGAAGGATCGCCAAGCTTTGCGCCGATGGCCGCAGGTAAGCCATAGCCCAGCGTGCCGAAACCGCTCGACGAATTGAACCACGCACCCTCGCTGCCCGGTTCAAAGGCGAGATTACCAGAATAGGTAAGCTGTGTTGAATCGCCAATCATCATCGCACGCGGCACGGCAGCACGAACGGCGTCGAGCGCACGTAGCATCTCGCGATAGCTGTCCGGCAGTGCAGCCATCGCAGCCTCGCGGGTCTGTGCCGTTCGCGCGGTACCATCGCGAGAAACTGTGGTAACTTGTTCAACCAGCGACGTCATAACCGCCGCTGCATCCCCCGTTAGCGCGACTTCCGTTCGTGGTCCTCGCGCGATTTGTTGTGCATCAATATCTACCCGCAACAGAGCCTTCGGTGTTGTGACATGTCCGGTCTCGTAATCAAGATAATCCGTCGGACCAAGTTCGGTGCCAAACGCGAGCACAAGATCGGCATCCTCGATCAGCGCCGCCACGGGCGCAAAACCCGCAGAGGCGACGCAATGCAAAGGGTGGCCGTGCGGGATCATTGAGCGCGCGTTCATCGTCGTGACAATCGGACAATCCAACCGTTCCGCAAGCGCCAATGCTGCCTCTGCGCCATGTTTTGCGCCGCCGCCCAGCAGCATCACGGGTGCCTTCGCTGCATCAATACGTACCACCGCCGCATCCAGTGATGGCGGGATAGGACGTGCCGCAACCGTCGCACGCGCCGGAACTGGCAAGCCGTCCGCCGAAGCACCCATCAGATCGAGCGGAATTTCGATATGCACTGGACCGGGGCGTTCCCCGTCGAACACCGCGAAAGCGCGCGCGACCGCATCGGGCAAGTCTTCGGGCTTGAGGATCGTGCGGGAGAAAACCGAACACTGGCCAGCGAAGCCGCTTTGATCCGGCATCTCATGAAGATGCCCTTTACCCGATCCCATCTCGCCCCGCGCATTGACACCCGAAATTACCAGCATCGGGATCGAATCCGCCTTGGCTTGCAGCATCGCTGTCGAGATGTTGGAGAGGCCGGGACCAGTAATCACAAGGCACACACCGGGCTTTCCGGTGACGCGCGCATAACCGTCAGCCATAAAACCCGCGCCCTGTTCATGACGCGGCGTAAGATGTCGGATCGGAGAGGTCGTCAATCCACGATACATCTCGGCGGTATGGACGCCGGGAATGCCGAAAATCGCCTCGACGCCATAGTGTTCGAGCAACGCGATCAGGTACTCACCAAGGTTCATCAGTCAAAACGCCCGGAAGGTCAGGGTCGTGTATGTGTCCCGAATGCCGCTGATGGCGTGAACTTTTTGGTTCACGAAATGGCCGATGTCCACGTCATCCTCGACATAGACTTTCGCAAGCAAATCGTAATCGCCTGAGGTTGAATAGATTTCAGAGGCGACTTGCGCGTCGGCGAGGTCGGCGGCGACATCATACGCCTTTCCCAGCTCGCATTTGATGTTCACAAAAAAGCACTGCATGGCTGTGTTGTCTCACGTCTGGTGGCCTGGATCAATCGTCGCTATGCCCTGCCCGCAATCCTTCACGAACCCGGTGAGCGATGTCGAGGAAGTCTTTGCTCTCACGAATATCTAGGGGTCGTTCTTTTGGTAAGGTCGACTCGATGACATCTGTCACCCGACCGGGGCGCGGCGACATAACCACGATTTTGGTTGAGAGATAGACTGCCTCAGGGATGGAGTGGGTGACGAAACAGATCGTCTTGTTGGTACGATCCCAGAGTTGCAACAGTTGCTCGTTGAGGTGGTCGCGGACGATCTCGTCGAGCGCGCCGAAGGGTTCGTCCATCAGCAGGAGGTCAGCATCGAACGCCAGCGCGCGGGCGATGGAGGCCCGCTGCTGCATCCCGCCTGAAAGCTGCCACGGGAACTTTTTGCCGAAGCCTTTGAGGTCGACCAATTCGAGTACCCGCTCGATACGCTCGGTGCGTTCGCGTTTCGGGATGCCCATGATCTCAAGCGGCAGAGCAATGTTCTTGGCAATCGTTCGCCACGGATAGAGGCCCGCTGCCTGAAAGACATACCCGTAAGAGCGGTCCATCCGCGCCTGTTCGGGGGAAACTCCGTTGACGGTGATCGTGCCGCCGGTGGGTTGTTCGAGATCAGCGATAACCCTCAGGAACGTGGTCTTACCGCACCCCGACGGCCCAATGAAAGAGACGAACTCACCTTTCTCGATGGTCAGGTCCACGTCCTTGAGCGCGTGAACGGGACCGTCGTTGGTCTCGAAGGTGAGAGAAAGGGATTGGGCGGAGATAACGGTCATAGACTCTCTGCCCCGGACGCGATCCGGGGCCTCCTTGAGCGCAAAAATGGGGGCCCCGCATCAAGTGCGTGGCAGCACGGCATTGAAACCATCAAACCCCACTCGGAATGTTCATCGGGTCACGCTGCACGCCTTTTGGGGCGGTGACTTCTTTCCACTTCGATAGGGCTTTGTTCACCGCTGGGAACGCGGGACGGGGAACGAACTTGCCGCGTCCGGGTTGGGGTTGGCTGTTCTGGCCGTGCGCCCAGATGACGTCGCCGCGTGAGAGGGTGTAGCGCGCTTGAGCGGTAACTTCGAAACCTTCGAAGACATTATAATCAATGATCGACTTTTGCGTCGTTGCGCTGACGGTCTTGGATAGTTTCGGATCCCAGACCACCACATCGGCATCCGCCCCGACCGCAATCGCGCCCTTTTGCGGATAGACATTCAATATCTTGGCGATGTTGGTCGACGTCGCGGCGACGAACTCGTTCGGGGTGATGCGGCCCGTCTCAACGCCTTTGGTCCACAGCACTGCGAGCCGTTCTTCCAATCCGCCCGTGCCGTTGGGGATCATCGGAAAGCCGCTGTCACCCATGTGCTTTTGCTCGGTGGTAAAGGCGGCGTGGTCGGTCGCGACGACTTGCAGCGACCCCGCCGATAGCCCCGCCCAGAGCGACGCCTGATGATCCGCCGAACGAAAGGGCGGCGACATCACGCGGCGCGCGGCGTATTCCCAATCCTTGTTGAAATATTCGGTCTCATCGAGTGTCAGGTGTTGGATCAGCGGCTCGCCGTAAACCCGCATTCCTTTTTGACGCGCGCGGCGAATGGCTTCGTGGGCTTGCTCGCAACTGACGTGCACGATGTAGAGCGGCACGCCCGCTGCATCGGCAATCATGATCGCGCGGTTGGCGGCCTCGCCTTCAACTTCGGGCGGGCGCGAGTAGGCATGGCCTTCGGGTCCGGTGATGCCCTCGTTCATGTACTTTTCTTGCAGCGCGGCAACCACGTCACCGTTCTCAGCATGGACCAGCGGCAGCGCGCCCAGCGCCGCACAGCGCGAGAAGGACGCGTACATCTCGTCGTCCTCGATCATCAGCGCGCCTTTATAGGCCATGAAGTGCTTGAAGGTATTCACCCCGCGCTTCACGACCTGTTCCATCTCATTGAAGATGGTCTCGTTCCAGCCCGTGATCGCCATGTGGTAGGAAAAATCGGCGCAGCATTGCGGCGCGGTTTTCTTGTCCCAAGCATCGACCGCATTGACCAGCGAGCCATCCTCGCCCGGCAAAACGAAGTCCACAATCATCGTGGTGCCGCCCGCGGCCGCCGCGAAGGTGCCGGATTCGAAAGTCTCAGCAGCGGTAGTTCCCATGAACGGCATCTCTAGGTGCGTATGGGGGTCGATGCCGCCGGGGATGACGTAGGCGTCGGACGCGTCGATGGTCTCGTCGCCTTTAAGGTTCTGACCAATTTCGATGATCTTGCCACCGTCGATGAGAACATCGGCGGTGTAGCTGCGGTCAGCGGTTACGATGGTTCCGCCCTTGATGACTTTGGTCATGGTAGTCTCCTCATTTTCGAAGGTGGCCTCGGACACGAAAGGTCGAACGAACCGCGCGAAACGTTACTCATCATCGGCTTTCTCCATGCGCCGATGCAATGCCTCGGCATCCGCGTACGGATCTGACCCCGCCAGTCCATCCGGTACGTCAGCGATCAAAGCCATACCGCTCAGGTAAAACACTGTAGCAAAAGAGGCGCTGACGAGCAGATCAAGGAGAGACGCGTCGGAAAGGGTACAATAATCGCCGCAGTGCGGGGGGCCTGCTGCTATCGCTGCAAGAACGAACACCGGTATCGCGGCGACCGCCAAAACAATCCCAAAAAAGGTCCGCATCACCCAACAATCTCCGCCGTTTCTACGACGGCATGGAACAGCACTTCCGCCCCCGCCGTGGACCATTCCTTCGAGATGTCTTCGGCCTCGTTGTGCGAGAGGCCATCCACACACGGACACATCACCATCGCAGTCGGGTACATGCGGTTGACCCAACACGCGTCGTGGCCCGCGCCGGAAACGATATTGCGATGCGAGTGGCCGAGGCGTTCGGCAGCGTCTCGGACGGCTGTCACGCAGCCCGCATCGAATTCGACCGGGTCAAAACCGCCGACTTTCTCCATCTCAATTTCAAGGCCCATCTCGTCGCAAATTTTCT
>CAZJWF010000126.1:0-8537 GCA_964549375.1 uncultured Neomegalonema sp.
CATGTTCATTTGAAATCTCCACGAAACGAACTGAATAATCTGATTTGGTATCATACCTTACACTGTTCAACCAATGTCGGCTGTGGACAGGCGCTTTAACTGCGGCGTATATATAGCTTCCTTGGGATTTTGCCACGACGCAGGACATAGCGATGACGATGAACTGGAGCGCAGATAGTTGGCGCAACCGGACTGCTTTGCAGTTGCCGGACTATACCGACCCGGAAGCCCTGAAACGCGCAAGCGACAAATTGTCTTCGTATCCTCTTTTGGTATTTGCGGGGGAGGCACGCTCGCTCAAACAAAATTTGGCAGAGGTGTCTCGCGGCGATGCGTTCCTGCTGCAAGGTGGGGACTGTGCGGAGAGTTTTGCTGAGTTCTCCAGCGACAATATCCGCGACACGTTTCGCGTGATGCTGCAAATGGCGATTGTCCTGACCTTCGGCGCAAAAAAGCCGGTGGTCAAAGTAGGACGCATGGCTGGTCAATTCGCGAAGCCTCGCTCCGCTCCGACAGAGACGATTGATGGCGTTGAGCTGCCTAGCTACCGCGGTGACATCATCAATGATTTGCCTTTTACGCCCGAAGCTCGGATTCCTAAGCCAGAAAAAATGCTGGAAGCTTATCTACACTCGGCGGCAACTCTGAATTTGTTACGTGCTTTCGCAACGGGTGGGTACGCGGACCTTAATCGCGTTGCGGCGTGGAACTTGGATTTCGCGGATGGCGACAACGCAAATGAATACAAGCAGATGGCGGGGAAAATTTCGGCTGCGCTTGAGTTTATGGACGCGTGTGGCGTCAATTCGGCCACGGCTAAGCGTATGGAGCAGGTTGATTACTACACCTCGCACGAGGCGCTCCTGCTGCCTTATGAGGAGGCGTTGACCCGTGAGGACTCAACATCTGGCGAGATGCTTGCCGGATCGGCGCATATGCTCTGGATCGGTGATCGCACGCGGCAACCTGATGGCGCGCATGTCGAGTACTGTCGAGGTGTGATGAACCCGCTCGGGATAAAGTGTGGGCCATCCATGACGACCGAAGACCTCAAGGTTCTGCTGGAAAAACTGAATCCAGAAAACGAAGCGGGTCGTATTACACTGATTGGCCGCTTTGGCGCGAGCAAGGTGGACGAGCACCTGCCGAAGTTGATCAACGCCGTCAAAGAATCTGGCAGTCAGGTTGTTTGGTGCTGTGATCCAATGCATGGGAACACGGTCAAGGCAGAAGGCGGCTACAAGACAAGGCCGTTCCAGTCGATCCTGACTGAGATTAAGGAATTTGCGGCGTGTTGCCGCTCGGAAGGTGCATATCCCGGCGGGATTCACTTGGAAATGACGGGAAAAAATGTGACGGAATGCACGGGTGGATTGCAAGATTTGAAAGATTCAGACCTTTCGGATCGGTATCACACAGCCTGTGACCCGCGCTTGAACGCTAGTCAGGCGCTAGAAGTGGCGTTTTTGCTGGCTGAGGAACTGGAGAAGCTTTGAACACGGAACTCTCACAGAGAGTTTTATTTTCCGGTAGGGAGTTTTTGTTCTGAGTTAACAGATGTGGTTTATATCCACCGAAACGTCCAGTTTTCGGAGCGGCTCCTATGATCTATCATCGTACTCCCTCGTGGCAAATTCCTGAGAAAAATGCGACGCCAGAGTCGGTCTTTCTAAATCGTCGTCAGCTATTGGCTGCGATGGGGATTGGTGGGGCGACGTCGGCGCTGTCAACGGGTTCGGGCCTTGCGATGCCGTCCGCAACATTTCAGTTGGCGGCCCCCGGCGAAGATTTTGATCCAGTGCCGGACAACAATGCTGATTTCGTGGCCGGTGAAGGTCGTGAGATAACTGCCGAAAAAATCGCAGCATCCTACAATAATTTTTACGAATTTGGCTCGCACAAACAAATTGCGAAGCGCGCACAGGTGTTGGAGACGGACGAATGGACCGTCAAGATCGACGGTGAAGTCGAAAAAACGCTTGTGCTGGATATGGATGATCTTGCCCAAAAGATGCCGATTGAGGAACGGGTCACGCGCCATCGCTGTGTCGAGGCATGGTCGATGGTAATTCCGTGGGTATGCTTCCCGCTCGCCGAGCTTGTCAAATTGGCCGAGCCGTTGAGCAGTGCGAAGTATGTACGTTTTGAGACATTCCTTGATCCGAAGATTGCCATTGGCCAACGTCAAAGTTGGTATCCGTGGGCTTATACCGAAGGACTGACGATTGAAGAGGCCACAAATCCTATCGCTCTGATGGTTGTTGGTGCATATGGAAAGGGATTGGCGAAACAATTCGGCGCGCCAATGCGTCTGCATGTCCCTTGGAAATACGGTTTCAAATCGGCGAAATCGATTAGTCGAATTACCTTCACCGAAGAACGTCCCGTTAGCTTTTGGGAAGAGATCAATAAGGCTGAATACGGCTTTTGGGCAAATGTGAACCCGGAAGTCGATCATCCGCGTTGGTCTCAAGCGAGCGAGCGTGTCATCGGAGCCAATGAGCGAATTCCAACGCTAAAATACAATGGTTATGGCGAAGAAGTCGCGAGCCTTTACAGTGATGCGCTGGCGGAGGAAGAGGGCGATCGCCTCTGGCGCTAGCACCGAAATCTATTCGATGCGGTGTGCCCAAAGATCATAATCGCCAGCTTCGTCAATCTCCACATTGATCATATCGCCGACCGAAAGGTCGGTGAAGTTCTCATCAATGAAGACATTTCCATCAATTTCCGGCGCGTCTGCTGACGAGCGGCACTCCGCGCCATCCTCGTCTATCTGGTCAACGATGACGGTCATGCGTTGACCAACTTTCTGCGCGAGCAAGCTGGCGCTAATGGCCTGTTGATGCGCCATCAAACGCTCCCAGCGGTCTTGTTTTACCTCTTTAGAAACATGATCGGGAAGGTCATTGGCGGCTGCACCGGCAACATTTTCGTATTTGAAACAGCCCACGCGGTTTAGTCTGGCTTCCGTTAGCCAGTCCAATAAGAACTGAAAGTCTTCTTCAGTTTCACCGGGAAATCCGACGATAAATGTCGACCGGATCGTCAATTCCGGACAGACATCGCGCCACGATTTTATTCGCTCCAAAACTTTCTCATGATCAGCAGGACGCCGCATCGCTTTGAGCACTTTTGGGGACGCGTGCTGAAACGGAATATCCAGATATGGCAGCAGTTTTCTCTCGGCCATCAGCGGGATGACTTTATCAACGCTCGGGTAGGGGTAAACGTAATGTAGGCGTACCCAAACGTCGAGTTCAGCTAGTCCCGTGCAAAGGTCAAGCATAGTAGGATCGAAAGACTGCCCGCGCCATTCTTTTGCGATCCGGGCATCGCCGCGCAGATCGACGCCATAGGCAGAAGTATCCTGACTGATCACCAGCAGTTCTTTGACACCTGCATCGACTAGTCGCTCCGCCTCTTGTAGAACTGCGTGGATCGGGCGGGACACGAGTTTCCCGCGCATATCTGGAATGATGCAGAACCGACAAGAGTGGTTACAGCCTTCGGAAATCTTCAAGTAAGCGTAGTGGCGCGGTGTCAGGCGCACGCCGTCTTTCGGTGCGGGCAACAAATCGGTGAACGGGTTTGGACGCGGTGGCGTCACCGAATGAACCGCGTCCATCACTTGCTCGTATTGCTGCGGCCCGGTGATTGCCAAAACCGATGGATGGGCTTCTGAAATTGTCTCGGCTTCCGCGCCGAGGCATCCGGTGACGATAACCTTACCGTTTTCGCGCAAGGCTTCGCCGATTGCATCGAGGCTCTCTGCTTTGGCGCTGTCCAGAAAACCGCAGGTATTGACGATTACGGCGTCGGCGCCTTCGTAATCGGTGGAAAACGCATACCCTTCTGCCCGCAGGCGCGTCAGAATGCGTTCGGAATCGACGAGTGCTTTAGGACAACCGAGGCTGACCATTCCAATTTTTGGCGGAGCGATTTGTTCTGACATGCCGAGGTTCTGAGGGAGCAAGAGCTGTGACGCAAGCGCTTTCAGCGCATCGTGTTTCTTGCAAGGCTTTGTCGCGTCGTTGTTGGGCGGCTTTGCTTAGGCCATGTGCGGTCTTCCGCCAGACCGTTTGTTGTCCAAACATCTCCCGCAGCGCGCGATAGGCTGGGATAGTGGCGAGTTGCCAATAGACCCAAAGGAGAGGACTCCAAAGTGCGCGGATGATGCCGAACCGGCGGGTGACGGCAATTACGGTCGCGATGAAAATAAAAAGATGTCCTATGATAAAAGTGGCGGCGATGGCTGTTGCCAACGGGGGTGTGAGCGAGGTGAACCAAGGCGCGCTGCCCGTAATGATCCACCAACCTAACGCGAGCATGAAAAAGGGCTGAAGCAGAAAAGCGACAAATCCATCAAGCAACATAATGTTGATGGCGAGTGCTTGTCCGAAGCCTAGCTGTTTAAACAGCAGCTTCGGGTTTCGCATATGAACGAGCCATGTGACCATGAAACCTTTAATCCAGCGAGACCGTTGCCCTGTCCATTGCTTGAACCCGATTGGTGGCTCCTCCCATGTCGTCGAGTCGATCACCTCGGCCCGCCATCCCTTGCGTGCGAGCCGCACGCCTAGATCCGCATCCTCGGTGACGTTGTAAGGATCCCAACCGTCGATTGCCTTGAGTGCGTCTGTACGGATAAAAAGTGACGTGCCGCCGAGTGGAACGGGCAGCTTAAGATTGCTCAGCCCGCGCAAAAGCATATCGAACCAGAGCGTGTATTCCAGCGAGGCCATGCGGGAGATAAAGGTTTCGGTCGCATCAAAATGGTTCAAGCGAGATTGGACGCAAACGGTTCGGTTATCTGCGGCGTCCAGCGCGGCAACAGCCTTTCGGATTTGATCAGGTTCGGGCGCGTCTTCCGCGTCGTAAATCCCGATAATCTCGCCGCGTGCGAAGGGAAGCGCATAGTTCATCGCCTTCGGCTTGGTCTGCGGATCACTTATAGGAATTTTAAGAACGCTGAAATGTTGCGGCAGATCGAGACAGGCAAGAACGTCTCGTGTTTTGAAATCATTGGCTTCCGTAAGGAACTTTACATCGAGTTTTTCTGCCGGGTAGTCGAGTTTCTTCAATTCCGAAACCAGTGTTTCTATTGCCCGATCTTCCTTGTGAACCGGTAGGAAGAGTGTCACCACCGGTGTCAATTCCCGTTCGACGCCTGTTTGCTTCCCTTGCTTGTTGGTCAGCGACGCCACCATCAGCGCACCTTTCAGAATCGCCGAGGCCACGAAATATAAAAACACCATGCACAGACAAAACGTCATCACGGCGCTGGGTAGAAAGATAAGTCCTGCGATCAGCAAAATTGGCGTAAGTACGATTCCAAAGCGCTGCCACCGTGCGAGTGTTGATTGAGCCGATAACTCTGGTTGACTCTCTAACAAAAGGGTCGTCGCCCGCTTAGAAAGTTCGTCGGAAAATTCGGTTTGTAGTCGCTCGTCGATCCGATCTCTGAGCGTGGGGCAAATGTCGCTGCGACTGCGGGCCGATAATAGCGCCTCGAAGTCATCAAGCGGTAAATCCGTGGAGTTCTGCTCTCGACGATTGGGCGCGTCCGACGGCTCATAGTATGTCGCAGTGAATAGAGTTCCGTCGCTATTGCTGCGATCCACAGACAATTCTCCTCGGCTCTTCAACCAAGTGGTGTCATGGCCCCCACCACGTCGTTTAGCGTGTCAGAGGGCTTAAAAAGCTTCAAGAATAAATATCAACGCACGGAATAGTCGCGGGTTATATAGATTTCTTTTTTTTGTCCATATTTCGAGCGAACCGTTCGAATAAATAGTGGCTGTCGCGAGGTCCTGGACTGGCTTCGGGGTGGTATTGGACAGAGAAGATTGGCTTGCCGTCGACACGTAATCCACAATTCGTTTTATCGAACAGCGAAACATGGCTCTCAATAACGCCTTCGGGTAGCGAATTTCGGTCAACTGTAAAGCCGTGATTCATCGAGGTAATTTCGACTTTTCCAGTGTCGAGGTCTTTTACCGGATGGTTGGCCCCATGATGGCCGTGCCTCATCTTGATCGTTTGTGCGCCGAGGGCCAATGAAAGCATCTGATGACCGAGGCAAACCCCAAAAATTGGCAACCCTGCATCGATGACGGCCTTGATCGTTGGCACCGCATAGTCACCGGTTGCCGCCGGATCACCGGGACCGTTTGACAGGAAAACGCCGTCAGGCTGCTGCGTCATGACGTCTTCCGCTGTCGCAGATGCCGGCAAGACCGTAACATCGCACCCGACATCGGCAAGGCAGCGCAGAATATTCCGCTTGGCACCGTAATCTATCGCAACGACTTTCCGTGTCGGCTCATCTTGCGATGTATACCTGTTCTCCCAAGTCCAACGTTTCTCGGTCCAATGATAAGGTTCCGCGCAAGTCACGTCTTTTGCGAGGTCCGCGCCTTCAATCCCGTTCCAACCCCGCGCTTTTTCGATTAGCGCGTCCGTATCAAGCTGACCTGTCGTATCATGGGCAATCGTGGCGTGAGGCATTCCAAGGTCTCGGACTAGGCGTGTGATCCTACGGGTATCGATCCCTGCAATGCCAATTCGACCCGTTTTTTCCATCCACGCACGCAAATCCGCCGTTGCACGCCAGTTTGACGGGTCTGTCGGGTTCAGGCGAATAACCATCCCCAGCGCAACGGGTGCGCCTGTTTCGTCATCTTCAGGGGTAATGCCTGTGTTTCCGATATGGGGAAAGGTAAACGCGACAATCTGTCCCGCATAGGATGGGTCAGTCATGACTTCCTGATACCCCGTCATTGCGGTGTTAAAGCAGAGTTCTCCAATAGCCTCGCCTGTCGCACCAAAGCCGTGGCCCAGAAAAACGGTGCCATCGGCAAGGGCTAGGCACGCAGTTGGACGAGAAGACAAGGTATCATCTGGCTTGCTTGCCTCGATGATTGCAGTATCTGAGGGTGTCATGAGTCGTCTCCACATCCGGACGTGGGAAATTCCGCGTGTCTAGGGTTGTCGGCTCCTACAGGTCAAGAGCCAGAGTGGTGAATAACGATGAGAGCGACAATCAATGCGGCCATGAAGGCAGCAATGAAGGATAAAGACGCGGTACGTCTATCGACCCTGCGATTGATGAATGCGGCAATCAAAGAACGCGACATCGCTCTTCGCGGCTCTGGCGGCGACGAGAGCGGGGTTGATGACACCGAAATTATGGCTCTGCTTGGTAAGATGATTAAGCAACGCGAAGATTCTGCCGAGCAATATGAAAACGGAGGTCGGTTAGAGCTTGCTGGCCGCGAACAAGAAGAAATCAAGGTCATCCGCGAGTTTTTGCCCGAACCGATGGATGCCGAGGCTGTCTCCAAGGCCATCCAAACGGCGGTAGATGGTGTGGGCGCAACGTCGCTCAAGGATATGGGCGCAGTGATGAATGCGCTTAAGTCTGATTATGTCGGTCGGATGGATTTTGGCTCTGTGGGCAAACAGGTCAAAGACCTGTTGTCAGGCAATTGATAACATCTGGTACGCGATGCCGGCTTTACGGATTCGGCGTAACGGTTATCCGAAAGGTTCCATCGGCTGTGCTGGAGTATAATCCAGGCTCAACCGCATTTCGCAGGTCAAGGCGGAGCTGTACATCAATGCCGCGCACCATACCATTGCCAAGCTCAGTTGCGGGGATACGGTAGCGTCGACGCCACGGCCCGGCGTTTGCGTTGTCGCGGGTTCGAACGCGGCGAACCCGTATAAACGACCCACCAGTCGCTTCTAATCGCCTTTCAAGAGATTCCACTCTCACACTTGCCCCACCGATACCGCCGATCGCGAAATAGGCGCAGACATTTTGTAGATCAAGATTTGCTTGGCGGCGGAACCTGAAGCGTCCTCGATTCCAGATACGGCGCGGGCCGTTCACGATCAATCGCCCGTTCCTCGCTCTAGCATTGCGAGACAGGTTTGGCAGAGCGCGAGATCCGTTACGTCCAACCGTCGCGATGAAATTTTCAGATGTCAAATCGACATGGACGTTTTCATAACAAGCAAGTCCAAGTGAGGAAGACACGTTGACGGTCACGTCGGTACTCAACGAGGCAGCTTGGGCTGAGCCGAATCCAAAGCCGAATATCAGCGCGAAGACCGCTAAACTCGTCTTTAATCGTGTCATCTGCCCCATGATCCTATTCTCTGTCCCCAAACTCAATTTATTATCCCCGATTCAACTGAAGGAGGAATTAATAATGCTGTAATCGGATAAATTTTTAGGCTTAATTTGGAATAATGTACGTGATATAGTGTGTTAGTACTTGAGGAGTTGAATATAAATTAAAGGGTAATTTGCGCAGAAAGACATCTTTCATAGTTTTACGACTATTGGGGCGCAGTTGCTTCGCTGCAAATCGGAAGCAAGCGGGTCTTAGATTGTGAAAAATCAAAATGTCGCGCGTCTTAATTATCTTGTCTACCGGTACCCTTCACATTTCTTCTGGCGGCCAAGGTCGCCGTGCATCTGCCTCAGCCCAGCTTTTTATCCAGCCGTGCATTTCTCCCCACCAGTC
>CAZJWF010000127.1:0-8387 GCA_964549375.1 uncultured Neomegalonema sp.
TATCGTCACCGAATATCTACAATCTCAGGTCCCATCAGGAGGTTAGGCAACCACGTCGATATGAATGGCACATAGGTGATCAGGATCAAGAACACGAACAAGATTGCCACGAACGGCAACGCCGCCCGCACCACGCCCATCACTGACATATTCGCGACACCGGCAGTGACAAACAGATTGAGTCCTACTGGCGGAGTGATCATCCCAATCTCCATGTTCACGACCATGATGATCCCCAGATGGATCGGATCGATTCCGAGCTTCATCGCTATTGGGAAAACCAACGGCGCGACGATAATCAACAATCCCGATGGTTCCATGAATTGGCCGCCGATAAGCAGCATCACGTTGACGATGACCAAGAACATCACGGGGCCATAGCCAGCCTCCAGCATGATTGCGGCGATGTGCTGGGGAATTTGCTCTTCGGTGAGAACGTGTTTGAGGATCAGTGCGTTCGCAATGATGAACATGAGGGTAGTGGTCAGCTTTGCTGCTTCGAACAGAACCCGTTTGGTGTCAGGGTGGAACCAGACGGACAATAGCGTCCACGGACGCGATAGGAACGAGCGATTTTCTTGATCGCCTTCGACATGGAGCGGCCCCATGTCCCGATAGACAAAATTGGCGATGAAGAACGCGTAGACAGCAGCAACGGCTGCCGCTTCGGTCGGTGTGAAGATACCGCCATAAATGCCGCCAAGGATGATGACGATTAGGAATAGACCCCACCCGGCGTCGCCCAGCGTCGCAAACCAGGATACCCAACTCGCTTTTGGCTCGCGTGGCATGCCTTTTATCGTCGCGGCAATGTAGATGCCGATCATCAACATTAAACCTGCGATTAACCCGGGGATCACCCCCGCTAGGAACATGCGGCCCACTGAGACGTCAGTAGCGGCTGCATAAACGACCATCACGATAGAGGGCGGAATCAGAATGCCAAGTGTTCCTGCGTTACAGATGACGCCCGCCGCGAACTCCTTCGAATAGCCAACCTGACGCATTCCGGCGATCACGATTGAACCAACCGCAACGACGGTGGCAGGAGAAGATCCTGATAAAGCGGCAAAAAGCATGCACGCGAACACACTCGCGATCGCCAACCCACCGCGAAAGTGACCCACTGAAGCAATCGCAAAGTCAATGATCCGTCGCGCGACCCCCCCTGTCGACATGAACGCGCTGGCGAGAATGAAGAACGGAATTGCCAACAGCGTGAAGTGACCATCGAATGCCGAGAACAACGTTTGCGCAATAGAGGCGAGCGAGCCGTCGGAATAGATGAGGAGAAACAGAATGGATGAGAGGCCCAATGCCACGGCAATAGGGACTCCGATCAGCAGTAACGTGATGACAAGCCCGAAGAGAACAGCGACCGTCATTGTTTTTCACCCGCAGCGCGCAGCGCAGCCTCTTCAATATCATCTTCAGCCTCGTGACTGGCGACCAACAATTCTTGTCGATCGCTGCCAATGCGAAGCGCAGCTTGCGCGAAGCGGAGCAGCAGTAGGGTCATACTGAGAGGTAAAATCAGGTAGGGGATGAATTTAGGGATATAGTCGTAGGACTCGCCTTGATTGAACGGTTCTTCAATAAAGCGAAGCCAATCTCCCATTGGGATATCGTTGACTTCGTACCACGCTTGATCGCGCCATTGATTCTTAATTTCGGCAAGGCCTAACGGTCCGGCAATCCAATCGTTGTAGAGGTTAGGAACAGGTGGGTATCCTGCGAAGGGTGCCCAATAATTCCATGAACCGACGAGCAGTAGACCGGCAAAGAGCAAGCAACATACGACAGCCAGAATGGTTAGTCTCTTACGTGCACGGGGAGCAACCGCTTTGACGATGACATCAACACCCAAGTGCGCGTTGACCTTCACACAGTAAGACGCGCCGAGAAGCACCATCCATGCAAACAGAAAGACTGTCGCCTCCAATGCCCAAAGAATGTTTGTGTCAAACACATAGCGCGCTGCGACATTGGCGAATGTGATGATCGTCATGAGGCCCAGTAAAATCGCGAGCAGCGACTCTTCAAGCTGATCGAGCCACGATCGGTCTTTGGCTACACCAGGTGTCACGGGTGTCCCCTTTTCAGATGAGCGAAATGATCTAGTAGAACGCCATCCGAATTCTCGGATGGCGTGGAAGAACTCAAAAATGATCGTCGAATAAAGAGATTAGGATCCGGCGTTCGCCGCTTGTGCTGCATCGACTAGATCTGCTGGAACATCGCCCTCGAACTTCTTCCAAACAGGCTTCAGCGCATTGACCCACGCTTTGCGTTGTTCAGCATTCAGAGTTCGTACCTCGCCACCTGCCTGGATGATAAGATCTTTGTTCTCTTGGTTTACTGCGGCTGACTCAGCATTCCGTGTGCCGGTAACTTCAGTAACGATTTGGCCGAGTTGAGTTCGTTGATCATCCGGCAATCCACCCCAGAAGTCAGTTGATGTGACGAGAAGGTAATCAATGATACCGTGGTTCGTTTCCGTTACACCATCTTGGACTTCAAAGAATTTCTTACCGTAAATGTTCGACCAGGTGTTTTCCTGCCCATCAACAACCTTGGTTTGGAGTGCACCATAAACTTCTTTGAACGCCATTTTCTGTGGGTTTGCGCCGAGCTGTTCAAATTGAGCGATCAAAACGTCGGATGATTGAGTACGGAATTTCAAACCGGAAGCATCATCTGGCAGTACCA
The DNA here is from genome assembly GCA_964549375.1 of uncultured Neomegalonema sp. Lineage (GTDB taxonomy): Bacteria > Pseudomonadota > Alphaproteobacteria > Rhodobacterales > Rhodobacteraceae > JAHDDY01. The sequence goes on from CAZJWF010000127.1 coordinate 2,710, forward strand.
ATGGCTTGCTAGCTGACATTTGCTTCATGCCATTATGCCAGTACGCAAGTCCTTGAAGGCCACGGCGACGCATTGAGTTTAGCAATTTGCGACCTGCTGGACCTGCTTGAAAGCGGTCAACGGCACTAATGTCAGTAAACATGAACGGAAGGTCGAAGACACGAAATTGCTTGGTGAACTTCTCGAACTTTGACAATGATGGTGCAGCTAACTGAACGTCACCATTCAACATAGCTTCGAGAACTTTGTTGTCGTCGTACAGTGAGGAGTTGGGGAAGACCTCCATGCACATCGAACCATTCATCTCTTCGTTGACGCGCTTCGCCAAGAGGGTCGCGGCTATTCCCTTCGGATGCTTGTCTGTGTTCGTAACGTGACTGAACTTAACGACGGTCTCGCCCGGATCGCAGGCGGCGTGTGCAGCGCTTGCCCCGAATGCCAGAGTTAACGCTGTGGCTACGACGATATGATGTTTGATGCGCATTAATGATCTCCCAAAATTTGCGACGGATAACTTATCGCTCTCAGCGGCGACTGCAAATTGTTTCGCGCCTTATGGTCTGTTCCAACAACAACAAAGCAATGTGTGTACAAGGAAAAGGTCGATCCGTGACTGTTGACGTTTCGTATCTTACCCAAAAGTTGACTGCACACGGGTGAAAGTGGGAAAAACCCGATCAAGCCCCGTCCGAAACAAAGTCTTCGCGCCGGAGTGCATATTTTTGCATTTTTTCGTACAGCGTTTTCCGTGAGACCTTAAGCGATTCGTATGTATCTCTCAGGTTCCCGCCATGGGCTGCAAGAGTCGCTGCGATAGTTGCTTTCTCGAATTGTTCAGCCTGTTCAGCTAACCCTTTGTCGTTAGGTAATTCCTGGATTTCATCAATGCCGAGACCAAGTACGAAACGCTCAGCGACATTCCTCATTTCTCGGACATTTCCCGGCCAACTTCGACGACTGAGGGCGGCCAGAACATCCGGTGGCACGTCCGGCGGGTCTCGTCGAAATCGTTTTGCTGCGGTTTCGACGAGGTGCTGAAATAGCCTTGGCGCATCATCGATCCTGTCTCGCAAAGGAGGGACCGCGATCGTAACGGGCGCTAGTCGATAGTAGAGATCGCTACGAAATTTTCCTTCGGCCACAGCCGCTTCTAAATCAACGTTTGTCGAGGCAATTAAACGAACGTCGAGCTCGACTCGTTCATTGGAACCAACGCGCTCTATTTCACGAGTCTCGACGACGCGCAGCAGCTTTGCTTGCAGAGCTAGCGGTGCTGCCGCAATCTCATCAAGGAAAACTGTGCCGCCTCTTGCATGTTCAAAACGTCCAAACCTAGCGCGATGCGCTCCTGAGAATGCCCCCGCCTCGTGACCAAAGAGTTCCGACTCGATGTTTCCCTCCGGCAAGGCAGCGAGGTTGACCGCCACGAAAGGTTTATTCTTGCGTTCAGACAAGTCGTGGATGAGTTTGGAAGTTAGTTCTTTTCCGGTGCCAGTCTCTCCCAAGATCAGGACGTCAATCTCAGACTCCGAGATCGTCCGAATCTTCTGCCCGAGGACTTGCATCACCGCAGACCGACCAACGAGATACGAACCTGACGGGTCGTCAGCATCCAGCTTCGCTTTGATCTGACGGTTCTCGAGCGTTAATTGACGCAATTCCATCGCCCGCTTCACGACGCCAATCAATCGGTCAGGGGAGAACGGTTTTTCGAGAAACTCGTATGCGCCCTGACGAATGGCCTTCACCGCAAGCGGGATATCTCCATGACCAGTCACAAGAACAACTGGGATGGTCAGATCCACTTCAAGGACCGCCGACAGTAGCTGCATCCCGTCCATCCGCGGCATCCTAATGTCGGAAACCACAACGCCATCAAAACCTGGGGTGATATGATCCAACGCACGCTCGGCACGCGCGAATGAGCTGACCTTCAAACCCTCAAGTTCAAGCGCTTGTTGTGTTGAGAGCCTGACGTCCTCTTCGTCGTCAATTAATATAACTTTCGAGCGGGTCATTGAGCCGTGCCAACGATCGAGTCTGCCCGACATAGCTCGACGATAAACCGAGCCCCACCCTCAGGGCGGTTTTCTGCGGAAATTGTCCCGCCGAAGTCTCGGACAATATTGTAACTTATCGAGAGACCGAGCCCCAAACCTTTGCCAGTCTCTTTCTCTGTGAAGAATGGATCAAACATCTGCTTCATCGCATCTGCGCCAAGACCAGTTCCATTATCATCGACGATCAGTTTTGCCGTTAGTTTAGAGTTCATCGTGTGTACTCGAATAGAAGGATTAGCTTTTTCCGAAGTTGCATCTATGGCGTTGCCAATTAAATTCATGATGACATGCTGCAAACGCGTTAGCCCACCCCAAACGCATATATCTGTTTCGACCTCGATAATCAGGTTAACGGCTCGTTTTTCCAACCGGCCGTGTAGTAACTCAATCGTTTCGTCGACTGCGCGTTTCAGCACGACCGGCTCAGTTGTATCCTTCGGTTTCCGGGCAAATGTGGTCAAATGTTTTGAAAGGTGAGCCATACGATCCGTCAATCGCGAAATGCGGGATAAATTGTCGGTGGCTTCGTCGAATCGTCCCTGTCCTAAAAATGTTTTAGCGTTATCGGAATACGTCCGGATCGCGGCAAGAGGCTGGTTGAACTCGTGGCTCAGCGCTGCCGACATTTGACCCAATCCAGCAAGTTTTCCCGCTTGAATCAGTTCCGTCTGAGTGCGGCGAAGATCCTTCTCAGCAAGTGCCCGTTCCTCCACCTCTTGCTCAAGTCGGTTGTTCGTTTCACGAAGATCAATTGTCCGATCGGCAACGGTGCGTTCGAGTTCACGTTGAACTTCTTCACGTGCTGCGATGCGATCCATTAGGCGTCGACGTCGTTGCCAGAATGCAAAACCGGCCAACACTAAGGTGGCCAGGACAAGGCCGACGATTGCGATCGTTTGGGAAACCCGTCCGCGTGCTTCCGCAGTTTCAACTAACAAGTGAACGGTCCAGTTTTCGACAGTCATTGCTTTCGAAACGTGTAGAAATTCGTCTTGTTCAGCAGAAGACCGGTCGGGGATTGCATAGGCAATTGCCCCCTGTGCTCCTTTGCCGGTGATCTGGCCGTCGATAGCAATAGGGGGCAACGACTTCGTGTCGAACTGCTTGTTTCGTTCAATTTTGGCGCGCACTAAATCAGTCAACGGCACACTTGTGGTTAGTCGCCACTGAGGAGGGCCAGCTAGGATAACAATGCCATTTCTGTCTGTCACAAAAACGGCGTTTCTTCCCAAGCGCATTTCCTCTTCGATAAGCCCGATTGGAACCTTCACGACGACAACACCAATCACGGGGCCATCTTCCTGAACGGGGTAAGCGAAATAATAACCTCTCTCTTGAGAAACGACACCAACCGCAAAAAAGCGACCAAGGCGACCTTGCAGCGCCTCTATGAAAAAACGCCGAAAACTGAAATCTCGACCTACGAAAGAAAGCTCTGAGTTCCAACTTGAAGAGGCAATCGCCACTCCGCGTTCATCAAGTATGTAGGTATCAGCCGCTCCTGAAGCGGCGTTCCAACGTTCTAACCGTCCATTTATTTTCTTTAGTAGCTCGGGATTTTCAGGTTGTTTCAGTATCTCTACAACGCTTTGTTCATGGGCGTATATTGGAGTAAGTCCGCGGAATCGGCCTAACCAGCCACTTAAGATCTCGCTGTGCAACGCAAGTTCAGCGTAAGCCTCTTGTTGCAATTTCTGACGAGACTTGCGTTCTACATATACGTAACTGAGCCACAGCGTTACCCCGATGACAATCAACAACGTGATTGGTAGCAATGCCACCGATTTGGATGCTCTGCTCAAGATCCATGCCCAAAGGATAAACTTCAAGAAGCCCGATTATAACAATCCCAGAGGAGTGGCAACGGTTCGATCTTCCGCCAATCAACCAAAAATAGAAACAATGTCAAAAAACAGCTAATCGAATTATGACGTTACGAAACAGTAACATTCAAAGCGAGTATTTTATACGACTTGGAAACAAGATTTTTTTTTCTGAGTAATTTATTCAAAAATCAAAAAAATACTATTGTCAGACGTACCCTAATCGCAATTCAACGTTGAAGTTACAGAAAACACTTCAACGTGTATTAAAATAGGGAGACTCAAAGTTATGATAAAAATATCACGGAATAGTGCGCTAGCTTTCTCGGTATTTGTTTCGGCTCAATTGTTGACTTCTCAATCTTTTGCGGCAGGTCAAGGTGTAATTTCGAATACATCTAAAACGATAACTAACGCCATCGCAAAAGGAGAGAAGGCGACATCCGATATTTTGGGCGATAAAACCGACGTAGATTTTTATGGATCTATTCGTATTGGTGTCGATTACATTGATGCTGGCGTTGATCAAGATGGTGCTAATGGAAGAGATTTCTTGAGCCGTATTGGTGTAAAGGCGAAGTATAGTATTGATGATAGCTTCGATTTTATCGGTCAAATTGAATACGGAACACGCAGTGACGTTGTTGATTTTGCTCAAAACGGTGGGCTTGCGTTAAGACAACTCAATGTTGGAATTAAGCATAAAAAATACGGATCATTAAAGTATGGATCACAAACAACGACATTTCACAAATTTGTTCGAGGTGCATATTTCAATGACGGCCTCGATACTCTTCGTTTAGCAACAATTCGGGAAGATGATTACTTAGCATACGATATCAAAAAAGGACCAATAAAATTTGGCGCGGGAATTCAGCTCGAAGGACAAGATGGCGATGATATCGACCAGTATCAGGTAGGCGCGGAATATTCGCTCGGCACGTTTAAATTACAAGGTGCCTATGTCCGGGACAATGAAGGCGACAGTCGGGGTAATTTGTACGGAGTGAGGGGCTGGTGGACTCCCAATAAAAATTTCAAACTTTCAGCCTATCGACATCAACAAGATGATGGCTTCGACTTTCCGTCGGGGGTCGGCGCGACGGGTACACTGCGTTTGCGAGCCCGCGACGGGGGTCTGGGCAACATCAACTTTGTTACGACTTGCGTTGGTCAAGATCGCGCTACCACCGGAATTTATGGAAGCGGGCGCTTCAATAAACACCAACTTCATGCGAGATACGCGATCGATGAATGTGACACCTCTGGCGATGTCTCATCCATCAAGGCCGAGTATGTGTACCACTTCGACAAGAGTTTGAGAGCTTGGGTCGCCTACGAGCATCTGGAAACTGACTCCGGAAGAACGCCGGCATTGCTGGCGTCTTCAGGTGACGCCTTTGACTCGGTTCAGTTGGGTGTTCGTTTTGATTTCTAAATTCTGGTGATTGTCGTTCCTCCCTGCTGCGATAGACCCACCTTTCGTTCACCGGGTGGGTCTATTGCGGTAGCTTTCGTTCAAATCAGCGCGACAGGCGCAGAGGTTCCTATCTGCCCACGATCCAATCAACTCGATATTCCGTCCGCGCCGCCATCAACTCTCAGCCTCTTCATATCGACATGCTCGCAACAACGCCTTCAGTCTCTGGGCCGATTAAATCGTAGAAATGACTGCGTGACAGGTACTCGATCGTTCCTTTGCGGTCGACTCGAAACAACTTGGCAATACCGTGTGCACTACTAGTCGATGGTCACGAGAAGAACCTCGACGGGATCCTTCTTGCCGAAGTACAGA
>CAZJWF010000128.1:0-8039 GCA_964549375.1 uncultured Neomegalonema sp.
CATTCTCCTTTGCAACACGATATGTGATCAAAGGAGCGGTACAATCCCGCGACAGATCCAAACTTTGCAATGTCTGCTTTGCGGCTTTGACTGGATGGATCACGCCCACATCGAGCAAAGGGGTGGGATTAGAGACGAACGTCGGCAGATTGGTCGAAACCGACAAGAGAACCCGTGCCGAAAGAAACGCGGAAATCCTTGCGCGGAGACAAGCGCGGATCGAAAAGCGATTAGGAAAACACCGCGAGAGAGACCGCCCAGATCGACCGCAAATTTCCATCCGCAATCATTCCGTAGGAAATTCTGGATTCTCCAGCCACGTCAAATAAAGCTACCCGGTCGCGATTGTTTCGATTTCTGAAACCACGGCATCACTGACAACAATGCCATCGCGCGCAGCGGCTTCACGCAAGGCTAGGCGCTTGGTTCCCGGCAGCCGCACACCGTCTTGTCCAAGCATCACACCGAGCAAGTCACCTACACGCGACAGATAAGCATCGCCGGCCACCTTTGAGACGTTGAAGGCAATCAACAATTGGCCCGTCCCCGGCGCATCGCCATCGGCACTCAGAAAAGACGCCGCCTCGTTTCCAAACTTCGCACCGCCCAATCCAGCCGCCAGTAACTCAACCATCAGTGCGAGCGCGGCGCCTTTGGAATCTCCCATCGGCACCATTGACCCTTTCAGGGCGGCGGCGGGATCGGTGGTGTCATTCCCATCAGCGTCCAATGCCCAGCCTTCGGGGATCAATTCGCCTTTTTTATTCGCGGCCATCACTTTGCCTCGCGCGACCTTAGAAAGCGATAAGTCGATGACGAGCGGCGCTCCATCGGGCTGCGGCGTGCCAAATGCGATGGGATTAGTTCCAAAAATTGGAGCATTCCCGCCCCACGGTGCCATCGCCTTAGGCGTGTTCGCGAACAGCATCGAAACGCAGCCGCGCTCCGCTAGTTTCTCAACATGCGCGCCCGCCTGTCCGCAATGGTGAGAACGCGTGACGCTGGCGGCGGCAATACCTGTTTCCGCCGCTGCGCCAACAACTTCGTCTATCGCAAGATCCATCGCCGGATAGGCAAAACCGTGGGCCGCATCGACCCGGAAGAACGCGGAGGCCGCACGCTGCGCCATTGGCGTAGCATGGCCATCTACTTTGCCAGAGGCCGCCTGAGCGCAATAGCTGCCGACGCGTGACAACCCATGCCCCGCTTGGCCGTCGATTTCCGCAGCAACCAAGGCCCGTGCAACAGAAACGGCATTTTTACCGGAAACATTCGAGGCCAGCAGGGCGCCACCAACAAGGGCTTCGGCTTCTTCGCGGGTTAGGTTTGGCATGGTGATAGACCTTTGCGAGAGGTCATCATCGGACTCGTTCCGACAATCCAGTCCTGACAATTCAGCGAAGACTGGACCCCCGGAGCACGTCCGAGGGTGACAGTAAAGTAGCTAAGCTATCAGTAACGAACAGCTAGGCCGAACGGTACAGCTTAGTCATCGAGAACTCAACATGGCCGAGCGCTTCGGCGGCCGTGTTGCGGCCATTGGCGGTGCGTTCTATCATTTCGATCAGCGCGTCGCCGGCCTCTTCGATGGTTTGCTCTCGCGTCAGAACGCCGGTCACATCCACGTCGATATGCTCACCCATCGTCCGCAAAGTACGGGGGTTGCCGGAAATCTTGATGACCGGAACAATCGGGTTGCCAACCACATTGCCTTGTCCCGTGGGGAAAGTGTGAATGACGTAGCCCGCCGCTGCCATCAGCACAACGCATTCCGCCGCCGCCGAAGAAGTATCCATGAAATAAAGGCCTTTGCCCTTCTTGGGTTCTTCAGCCGCTTGCAATGCATCGATATAGGTACATTTCCGGCCAATTTTTTCGAGGTTGCCAAGCGCCTTTTCCTCGATGGTGGTCAGACCGCCAAGGATATTGCCTTTGGTCGGCTGACTGTCGGAAAGGTCATCGGTCTGGTTCGCGAAGATGACGTTCTCGGAATACTCCTTAAAGATAGCCATGAATTTTTCGCCAGCCTCATCGTTGGCGGCACGCGCACGGCAGATGTGTTCTGCGCCGGTGATTTCGGAGGTCTCGCCGAAGCAACCATACAGCCCCTCAGGGATCAACTTGTCGTACATGTTGCCAACGGTTGGGCAAGAGGAAAGACCCGTCGTCGTATCGGATTCTCCGCATTTGGTTGAGACCCAAAGGTCGGTCAACGCGCAATCCTCTTTTTGTAGTTCAGTTGCCCAGTGGACGAACTCTTTGGCCTTCCACGAAGCGTCAGCGATGGTTTTAATGTCGCCGTTTTGCTCGATGGAGAATTCCGCAACGGGCTTGCCGGTTTCGCGGATGCCGTCCGCGATGACCTTCGTCCATTCCGGTTCGATACCAATCACCACCACAGCAGCAACGTTTGGGTTCGATCCCGTGCCAATCATGGTTCGGAAATGTAAGTCAAGGTCAGCGCCGAATTGCAAGCGGCCATAGGCGTGCGGGATGGCCATCGTACCTTTGATGTTGTTCGCGACCGCCTCACATGCCGCATTCGAAATGTCATCGACAGGCAGGATAAGGACGTGGTTCCGGACACCAACGCGACCATTTTCGCGGCGCCATGCCTTCACGGTTCTGTTCGTGTAGCTCATGTCAGTCCCCTTACCAACGTTTCGTTTTACAGTTATGCGTATGGACGTGCTCGCCCGTTCCAGCGGCCCCGATCATTTTGCCGATGTCTTCGCCGTACTTGAACACGGTGTCGCCTTCTGACAAGTCTTTCAGCGCGACCTTATGGCCGATGGGAATATCGTGCTTCGCGGTCAGTTTAAAATCGCTGTTGTCATGCGTCACAACGCACAGCATTTCGGTTCCGGCGGTCAGGCCTTCGACGACAACGACGCCGACGTTGTCCTTGCCTTCGTGGACCAGCAGATGCGGTTTGCTCATGGTGTCCCTCTGAATGTGTGGAATCTCTATGGCATTCAGGTAGCAGGGCGACGTGTCTTGTACAAGACCTTCTATATAAGCATTGTCCCATCTTGCCCGGCAGAGTAGGTTAACTCCATGACCGTACCGCTATACCAACATGTCTATGATACGATAATCGCTAGGATTGTCAGCGGCGACCTCGGTCCCGGCGCGATGCTGCCGAGTGAGACGGATTTAGGCCGAGAGTTGGGGGTGAGCCAAGGCACCGCACGCAAGGCTCTGACAGCGCTTGAACAACGTGGAATTCTGCAAAGACGTCAGGGCAGGGGGACTTTCGTCGCAACGACGACCCCGGAAAGTGACCATTTCCACTTTTTTCGCCTGCGCCGCGAAGATGGAACCGAGGCGACACCCGAACTCGAATCAGAGACGGTTATTCGTCGTACGGCAACCAATGATGAGAAAGCATTATTCGAATGCGCTGAGGTCTTTGTCATTGAACGGGGGCGCAGCATAGATGCCCAGACAGTTGTACGAGAGGTTTCGACCGTGCCGACTGATCTATTTCCGGGGTTGTCGGATCGCTCTCCACTGCCCAATGCGCTTTATACGCTCTATCAGCAAGCATATGGCATTGTCATTGCGGAAGCGGATGAGCAACTTCACGCGGTCCTCGCGACGGAGGAAGATGCTGCACTAATGAGTGTCTCGTCAGAATCGCCACTGATTGAAGTTCGGCGCAAGGCGGTAGATATTTCAGATCGCGTCGTTGAAATACGCCTCAGCCGGTATTTGACGCGCGAGCTGCACTACGCCGTGACATTGCGATGACGCTTTTTTCCGGATTCGAGACTTTTGATCTACCCGGCGACGGCGCGACAATACACGGCGTAATAGGCGGGACGGGCCCGCCCCTGCTCTTGCTGCATGGCAACCCGCAAACCCATGCGATGTGGCATAAGATTGCGCCTGTAATGGCGAAGCGCTTTACCATCGTTGCCTGTGATCTTCGTGGCTATGGACAATCATCGAAACCACCGAGCGTTTCAGACCATGCGACTTATTCAAAACGGGCGATGGCGGCGGACATGGTCAACGTCATGGAGGCGCTCGGCTACACACGATTTCAAATTGGCGCGCATGATCGCGGAGCGCGGGTCGCACATCGTTTAGGGTTGGATTGGCCCGACCGTGTCGAACGAATGGCTCTGCTCGACATCGCACCAACGCGCGAAATGTACGCGAATACCTCAGACGGTTTTGCCCGCGACTACTGGCACTGGTTTTTCATGATTCAACCGCCGCCTTTACCCGAGCAGATGATGGCGGCGGACCCGGACAGATTCTGGCTCTGGAAATGCGCGCGCCCTCCAAAGCGAAGCGCCGACATCTTCGCCCCCAAAGCGTTGGAGTCATACCTTACCGCGTTCCGCGACCCCGAAACAATCCGGGGTAGTTGCGAAGATTACCGTGCGGCAGCGACGATCGACATTCTGAACGATAACGAAGACGGAGACCGCAAACTCGACTGTCCGCTCTTGGTTCTTTGGGGCGAGAACGGTGCAATCGAGAAACATTTCGATTGCCTTAAACTTTGGCGCCAACGTGCAAGCGACGTTCGAGGACATGCTTTATCGGGCGGACACTATCTGGCGGAAGAGTTGCCGGAACAGGTTTTGGCTGAGTTCATGTCGTTCTTTTTTGATGTGTCGACCTGATGGTTTTAGGCCGGTTGCGGATGCAATGCAGGCATACGCTCATTTCAAAGACGACAATCTGCGTTCCATCATAGCGCCTTCGGCACGGAGCAACCTTTGCTGACGGTTATGCAGATTTCGCCCGTTCAATCGCATCAACGATCATGCGTTGCGCTTCCTCAGCGTCGCCCCAACCCGCGATCTTCACCCACTTGTCGTCCTCGAGGTCTTTATAGTGCTCGAAGAAGTGCTCGATCTGGTGGAGCGTGATGTCGGGCAGATCTTTATACCCCCTCACTTCGGCGTACCGCTTGGTCAGATGCGCCGACGGCACCGCGATGATTTTTTCATCTTCGCCAGACTCGTCCTCCATCTTGAGAACTCCAATAGGCCGACAGCTCATTACCGCACCGGGGATAATCGGGCGTTGGTTCGGGATCAGCACGTCAATGGGGTCTCCATCATCTGACAATGTATGCGGCACAAAACCGTAATTCCCCGGATAACGCATCGGCGTATAGAGAAAACGGTCCACGATCATCGTGCCTGCGTCTTTGTCCATCTCGTACTTGATCGGCTCGCCGCCAACCGGCACCTCGATAATGACGTTCACATCATGGGGTGGGTTTATGCCCAAAGAGATGGCTTCAATACGCATGGAAAACTCCGTTTGTTCGCTTGGGGGCGTCGATACCGCACTGCAACATAAGAGTCACCCTGCAAAAACCGCAAATTTGACGAAGGCCGCCGAGGATGGTGTTCAACAGCATCGCTTGGCATAAACGACGAGCAGTCCTTTTCGTGCTTGGAGCCGTTACATGATCAATTATCCGGAAGTTTGCCTCACCACTGATCCGATGGCGCGGACTTAGATGGTCGTCAACATCACTGACGAAGGCGGGGTCGCTGTTGTCACCATCGATAATCCGCCCGTAAATGCGGCATCGCAGGCAGTGCGTGAAGGGCTGATCAACGCGCTCAACCAGTTAGAGGCGAAGCCCGCGATCAATGCAGTCGTTCTCCACTGTGCCGGACGGACTTTCGTGGCAGGTGCCGATGTTCGCGAATTCGGACAACCGCCGACCCCGCCGGTGTTGCCCGATGTCGTGAACGCGCTAGAGGGAGCGACCAAACCTTGGATAGCGGCGATTCACGGAACCGCGCTCGGCGGAGGTCTAGAGATCGCAATGGGGTGCCATTACCGCATCGTGAATCCAGCAACGAAATTAGGATTGCCAGAGGTCAATCTGGGTATCATTCCCGGTGCCGGTGGAACGGTACGATTACCTCGATTGATACCCGTGGACGCTGCGCTGGATATGATGGCGACCGGAAAACCTATTTCGGCACAGAAGGCCCATGCCATCGGTTTGATCGATCAAATCGCGACGGACAACCTTCGGACGGAGGCCATCCGCTATGCACGAGAGATCGCGGATCAACCGTTCCCGATTGCTGTATCCGAAAGGCCGCTGCACCCATTTGATCCAGATGCGTTGCGAAACATGATGGACAGAGTAAATGCCCGCGCGCGCGGACAAAATAGTCCTCTCGCAGTTTGCGAAGCGGTGCAAAATGTCACAACACTTTCCGCTCAGGAAGCGTTGGCAGCAGAGCGAGAAATTTTCCTACGTCTGAAAGATGATCAACAATCTTTGGCCTTGCGACATATCTTTTTCGCCGAGAGAGCCGCCCCCAAAATTGAGCGGATCAAAGGGATTGAGACACCGCCGCTTGAACAAATTGGCGTCGTTGGGGGTGGCACTATGGGCGCGGGCATCGCGGCGGCGTGTCTTCTTTCCGGTTTATCCGTTACCATGATTGAGCGTGATCAACGCACTCTCGACGCCAGCAAGGACCGCGTACACAAAATTCTCGATGACAGTCAAGGGCGCGGGTTGATCGCGGAAGAGGCCCGCGCAGGTATGACAGAAGCCTTTAACGGCAGCGTCTCCTATGTCGAATTGGCCGAGGCAAGCCTTGTGATCGAAGCTGTGTTTGAAGACATGGCTGTCAAACAGACCGTGTTCGAACAACTTGTAGAGGTGGTTCCCTCAAACGCTGTTTTAGCGACGAACACATCATACCTCGATATAAACGAAATCGCTCAAACCCTGCCTGACCCGTCGCGCGTAATTGGGATGCACTTTTTCTCTCCAGCACACATCATGAAGCTACTGGAATTGGTAATCCCGGACACCGCCTCTTTGGAGGCGATTGCACTTGGTGCCGCCCTTGGAAAAAAATTGCGAAAGATCGTTGTACCGTCTGGTGTTTGCGACGGCTTTATCGGCAACCGGATCATGTCAGCATATCGCTTTGCCTGCGAATGTATGATCGAGGATGGGGCATTGCCCCAACAGATAGACCAAGCCATGCGTGCCTATGGCTTTCCGATGGGTGTGTTTGAGGTGCAAGATTTGTCCGGCCTCGATATCGCATGGGCGATGCGAAAACGTCGGGCAGCTACCCGCGATCCGTCAGGGCGATATGTCGAGATCGCAGATAAACTCTGCGAACAAGGCCGCTTTGGGCGAAAGGTCGGATGCGGTTGGTATCTTTACGAGCAGGGAACACGAATGGCCGATCCCGATGTGGAGACGCTGATCATAGCCGAGTCTGAGCGAAAAGGTATCAACAGACGAACGTTCTCAGACGACGAAATTATGGAAGAAATTCTGTCCGTGATGCACCGCGAGGGAACCGACCTGCTTGCCGAGGGTATCGCATCAAAAGCGAACGATGTTGATGTCGTGATGGTGAATGGATACGGTTTCCCGCGCTGGCGCGGCGGACCGATGTACTTGAACCGGGCGTAGCGCGGTTTCATGCGAATAGCGGAGGCAAGCGGATGAACAAGATTGACCTTGAGGACCGGACAGCAATCGTCACCGGCGGCGCGCAAGGGATCGGACGCGCTGTTGCTGAACGTCTGATCGCATCAGGCGCAGAAGTTATGATCTGGGACTTAGATCGCGACCTCGCAGAACAAACCAGCGAAACGATTGGGTGTTCGTTTGTCGAAACGGATGTCAGCGATTGGGCCCGCGTGCGCTCGGCGGCGGCGCGGACGCACGCAACGATGAATCGGGTCGATATTTTGGTGGCCAATGCCGGAATCTCCGGCCCAAATGCGCCCGTCCCCGATTACGAGGTCGATGAATGGCGGCGGATCATGGCGATCAATCTCGACGGCGTTTTTCACTGCTGCAAGGCCATCTCACCAATGATGATCGAGGCCGGGTATGGGCGGATCGTCAATGTCGCTTCCATCGCTGGTAAAGAAGGCAATCCCAATGCCAGTGCGTATTCGGCGTCAAAGGCTGGCGTGATCGGATTGACGAAGTCTTTGGGCAAAGAACTTGCTAAGCACAACATCGCAGTCAATTGCGTAACCCCCGCCGCGGCGCGAACCGCAAT
>CAZJWF010000129.1:0-8010 GCA_964549375.1 uncultured Neomegalonema sp.
AGGCCCACCATGCACTAACTTTTACCTCGGGCCACTCAATGGGGGCTGACCAATCGCACATTCTCAAAAACGGTGAGTAATTTGGTGGGTGTTTTCAAAGTTATTTGCATCTACAAACTGATATTATTTGCTAAAAAATGGTTTGATGGCTGACACCCTATCCGCCAGTTGAGCACCGTTTTTCTAATTCTCTCACCGTCGATTGAATTTCAAGCAGCTCCGGTCAACGTTTGATCTTGCGAGTGCACAGCCTCGCTTGTTTATAGAATTGCCTCATCGCAGGATGTGGGTGGTTTAGGCGGTAAGGCTCAGGAGCGACACTTCGATGAAACTCGAATTCCACCATATCAATTACGTCGCTGACGATGTTGACCGATTACATGACTTTTACACCAAGGTTTTAGGGTTAGACGATATCCCGCAGGATAACTTCCCAAGGACGGAGGCAACGGATCATCACGGTTATACTGGGAAAATTCGGTTTGCGACCGAAGGCCGAATGCAGATGCATCTTGCCGAACGTGAGTTTTCGGTCGCTTTTAAGAACGGTCAGGTGATCAACCCTGTCGAAAGAGGACACATTGCCTTTCGAACGGACGATATCGACGCTTTCCTGCGTGTTCTTGATGAAAATAATATCCCCTATTCAGACTACGGGACGACCTTTGCGAAGGAATGGCACCAGGTGTTCTTTATGGACCCAGAAGGCAATGTCATTGAGGTACATCAGCAAGTCGGCGGGAGTGCCGACGGTTCCGAACATTCCTAGCAAACTCATTTTTGCGGGTTAAGAAGACGGACAATTTTCATTGATCCGCCGATGGCAGGTTTTCCCTGCTAACCCAGACAATTGGCCCCGAAGGTTGAGGCAAGTCACATTCTTTCCTTGTGCAGAACGACCCCTCGCCTCCAATTCAATTGAGAATTTGGCATGTTCAAATAGCGGCGCTTTCATATACCTTCGGGAAAGTCCGTCCAGCACTTACGAGATCTAATCTGATATGGCGTCCAGTTTTTTGAAGGTGACAATCGAGCGCGGACCGGATGCGCGAGAGGTGCAGCAGGAATTTGACGTGCCTGCGTATGAGAATCAGACAGTTCTAGATGTTGTCTCTTGGGTGCAGCAATACGCTGATCCGACGCTTAGTTATCGCTTTGCGTGCCGTGTCGGCATGTGCGGCAGTTGTGCGATGATGGTGAATGGCGTGCCGCGTTGGACATGTCGGACCCATATCTCGAAGGTTCTCGACGGAAACCAAGTTACCATTGGGCCACTTCGTAATCTGCCGGTGATCAAAGACCTTGCGGTCGATATGGATCTGTTTTTCGATAAATGGGTGGCTGCCGAAGGCGTGCATCATGGTGAACTTACCCGTCATGACGAAATCGCCGATGTGGACGAAACCAGCGATAAGCGCATCGAGGCGAATGCAGGGATTGAATGTATCAATTGTTCAGTCTGCTACGCGGCCTGCGATACCGTCGCGGGGAACCCCGATTATCTGGGACCGGCGGCGCTGCAACGGGCGTGGACGTTGCTTAATGACGCAAAAGATGACGGGCGCGAGACCATTCTCGATGCCGTCTCTGGCCGCGGCGGTTGTCACAACTGTCATTCTATGGGGTCGTGCACGACATATTGTCCGAATGATCTGGACCCGATGTCAGCAATTGCAGGGTTAAAGCGCGAAACTGCGAAGTCCTTTTTCAAGCGGGGGCGGTGATGTTAAACTTGCGTCTTTACATGCTGCAAAGGATCACCGCGCTCTTGATGGCGCCGCTCGTATTAGGGCATCTGGCCGTGATGATCTATGCGATCCAAGGCGGTCTCAACGCCGCTGAAATTCTGGGGCGTACCCAAGGCTCGGTGCTTTGGTTCCTGTTCTATGGGACATTCGTTGTCGCCGTTGCCATTCACGGGGCCATCGGGTTTCGGGCCATCGCTTACGAATGGGGCGGGTTGCGGGGTACGGCACTCGAAGCCTTTATGTGGATCATTGGCATTGGCCTCTTTACCCTCGGTGCGCGGGCAGTATGGGCCGTGACTTTTGCAACAGGATTGGTTTCGTGAGGGCGGCGGACGGGATCACATCCCGCGCGCATCCTTTGTGGCTTGCCTATATTTTGCACCGGCTTTCTGGTCTTGTGTTGGCGATCTTTCTGCCGGTTCATTTTTTGATTTTGTCTCTGGCGATGACGAACCCAGCGCAGCTTGATGGGTTTTTGAACTTGACTGAAGCGGGTTTGTTAAAATTGGCTGAGTTCGGACTGGTCTTCTTGCTTGCAGTTCATATGTTCGGCGGTGTGCGCCTTATGGCGATGGAATGGCTACCGTGGAAGGCACCGCAAAAGACGTTGGCGGCGTTGGCACTTGCTTTTTCATTTTTGATCGCCGCGCTCTTTTTCCTAAAGGCGATTTGACATGCGGGTTTTGGACGTAGGGCGCCACGACACGGATATTCTGATCCTCGGCACGGGCGGTGCAGGGCTGTTCGCCGCGCTTCATGCACAGCAGAGTGCGCCTGAAGGTACGAAGATCACCATCGCCGTTAAGGGCTTGATCGGGAAGTGTGGCTGCACCCGGATGGTTCAGGGCGGTTACAATGTCGCACTGGGCGGCGGCGATACCGTTGAGCGTCACTTTATGGATACGATTCAAGGTGGTAAGTGGTTGCCTGATCAGGATATGGCGTGGCGTTTGTGCGAGCAGGCTGTCGTCCGTATCCGAGAACTGGAGAACGAAGTCGGCTGTTTCTTTGATCGCAATGCCGACGGAACCCTGCATCAGAAGGCATTTGCCGGACAAACCGCCGATCGAACCGTCCATAAAGGCGACTTAACCGGCATTGAGATCATAAACCGCCTGATGGAAAAGGTGCTCGCGAGCGGTGTTGAAAAACTGCAAGAGCACCGCGCGGTGGGGTTGATCCCGACAAAAGACGGCGCGGCCCTCGCTGGGGTCTTGATGATCGACATGCGTACCGGACGGTTCCGGCTGGTGCGGGCAAAGACGGTGCTGATGGCCACGGGCGGCGGGCCGACCATGTACAAGTACCACACGCCGTCTGGCGACAAGACGATGGATGGTCTCGCGATGGCGTTGCGGGCGGGGCTGAAGCTCCGGGATATGGAGATGGTACAGTTTCACCCCACCGGCCTCTTGGCGGGCGAGCATACGCGCATGACCGGCACCGTTTTGGAAGAGGGGCTGCGCGGGGCAGGTGGTCAGCTCATAAACCACTCAAACCAGCGTTTCATGTTCGACTACGACGCCAAGGGCGAGCGTGCGACCCGCGATGTCGTCAGCCGAGGCATCTATGCTGAGATGCGAAAGAACAATAACCCACAGCAAGAGGGCGTCTTTATTTCGATGGGCCATTTAGGGCCAGAAAACGTCCGCAAAAAGTTTAAGGGCATGGTCAAGCGTTGCGAGGATTGCGGCTTTGATCTCGCCGCTGGCAAGGTCGAGGTGGTGCCGACGGCGCATTACTTCATGGGCGGCGTGGTCGTCGATGTGGATACGCGCACGGCGATGGAGGGACTGTACGTCGCGGGTGAAGATGCGGGCGGCGCGCATGGCTCGAACCGGCTCGGCGGGAATGGAGTGGCGAACTCTACCGTCTATGGCGGGATTGCCGGGGACACGATGGGAGCGGATATTCGCGCTATGCCCGCGCTGCGCGAACCCGATGAAGAGGTGTTAGCCGCCGAACTAGAGCGCGCGATTTATCCGCTTTCGCGCTCGCCGGCACCTGTGATGCCTCTCCGCAAACAACTGCAAGACCTGATGTGGGAAGAGGTCGGCGTGATGCGGACCGAAGCGGGGATGAAACGCGGACTGACTGGTATTGCCGAAGTCTCGGATGACCTGATGAATGTCGGCGTGGACGCCAGCAATCTCGCCTTCAATCTGACTTGGCATGACTGGCTGAATCTGCGCTCTCTGTGCGATATCTCCGAGGTCATCACCAAGGCAGGTATTGCTCGCGAAAATTCGCGCGGCGCGCATTTCCGAGAAGATTACCCTGACCCCGGCGCAATGGAAGACAGCGACTTCACGGTGGCCATCCAGCGCGGGGATACCGTCGAAGTGACTCGCGAGCCGGTTCAGTTTACCATCGTCCGACCCGGCGAGACGATTTTGCCGGAGGGTTCACCCGAAACACTGGTGGCAGCAGAATGATCTCCATCGACCTCATCCAATCCACCGCTGAAACCCTGATGGACAAGGCGGCTATTGAAATTCCGCAAGACTATCTCGACGGCTTGCAAGAAGCCGCACGGACGGAAGATGGAGATTTATCTTCGTTTGTACTTAAGGCCATGCTGGAAAATTACGAGGCCGCAAAAGAGGACCGCCGCGCGATGTGCGGAGATACCGGCGTGCCGCGCTGGTTTGTGAAGTTGGGCAACGATGCTTCGGTCGAGGGTGGTATGATCGCGCTGGAGGCGGCACTGCGGCGGGCTACGGCGGCTGCAACCAACGGTGTCCCACTGCGTCCCAACCGCGTGCATCCCCTTTGGCGGACGGATCATGACAACAATGTCGGCATTGGCGCACCAGAGATTGAATATGGCTTTGAGCCTGCCACTACTCCGGCTGAAAAGGCCGATTGGATCGACCTCATTACGGTTCATAAGGGCGGCTTATTCGGCACGGATTACCGAATGCTGTTCCCCTCAGACGGGTTGCAAGGGATCAAGCGATTTTATCTCGACAGCTTGATGGCTTTTGGCAAGCGGGGTCTTGCTTGCCAGCCCGCGATCATCGGTATCGGCCTCGGCGGATCGAAAGACATTTGCATGACTTTGGGCAAACGCGCTTCGACGCTGCGCGTTGTCGGCAGTCGCAATTCGGACCCGCGTATCGCGGAGATGGAGGACGAGTTCAAAGAGCTCGGCAATTCCATCGGCATGGGGGCGATGGGGTTCGTTGGTAAGAACATGGTGATCGATTGCAATATCGAGGTCGGCTATTGCCATACCGGAGGAATGCCAATGTCGGTCCATGCCTTTTGCCTCTCCTCCCGCCGCGCCGTGGCACGTTTATACCCCGACGGCCGGGTTGAGTATCGCACCGACCCCGATTGGTTCACGCCATACCAGCGGCGAGAAACTGTCGATTGGGAACCGATGCAAGAGGCGGCGGAATGAACGCCCCCCGCGAAATCCGCCTTTCCACCACGCCGACGGATGAAGCGATTGCAGAGCTGCGTCTTGGTGATGTCGTCTATCTCGATGGCCTGATGTATACGGCGCGAGAGGGCGTCTACATGCGTGCTCTTGAAGAGCAAGCGAACATTCCGATGGAGTTGCCTTCACAGTCAGCGGCAAATTTCCATTGCTCTCCCGCTGCACGGATTAATCCTGACGGCTCGTTCGATATGGGCGCAGTCACGGCGACCGCCTCTTTTCGCTTTGCCAAGTGGTTGCCGGAATGGATGGCCAAGACCGGCGCGAAACTCATCGTTGGCAAAGGGGGCATGTCCTCGAAAGATTACAAGGACTACTTCGTCCCGAATGGTGCGGTGTATCTATCCACCGTTGGCTATGGCACCGGCGCGCTGCTGGGTCGCGGCGTCGAAAAGGTCGAGGCGGTTCACTGGAACGAAGAACTCGGCATCGCGCAAGCCATGTGGGTCATTAAGTGCAACAAGATGGGTCCATTCATCGTCGCCTCCAATCTCAAAGGTGAATGTCTCTTTGAGCGCGAAAACGCCAAGATCGCCGAAAACGTTGCCCGTGTTTACGAAGGCACGAAGCCAGCCGTCCTCAAACGCTATGGCGAAAGCGACGATCGCACCGATGAGGTGATTTGAAACACCATTAGCGCAGCACGGCTTTGACCCACCGAAAAAGTGTCGTGCTTTAGATCACTGTTGAGTTTGAATGATTTTTGGCGTCGACACGGATCGTGATGACATCATTCACGCGGTAGAGTTGGCCATTTGAGGCGCGGATTTTATTGAGCGTTCCAACGAGCGTCGAACGCCCATCCATTGAGAAATAACTGTATTTGATCCGCTCGCTTTTCTTGAGCGTGTAGTGTGCGAAATCTGGATTTCGGAGCATTGCGGTAGCGCGGTCGCAGTCGAGGGCTTTCGTTTGGCGCAATTTTCCGTCGCTGCGATATTGCAGATGACACGCATTCTCGACCGCCGTAATCCGGGCTTGCATCTCATAATATGGGGGAGCGGCAGTAGCACCCGGAATAGACATGCTGTCCAGCGCGCCCGATTTATAGGCACCGAAGCCCGCGGCGGCCACCAGAGGCACAATTGCCCTTCCGGCCAAACTGCCGAGCATTGATCCAAAAAAACTCATGATGCCCCCCCGGTCTGAATTTCCTCGAAAGGATAAGGGGTATTGGTGAAAACCTAATTATGATTCAAACGAGTATCGAATAAAAATGCCCTCTATGCGCGATAATTGCCTAATTTGAACCGGTTTCGAAGCTTTTTTCGACCGGTTGCTGTGTTCGATCAATGCGATGTACAGTTCTGTGATCGACGGGGGCGAGGAGGGCGCAATGGCGGTCACGTTGAAAGAGGTCGCAGAGCAGGCCGGGGTTTCCCGATCTGCCGTCTCGCGGACCTTTACCGAAGGCGCATCGGTGTCCGAGAAGACTCGACACAAAGTGCTCACGGCGGCTGAATCGCTTGGCTATCACCCGAATGCGCTTGCCTCCAGCCTGACGACAGGCAGGACAAAGCTCATCGGGCTAGTCTCCAATAACTTTCATAACCCGTTGTTTTTAGAAGTATTTGATCTCTTTACAAAAGGACTGCAAGACCAAGGATTGCGCCCGCTTTTGGTTAACCTGTCTGACGAAACCAGCCCTGACAATTCGGTTCGGATGCTGCTTCAATATTCGGTCGATGGGGTCATTGTGTCGTCGTCGGCGCTGCCTGCCAGTTTCGCCAAAGCTTTCCGGGACGCGGGGTTGCCCGTGGTCCATGCGTTTGGTCGCCCATCCGGCACTCCCGATGTGCATGTTGTCGGCATTGATAACGTTGAGTGCGGGCGGATGGCGGCGCGGGCGCTCGTTGAGCGGGGGTATCGCCGGGTTGGGTTTTTGGGTGGCCCGAAATCGGCTCCCTCTACGCAGGACCGCCTGCGTGGTTTTCTGGACGAGCTTTCGCATAACCCCGACATAGAGACATCCAGCACTTTTGCCGCTGCCTACTCGTTTGACGCGGGGCGGGACGAGATGATGCGAGTGCTGAAAAATGCCCCCGCAGAGGCGTATTTCTGCGGCGACGACGTTATCTCAATCGGTGCGATGGCGGCGGCGCGAATGGTTGGGATGTCCATTCCTGAGGACATTGGCTTCATCGGTCTCAATGATATGCAAATGGCTCGGTGGGAGGGGATCAACCTGACGACGATACACCACCCAATCCGCCAGATTGTTGCGTCATCCGTTGATCTGGTTACGACCATGCTCGATGATCCAACGCATAAGCCTGAGGCGCGGCGCGTGCCGTGTCATCTGGTCGAGCGTGGGACTTTGCGCCAAATTCCGGGCTAAGCCCGCTGACCGGAGCAGAAACCGGGATGCTCTGGCCATTTTAAGGCTAATTTCACGTATTTAGAGAATGCCTGCGATTAAGACGACCTAAAACAAGGTGAACAACGTCCTGTGCTTCCGTTCGCGGCGCACCTGCGCTAAAGCCACCCCAAACAGACAGATGACGAGCAGGAGAGCGCCACAATGGCGATGGAAAAGACCTTTGACGCCGCTGAGGCCGAACCGCGCATTTATAAAGCGTGGGAGGATGCCAAGTGCTTTGCGGCTGGGGCCAACAAAAAGCGCGATGAGACTTTTACCATTGTCATCCCGCCGCCCAATGTCACCGGCAGCCTGCATATGGGCCACGCGCTGAACAACACGCTGCAAGACATTCTGGTTCGTTGGCACCGGATGCGCGGCTTTGACACGCTGTGGCAGCCAGGAACCGATCATGCGGGCATCGCCACGCAAATGGTCGTTGAGCGCAAGCTGAACGA